>JABWBQ010000082.1 GCA_013360395.1 Flavobacteriales bacterium
GCACCGGCCGTTGCGGTGCTGCGCACCAGGGTGGCGGCCACGCGCAGCTTGATGCGTTCGCGCGGGGTCCACGCCGCGTTGGTGAGGCGCTCCCCGAAGGACCACCAGGCCAGCGCGCCGCCGATGAGCAGGCCCACGGCGAAGAGCAGGAGTCGGCGCGAAAGGGTCATGGGCGGGCGGTAAAGATCGGACCGGACGGGGATGTGCCGCGTGCGCGCATGGGACACGGGCCCACGGGCCGGGTGAGCTCCGGGCAGTGCGCCCCGGCGTGTTCAGAAGGCCGCCAGCAGGATGTCGAGGTCCTTGTAGGGCAGCTTGAAGGCCTCGCCGAGGATGGCGCTGGTGAGGGCGCCGTTGTACAGGTACACCCCGTGGCGCAGGCCCAGGTTGGACTTGATCAGCTCGTCGAAGCCGCCCTTGTCGCCCATGCTCAGCAGCAGGGGCCCGAAGATGTTGCTCAGGGCGTAGCTGGCGGTGCGGGGCACCCGGCTGGCGATGTTGGGCACGCCGTAGTGGATGACGCCGTACTTCTTGAACACGGGGTCGGTGTGGGTGGTGACCTCGCTGGTCTCGAAGGTGCCGCCGCGGTCGATGCTGACGTCCACGATCACGGCGCCGGCCTTCATGTCGCGCACCATTTCCTCGGTGACCACCATGGGCGTGCGGCCTTGTTCGGGGCGCAGGGCGCCGATGGCCACGTCGGCCTGGCGGAGGGCCTTCTTGAGCTCCTCGGGCTGGATGACGCTGGTCCAGATGCGGGTGCCCAGGTCGTTCTGCACCCGGCGCAGGCGGTAGATGCTGCGGTCGAAGAGCTTGACGCTGGCACCGACGCCCAGGGCGGCGCGGCAGGCGAACTCGCCCACGGTGCCCGCGCCGATGATGACCACTTCGGCGGGGGCCACCCCGCTGATGCCGCCCAGCATCAGGCCGGGCCCGCCCTTCTCGGCGCCCAGGTACTCGCCGGCGATCTGGATGCTGGTGGTGCCGGCGATCTCGCCCATGGCCCGCACGATGGGGTAGATGCCCTCGCGGTCCTTGATGAAGTCCCAGGCCACGGCCGTGGTGCGCTTCTCCATCATGCGGCGCAGGGTGTCCTTGGGCTGCACGGTGAGCTGTAGGGCGCTGATCAGGATCTGCCGGTGGCGCAGCATCTCGATCTCGCGGTGCGCCGGTGGGGCCACCTTCAGGATCAGGTCGGCCTGGAAGACCTCCTCGGCACTGTCCACCACGCGGGCGCCGGCCTCGCTGTAGTCGCTGTCCTGGAACTGCACCGCGCGCCCCGTGTCGCGCTCGACCAGCACCTGGTGGCCCCGGCCGGTGAGCACCGCCACGCTCTGCGGGGTCAGGGGCACGCGGTGTTCCTGGAAGCTGGTCTCCTTGGGAATGCCGATGAACAGGTTGCGGCCGCGGCGGCCGGTCTCCAGCACGGCCTCCTGCGGCACGAGCGCCACCTCGCGCGCCAGCTGCCTGAGGAGCTCGCTGCTGCCGCTCATGGCTCCAGATGGATGGCGCGGGTGCCGTCGGGGGTCACCTCGAAACGCACCTGCACGGTGTCCGGCGGCAGCTGCCCCTTGGCCAGCTCGGGCCATTCCACGAAGCAGTAGCTGCCGCTGTCGATGTACTCCCCGAAGCCGATGCCCTCCAGCTCCAGGGCGTCCTTCAGGCGGAACAGGTCGAAGTGGTACACCGCATCGCCCTCCCCGCGGCGGTACTCGTTCACCAGGGCGAAGCTCGGGCTGGTGGCCTGGTCCGCCACGCCCAGTTCGGCGCACAGGGCCTTGATCAGCGTGGTCTTGCCCGCGCCCAGCTCACCGCGGAAGGCGAACACCCGGCGTTCCGGGCAGGCGTGCAGCATGGCGGCGGCCAGGTCGGCGGCCTCCTCGGGGCGCTGCATCACAAGGATGGTGCTCATCGCTCAACGGGGGGAAAGCAACACCACCGGCACCATCATTTCCTCCATGGAGATGCCCCCATGCTGGAAGGTGTGGCGGTAGTAGTTGACGAAGTGGTTGTAGTTGTTGGGGTACACGAAGAAGGCGTCGTGCCGGGCGAAGATGTACGTGGTGCTCACGTTGGCGCGGGGCAGGAACACCTTCGTCGGGTCCTTCACCACCAGCACGTCGCGCTCCTCGTACGTGAGGTTGCGGCCGTGCTTGTAGCGCAGGTTGGAGTTGGTGTTGCGGTCGCCCACCACCTTGCTGGGGCTCTCCACGCGGATGGTGCCGTGGTCGGTGGTGATCACCAGGCGGCCCTTGCGCGCGGCGATGCCCGTGAGGATGTCGCGCAGGGGGCTGTGCTCGAACCAGCTCCGCGTCAGGCTCCGGTAGGCGGCGTCGTCCTCGGCCAGCTCGCGGATCACCTCCATCTCGGTGCGGGCGTGGCTCAGCATGTCCACGAAGTTGTACACGACCACGTTCAGCGCGTTGCCCATCAGGTTGTCGAGGCTGTCGGCCAGCTTGCGGCCCTGCGCCAGGGAGGTGATCTTGTGGTAGCTGTGCTTCACGTTCTTGCCCAGGCGTTGCAACTGCGCGGCCAGGAACTCCTCCTCGTGCGCATTCTTGCTGCCCTCGGCATCCTCGGAGATCCACTTGCCGGGGAACCGCTTCTCGATCTCCCCGGGCATCATGCCGGCGAACAGGGCGTTGCGGGCGTACTGCGTGGCCGTGGGCAGGATGCTGAAGAACAGGTCCTGCTCCTCCACGCGGAAGTGCTCGTTGATGATGGGCTCCAGCACGCGCCACTGGTCCAGCCGCAGGTTGTCGATCAGCACCATGAACAGCGGGCCCCGCTGCTCATCGATGTGGGGGGCCACCCGGGCCTTGAACAGCTGGTGGCTCTGCAGGGGCGCGTCGTCGTCGCGGCCGCCCACCCAGTCGGCATACCGGTCGGCCACGAAACGGCTGAACAGGTCGTTGGCCTCGCGCCACTGGCTCCGCAGGATCCCGGCCATGCCGGGGTCGGCGTTGCGGCTCAACTCCAGCTCCCAGCGCACCAGCTCCTGGTAAAGGTCCTTCCAGTCCTGCACCCCCAGCCGGTCGCCCAGCCGCATGCCCAGCCGACGGAACTGCTGCTGGTAGTCGCTGGTCACCTTCTCGCTCACCAGCCGCCGCCCGTCCAGGTGCTTCTTCAGGGCCAGCAGGATCTGGTTGGGGTTCACCGGCTTGATCAGGTAGTCGCTGATCTTGCTGCCGATGGCCTCCTCCATGATGTGCTCCTCCTCGCTCTTGGTGATCATCACCACGGGCGTCTGCGGGCGCAGGCCCTTGAGCCGCGTGAGCGTCTCCAGCCCGCTGAGGCCCGGCATGTTCTCGTCCAGGAACACGATGTCGTACTCCTTGCCGCCCGCCTTCTCCACGGCGTCCAGCCCGTTGTTCACCGTGTCCACCGTGTAGCCCTTCTCCTGCAGGAACATCACGTGGGGCCGCAGCAGGTCGATCTCGTCGTCGGCCCAGAGGATGCTCGCGTTCATGGTGGGGGGGAGGGGCGCCGCCGTGGCGTTTACTTTCGGCCCGTGCAAGGTACGGCGGTGACGCCGACCAGGCACCGGCACCGTGGCCACCAAGATCCTCAACGACCCCATTTACGGCTTCATCGCCGTGCCCGATGCGCTGGTGCTGCGGCTCATCGACCACCCCTGGTTCCAGCGCCTGCGCTACATCAAGCAGCTGGGCCTCTCGCACCTGGTGTACCCCGGGGCCCTGCACACCCGCTTCCACCACGCCCTGGGCGCCATGCACCTCATGGGCCTGGCCATCGATGCCCTGCGCGCCAAGGGCCATGCCGTCACCGAGGAGGAGGCCCTGGGCGCCCGCATCGCCATCCTGCTGCACGACGTGGGCCACGGCCCCTTCAGCCACGCCCTGGAGACCAGCATCGTGCAGGATGTGGGCCACGAGGCGGTGAGCGCCCTGGTGATGGACCGCCTCAACGACGCCTTCCACGGCGCACTGGCCACCGGCATCAGCATCTTCCGCGACACCCACCCCAAGCGCTTCCTCCACCAGTTGGTGAGCGGCCAGCTCGACGTGGACCGCATGGACTACCTCAACCGCGACAGCTTCTACACCGGCGTCAGCGAAGGGGTGATCGGCGGGGACCGCATCATCAAGATGCTGGAGGTGGTGGACGACCGGCTGGTGGTGGAGGAGAAGGCCATCTACAGCATCGAGAAGTTCATCGTGGCGCGCCGCCTGATGTACTGGCAGGTGTACCTGCACAAGACGGTGGTGAGCGCCGAGGTGATGCTGGTGGAGGCCCTGCGGCGCGCGCGCGACCTGGCCACCGCGGGGGTGCCCCTCTTCGCCAGCCCGCCCCTGCAACGCTTCCTCGGCGCCCGGCACGACCTGCGCAGCTTCGACGACCCCGCCGTGCTGGCCGACTTCCTGCGGCTGGACGACCACGACATCATGGGCGCCGTCAAGGTGTGGGCCCACCACGAGGACCGCACCCTGGCCCGCCTCTGTGCCGACCTGGTGGAACGGCGCACCTTCCGCATCCGCCTGCAGGACCGGCCTTGGGACGAGGAGCACCGGCGGCAGCTGCTGGACCAGGTGGCGCGCACCGCCGGCATCCCCGCCTCGCAGGCCGCCCACTTCGTGCTGCACGGAAGCATCGTCAACAACGCCTACGACGATACCCGCCAGCGCATCGAGCTCCTCTTCAAGGACGGCAGCCTGCGCGACATCGCCCAGGCCAGCGACAACCTCGGCATCCAGGCCATGGCGCGGCCCGTGGAGAAGTGGTACCTGGCCTGGCCGCGGTGGGTGGCGTGAGCGGAACGCACGACAGGCTCATGCCCGGCGGCGCCGAGCGAGAACATCTCGTGGTTGGCGCTCGGCTCGGCCTGTGCGGGGCTGGGCTTGCGGGAGCCGAGTGTCCACCTTGGATCCCGGGTGCAAGCGCTGAACCTGTCGCGGCCTCCGGCCGCAACACTCTATCCCCCTACGTTCGGTGTTGGCGCTCGGCTCGACTTGCGCGGGGCTGGGCTTGGGGGAGCCGAGTCCACCTTGGGTCCCGGGTGCAAGCGCTGAACCTGTCGCGGCCTCCGGCCGCAACACTCTATCCCCCTACGTTCGGGGTTGGCGCTCGGCTCGGCTTGCGCGGGGCTGGGCTTGCGGGTGCCGAGTGCCCACCTTGGATCCCGGGTGCAAGCGCTGGACCTGGCGCGGCCTCCGGCCGCAACACTTCTTTCGCTTTGTTCGGTGTTGGTGTGCGTCGGCCGGTGGGGGACGTCGCGGGTGGCTTTGTGGCAACGGGACGGGCCCGGAGGCCCTAAGCGGATCCTCACTCGGCACGCACGAATGCCCTCCCACGGGCGGAGCCGAGCGAGAACATCTCGTGGTGACCTCGTCCGCTGGCGCTGCGCAACAGGGCTCCTACCTTCGGTCCATGTCCGAGTTCCTCAAGGCCAACGAAGAGGGCGCGTGCTACTTCGTCACACTGACCACCGTGGCCTGGATCGATGTGTTCACGCGAAGGGAGTATGTGGACATCATCTTCGAAAGCCTGGAGTTCTGCAGGCGCAACAAGGGTCTGGAGATCTTCCACTACGTGCTGATGCCGAGCCATCTGCATATGATCGCGCGGCGCCGACATGGGCTGCTTTCCGATGTGTTACGTGATCTCAAGAGTTACACGGCCAAGCAACTGTTGACGGCCATCAAGGAGCACCCGAGTGAGAGCCGCAGGGAATGGATGATGAACATGTTCGCCGCGGCGGCGGCGGGATCCGCCCAGAACACACACCTGATGTTCTGGCAGAAGACCAACCACCCTGAGCTGCTTCACAGCCCGGCGTTCTTCGAACAGAAGGCGTCGTACATTCGCCATAACCCGGTGGTGATGGGCTTGGTGAGCGAGTCGGAGCACTATGCGTGGAGCAGCGCACATCCCAGGCCGATCCTGAAGCCCGATGAGGAATGAAGCACCCGGGCGGAGAACCATAAGACGGGCCCGGAGGCCCTATGCGCAGCCTCACTCGGCACGCACGAATGCCCTCCCACGGGCGGAGCCGAGCGAGAACATCTTGTGGTGACCTCATCCGCTGGCGTCGCGCAGCATGGATCCCACCCCGGCGTTGGCGCTCGGCTCGGCCTGTGCGGGGCTGGGCTTGCGGGTGCCGAGTGCCCACCTTGGATCCCGGGTGCAAGCGCTGAACCTGTCGCGGCCTCCGGCCGCAACGTTCTACCTCCCTGCGTTCGGTGTTGGCGCTCGGCTCGGCCTGTGCTGGGCTGGGCTTGCGGGAGCCGAGTGCCCACCTTGGGTCCCGGGTGCAAGCGCTGAACCTGGCGCGGCCTCCGGCCGCAACGTTCTACCTCCCTGCGTTCGGTGTTGGCGCTCGGCTCGGCCTGTGCTGGGCTGGGCTTGCGGGTGCCGAGTGCCTACCACGGATCCGGGGATCAGGCGACGGATCTTTCGCGGCCTCCGGCCGCAACACTCTATCCCCCTACGTTCGGTGTTGGCGCTCGGCTCGACTTGCGCGGGGCCGGGCTTGCGGGAGCCGAGTGCCCACCTTGGGTCCCGGGTACAAGCGCTGAACCTGTCGCGGCCTCCGGCCGCAACATTTCATCCCGCTTCGTTCGTCGGTGTTGATCAGCTCGACTTGCGCGGGGCTGACATCAGCGGGACCGAGTTCCTTGATGTGCACAGGAGGGGAGAGGACGGGATGCGCGAACTTCGTGCTCCGCCCGCGCCATGCGCCGCGGCGACCACCTCATGCCCAAGACCATCCTCATCACCGGCGCCACCAGCGGTTTCGGTGAGGCCACCGCACGGCGCTTCGCCGCCGAGGGCCACCGCGTGATCATCACCGGCCGCCGCAAGGAACGGCTCGAGGCCCTGCGCAGCGAACTGGAGGGCCTGCACGGCACCCTGGGCGCACACGACCGGGTGCACGCGCTGCACTTCGACGTGCGCGACCACGACGCCACCGTGCGCGCCATCGCCTCCCTGCCGTTGGCCTGGAGCCGCATCGACGTGCTGGTGAACAACGCCGGCCTCGCCGCGGGCCTCGACCCCATCCAGGACGGCAGCCTGCAGGACTGGGAGCGCATGCTGGACACCAACGTGAAGGGCCTGCTGTACGTGACGCGCGCCGTGCTGCCCGGCATGATCGCCCGCGCCGCCGGCCACATCATCAACATCGGCAGCACCGCCGGCAAGGAGGTGTACCCCCGGGGCAACGTGTACTGTGCCAGCAAACACGCGGTGGATGCCCTCACCAAGGCCCTGCGCCAGGACCTGCTGCCCCACGGCATCAAGGTGACGCAGATCGCACCGGGCCTGGCCGAGACCGAGTTCAGCGTGGTGCGCTTCCACGGCGATGCCGAGCGTGCGAAGCAGGTGTACCAGGGCCTTCGACCGCTGCGCCCCGAGGACGTCGCCGAGCTGGTGCATTACGTCACCACCCTGCCGCCGCACGTGTGCATCAACGACCTGGTGGTGACGCCCACCGCCCAGGCCAGCAGCCTGGTGGTGCACCGGACGGCCTGAGCCCGCGCGGTCCGGAGGGTGGCCCCGCCCGCACCATGGCGGGGGCCGTGGCGCCACCTATTTTTGCGGGGCATGCAGTTCTCCGCCGGACAGATCGCCGAGTTCCTCCAGGGGGAGG
Organism: Flavobacteriales bacterium; assembly: GCA_013360395.1. Classification (GTDB taxonomy): domain Bacteria; phylum Bacteroidota; class Bacteroidia; order Flavobacteriales_F; family PHOS-HE28; genus PHOS-HE28. The sequence continues at coordinate 7,610 of JABWBQ010000082.1, forward strand.
TGGATGGCGACGCGCAGGTGCTGGTGAACGACATCAGCAAGATCGAGGAGGGACGGCCGGGCACCCTGAGCTTCCTGGCCAACCCCAAGTACACCGAGCACGTGTACGTCACGGCGGCCAGCGTGGTGCTGGTGGACCGCGCCTTCCGCCCGGCGAAGGCCATCCCCAAGCATGTGACGCTGATCCGCGTGACCGACCCCCGCGCCTGCTTCGCGCGCCTGCTGCAGATGCACGATGCGCACCGCTACGAGAAGAAGGGCTACGAGCAGCCCAGTTACATCAGCCCCAAGGCCACCCTCGGCCGGGACGTGTACATCGGCACCTTCACCCACATCGGCGACGGCACGGTGATCGGCGACGGGGTGAAGGTGCTGCCCAACTGCACCATCGGCGACAACGTGACCATCGGCGACGGCACCCGGATCCACGCCAACGTCTCGATCTACGCCGGCAGCGTCATCGGCCGCGGCTGCATCATCCACAGCGGCACGGTGATCGGCAGCGACGGCTTCGGCTTCACGGTGAACGGGGCCGGTGCGCATGAGAAGGTCCCCCAGATCGGCAACGTGGTGATCGAGGACGACGTGGAGATCGGGGCCAACTGCACCATCGACCGGGCCACGCTGGGCAGCACGGTGATCCGCCGGGGTGCCAAGCTGGACAACCTGATCCAGGTGGGCCACAACGCCGAGATCGGGCCGCACACCGTGGTGGTGTCGCAAACGGGCATCGCCGGCAGCAGCAGGGTGGGGGCCCACGCCATGATCGGCGGCCAGGTGGGCATCGCCGGCCACCTCACCGTGGGCGACCGCGTGAAGGTGGCGGCCCAGAGCGGCATCGGGGAGAACATCCCCGACGATGCCACCGTGCAGGGCAGCCCGGCCTTCGCCATCGGGCCCTACAAGCGCAGCTACGTGGTGTTCCGCAACCTGCCCGCGCTGCAGCAGCGGGTGGCCGAGCTGGAGCGCGCACTGGACGGGCTGCGGAAGGCCGGCGGCGACGGGAAGGCATCCCCCGTTTCCGGGACCGCTCCGTAGCTTCGGCCGGCGATCCGGGCGACCCGCGAGGCCCGGCGCCGCCAACGCATGAGCGACAAGCAACGCACCCTCCAGCGGCCGGTGTCCGTCACCGGCGTGGGCCTGCACACCGGCGAACCGGTGACCCTGACCCTCAACCCCGCCCCCGAAGGCCACGGCTACAAGTTCCAGCGCACCGACCTGGACGGCGCCCCCGTGATCGACGCCGACGCCGACCTGGTGGTGAGCACCGAGCGCGGCACCACCCTGGGCCGCAACGGCGTGAAGGTGAACACCACCGAGCACGTGCTCGCCGCCCTCTACGCCCTGGGCGTGGACAACTGCCTGCTGCAGCTCACCGGCCCCGAGGTGCCCATCATGGACGGCAGCGCCCTGCCCTTCGTGCTGGCCATCGAACAGGCCGGCCTGCAGGAGCAGAAGGCCGACAAGGACTGGTACGTGCTCAAGGAACCCATCTGGTTCGAGACCGGGCCGCGCGGCACCGAGATGCTCGGCGTGCCCACCCCGGGCGGCGAGTTCCGCCTCACGGTGATGGTGGACTACAACAGCCCGGTGCTCGGCACCCAGCACGCCACCATGTACCACACCGGGGAGTTCAAGGACGAGATCGCCCCCTGCCGCACCTTCGTGTTCCTCCGCGAACTGGAGCAGCTGGCCAGGGCGGGCCTCATCAAGGGCGGCGACCTGGACAACGCCATCGTGCTGGAGGACCGCGAGGGCACCACCAAGGAGCAGCTCCGCGCCCTGGCCAAGCTGCTGGGCAAGGAGTACCGCGAAGTGGAGGTGCGCCGCAACGGCGTGCTCAACACCACCGACCTGAAGTTCTTCAACGAGCCGGCGCGCCACAAGCTGATGGACATCGTGGGCGACCTGGCCCTGGTGGGCCGCCCGATCAAGGGCCATATCCTGGCCGCCCGCCCCGGCCACTTCGGCAACACCAGCTTTGCCAAGCGCATCAAGGAGGCCATGCGGCAGGAGAAGAAGGCCGCCGGCTTCCAGTACGACCTGGCGCGCGAGCCCCTGTACGACATCAACGCCATCGCGCGGATGCTGCCGCACCGCTACCCCTTCCTGCTGATCGACAAGATCATGGAGATCACGGACGACACCATCATCGGGGTGAAGAACGTGACCATGAACGAGCCCTTCTTCCAGGGGCACTTCCCCGGCAACCCCGTGATGCCGGGCGTGATCCAGATCGAGGCCATGGCCCAGGTGGGCGGCGTGTTCGCCCTCAGCCAGGTGCCCGATCCGGAGAACTACACCACCTACTTCCTGAAGATCGACGGCGTGCGCTTCAAACGCAAGGTGATCCCCGGCGACACGGTCGTGTTCCGCCTGCAGCTCATCACCCCCATCCGCCGCGGCATCGTGCACATGAAGGGCGTGGCCTACGTCAACGGCCAGCCCGCCATGGAGGCCGAGATGATGGCCCAGATCGCCCGCGACAAGGCCCCCGCGAACAACCCGGCGCCGGCGCCCTCGGCGGTGAACGCATGAGCATCTCCCCCCTCGCCTCCGTCCACCCCGACGCCCGCATCGGCCGCGACGTCACCATCGAGCCCTTCGCCACCATTTACGCCGACGTGGTGGTGGGCGACGGCACCTGGATCGGCCCCAACGCCGTGCTGATGGACGGCGCCCGCATCGGCAGCCGCTGCCGCATCTTTCCCGGCGCCGTCATCGGCGCCATCCCCCAGGACCTGAAGTTCGCCGGCGAGTACACCACCGCCGAGGTGGGCGACGGCACCACCGTGCGCGAGTGCGTCACCATCAACCGCGGCACCGCCGACCGCCAGCGCACCGCCGTGGGCAGCAACTGCCTGCTGATGGCCTACGTGCACCTGGCGCACGACTGCATCCTGGGCAACAACATCGTGGTGGCCAACAGCGTCAACCTCGCCGGCCATGTCACCATCGACGACTGGGCCATCCTGGAAGGCAACGTGGCCGTGCAGCAGTTCCTCCACATCGGCGCCCACAGCTTCATCGCCGGCGCCAGCCTGGTGCGCAAGAACGTGCCCCCCTTCGTGAAGGCCGCCCGCGAACCCCTGAGCTATGTGGGCGTCAACGTGGTGGGCCTGCGCCGCCGCGGCTACTCCGACGAGCAGGTGGCCCGCATCGAGGACATCTACCGCGAGATCTTCGTGCGCAACAGCAACGTGGAACGCGCCGTGCAGAACGTCGAACAGTCCCTGCCCCGCAGCCCCGAGCGCGGACAGATCCTCGACTTCATTCGCAACAGCCCCAAGGGCATCATGCGCGGCCTGGCCGAATAGGGTGGGAGCGGTGCCTGCGCGCGATGGACGATGCCTGAAGCCGCGGACCCGCCCCGGGCCGCCCGATCCCGTGCGCTCATGGAAGTGACCCTCCGCTCCGTCGCCAGGACCTTCGGCCGCGAAGTGGTGTTCCGCGGCGTGGACCATGTGTTCGCCGCCGGGAGCCGCACCGCGCTGCTGGGGCCCAACGGAAGCGGCAAGAGCACCCTGCTGCAGGTGGTCGGCGGCGCCCTCGCACCCACCGACGGCACGGTGGAGCACCGCTGCGACGGCCGGAGGGTGGACCCCGACGCCGTGTACCGCCGGGTGGCCTTCGCCACGCCCTACCTGGGCCTGTACGAGGACCTGAGCCTGCGCGACGCCCTGGCCTTCCACCACCGCCTCAAGCCCTTCCGCCCCGGCATCGCCGCCGCGGACGTGGCGCGCACGGCCTACCTGGACCGGGAGCTGGACAAGCCCGTGCGCCAGTTCAGCAGCGGCATGCGGCAGCGCCTGAAACTGGTGCTGGCCCTGCTGAGCGACGTGCCCCTGCTGCTGCTGGACGAGCCCACCAGCAACCTCGACGCGCGCGGCATCGCCTGGTTCGGCGACCTGCTGCGCGACCACCTGCAAGGCCGCACCCTGCTGGTGGCCAGCAACCGGGTGGACGCCGAGACCGCCTGCTGCACCGCACAGCTCGACGTGATGGCCTGGAAGCCCGGGTCCCGCGGGTGAGGCGCGACCGCCCCGCCGCCGGTCCGGTGCTGCCCGGCCCCGGCTTCCCGACGATCCCCTATTTTCGCGCCCGCCTTCCGCGAAAGGAGGGCCGTACCACACCGCCCATGGCCACCACCGCTGACGTCAACATCGGCTCTTACATCCGCTACAACGGCGACATCTGCCAGATCATGGAATGGCAGCACCGCACGCCGGGCAACCTGCGCGCCTTCTACCAGGGCAAGATGCGCAACCTGCGCAACGGCAAACTGGCCGAGAACCGCTGGCGCAGCGGCGAGACCATCGAAGTGCTGCGCGTGGAGGTGCACGAACTGCAATACCTCTACCGCGAGGGCGACAACCTGGTGTGCATGGACCAGCAGAGCTTCGAGCAGAAGTACATCCCCGTAGCCCTCTTCGGCGACGCGCTGGGCTTCATGAAAGAGGAGATGGTGGTGCAGATCGGCTTCGAGAGCGACACCCCCATCTTCGCCCGCCCCCCCAAGACCGTGGAGCTGAAGGTGGTGTACACCGAACCCGCCGTGAAGGGCGACACCGCCAACAAGGTGCTCAAGCCCGCCAAGCTGGAGACCGGCGTGGAGATCAGCGTGCCCATCTTCGTGGAGGAGGGCACCGTGGTGCGCATCGACACCGAGACGGGCGAGTACATGGACCGGGTGAAGAAGTGAGGAACGGCGCCCCGGGCGCCGGCCTGCCGGACCCCGCCCCTGCACCCGCAGGCCGGCGGGGTCCGCTTTTTCCGCGCTGTACGCCGGGCGGTTACCTTCGTGCCGATGGACCTGCCCGAGCCCCGCACCGCCGCTGAACTGGCCGCCCTGCTGGGCCTGCGCGTGGTGGGCGACCCCGCACGCGCCGTCACCGGCATCAACGAGATCAACCGCGTGCGCACCGGCGACCTGGTGTACGTGGACCACCCCAAGTGGTACGCCAAGGCCCTGGGCAGCGCCGCCACCACCATCCTCATCGACAAGGAGGTGGAGGCCCCCGCGGGCAAGGCCCTGCTGATCAGCGCCGACCCCTGCGGCGACTACAACCGCCTGGTGCGCCACTTCAGCCCGCGCAAGGCTTGGAGCGAAGCCCGCCCCGTGGTGGGCCCCGGCACCGAGGTGCATCCCAGCGTGGTGCTGGGCCCCGACGTGCGCATCGGGGCCGATTGCCTGCTGATGCCCGGCGTGGTGATCTACGGCCCGGCCACCCTCGGCGACCGCGTCACCGTCCACGCCAACGCCGTGATCGGCGCCGACCCCTTCTACTACAAGAAGCGCCCCACGGGCTACGACAAGATGGCGCCCTGCGGCAGCGTGGTGATCGAGGACGATGTGGAGATCGGCGCCCTCTGCACCATCGACCGCGGGGTGAGCGCCGACACCCGCATCGGCGCGGGGACCAAGATGGACAACCATGTGCAGGTGGGCCACGACACCCTGATCGGCCGCCGCTGCCTGATCGCCGCCCACGTGGCCATCGCCGGCGCCGTGGTGATCGAGGACGAGGTGACGCTGTGGGGCCAGGTGGGCATCCCCAGCAAGCTGCGCGTGGGCAAGGGCGCCGTGCTGCTGGGCCAGAGCGGCATCATGAGCGATGTGGAGGGCGGCCGCAGCTACCTGGGCTCCCCGGCCACCGAGGCCCGCCAGAAGCTGCGCGAGATCGCCCTCAGCCAGCGCCTGCCGGACATCGCCCGCAAGCTCGGGCTGTGAGCATGAGCCGTCCGAACCGCCTCACCGAGCGCCTCGGCCTTAAAGAGTTCCAGCTCAAGGCCCTCCTGGAGGTCACCAAGGCCATCAACGGCAACGTGGACCGCGCAGGCCTGCTGCGCCTCTTCAGCGGCATCGTGCACCAGGAGCTGGGCATCACCCGCCTGCTGCTCTACGAACGCACCGACCAATGGCAGCTGGCGCTGAGCCACGGCATCGGGCCCGCCGCCCCGACCATCGACCTGGACGCCCTGGCCGCCGCCGGCGACGACATCCACCTCACCACCGCCCAGGAGGAGGACCGCCTGCCGGGCTTCGACGTGGTGGTGCCCGTGTTCCACGAACAACGGCCGCTGGCCTACCTGTTCATCGGCGACCTGGACGAGGAGGAGCAGCGCATGAGCCCCTCGGTGAAGCACCTCAACTTCATCCAGACGCTCACCAACCTGATCGTCGTGGCCCTGGAGAACAAGCGGCTGGCGGCGCAAGCCCTGCAGCAGGAACGCGACAAGCGCGAGCTGGAGCTCGCCGCCGAGATGCAGGGCATGCTCGTCCCCCAGGAACTGCCGCGCACCGAGCACTTCCAGGCCGCCGCCTGGTACCAGCCCCACCGCCAGGTGGGCGGCGACCATTACGACGTGGTGCACCTGGGCGACCGCATGGTGCTGGTGGTGGCCGACGTGAGCGGCAAGGGCATGGCGGCCGCCCTGCTGATGAGCAACTTCCAGGCGACGCTCCGCGCCCTGCTCCAGTACTCCGACGACCCCCTGGACGAACTGGTGCACGACCTCAACGACAAGGTGTTCGGCAACGCCCGCGGCGAGCGCTTCATCACCTGCTTCCTGGCCGACCTGGACCTGCGCTCCGGGGCCCTGCGCTACGTGAACGCAGGCCACAACCCGGTGCTGCTGCGCACCGATCAGGGCTTCAGCGAGCTCAGCACCGGCAGCATCGCCCTGGGCATGATGCCCCGGCTGCCCTTCCTGCAGGTGGGCACTGCGGACATGCGCCCCGGCAGCCTGCTGCTGGCCTATACCGACGGGCTGGTGGAGCAGGAGGACGCCCACGGCCGGGCCTTCGAGCTGGATCAGGTGCGCCGCGCCGTGGATGAGGTGCGCCTGGCCGGGCCTGCCGCCGTCATCGAGGCCGTGGTGGCCCGCTTCGAGGCCCACCGCGGTGGACAACCCTACCTGGACGATATCGCCCTGCTCAGCTGCGCGATGCGCTGACCGCCCTGCCCGCGCCCGCCTTCGGGTATCGCAGGTCGAAGAGCACCACGATCGCGGTGAACATCCAGAAGGGCACCGCCGCCTTGTCCGTGTCCAGGAAGTTGTTCAGCGAACCGTGCAGGTAGTACGTCACCAGCCCCAGGAACACCGCCACCAGCAACGTGCGCTCCGGGCCGGCCGGCATACGCCGGTACAGCCGCATGGCGGTGTGCACGGTGACGGCCACCAGCAGCACCATCAGCAGCATGCCCGGCAGACCCTGCTCGGCCAGGGGGCCCAGGTATTCGCTGTGCGCATTGCCCCCGGTGCCGAAGTTGGTGCTGATGATGGTGCGGTCCTCGCTGGCCTGGAAGGGTGCGTACTGGAACATGTAGGTGCCCGGCCCCCAGCCGAACACGGGCCGTTCCTGCCACATGCGCAGGGCGGAGTGCCAGCGGTTGAGGCGCTCCAGGTTGCTGGCGTCGCTGCTGATGTTGCTGATGCTCTGCACGTGCTCGCCCAGGTCGTCGCTGCTCTCCTCGCGGTTGCGCTCCAGCGCCACGGTGATGCGGTCGGCGTTCACCGCGTAGAGCGCCCCGCCGGAAACGAGCACCAGCAGCAGGGCCCAGGGGGGCACCCGCAGTCGCAGCACCGCCCACATGCCCAGGGCGCCCACCAGGCTCACCCACGCGGCCCGCGTGTAGCTGAACACCAGCCCCGTGGCGAACAACAGCAGCATGATGAACGCGACACCGCGAAGCGTGCGCGGGGTGTCCCGCATGAACGGCGCCACCACCAGGAAGGGCAGGAAGAACGCGATGATGGCCCCGTAGCTCGTGTGGTCCTTGAAGAAGGGCGTCATCACCCAGTGCGCGGGGTCCTGCTCGAAGTGGTGCTGCGCATGGTTGATCAGCGTGTAAACGATCACGCCGGCCATGGCGATGATGAACAGCCAGGGCATCCGCCGCATGTTGCGCACGTCCTCGAACAGGCGCGTGGCCATGAAGTAGCACGTGGTGACGAACCACAGCCGGGCCAGCAGGAACTTGAAGCTTACCACCGGCATCGCACTGGGCACGATGCACGCCGCCATCCACACCAGCTGCGCGAGGACCACCGCGGTGATGGGGTGCCGCAGCACCGCCGGGGCCAGCACGCCTTTCTCCAGGGCGACCTTCAGCAGGAAGAGCACCGTGAGGCCCACCATGAGCGGCTCGGTGGGCAGGCTGATGCCGATGCCCCCCAGGTCCAGTTGCTCCAGGTTGATGGACAGCGGGGTGGCGAACACGATGAAGAGCAGCAGCTTGTCCGCCGCGGCCACCATGGCCCACACGGCCACCAGCGCGGCCGGCAGCAGGGCCAGCCACGGCATGTCGTGGGCCGTCAACAGCAGGTTGAGCAGCACGAAGGCGGCGCACACCACCGGGACCCAATGCCGCTTCAGCGCCTGCACCATGGCCTCAGGGACGGTGGCGGAGGGCCAGCAGCACGTAGGCCAGGAAGAGCGCACTGGCCGTGCTGATGAGCACGATGAGCCAGCGCACGGGGAAGACCTTCCGGTCCGCCACCTCGGGGTAGCCCACCACGTTGGTGTAGGTGAGCACCTTGTTCACATCGGTGCGGGCCTTCTCCACCTCGTTGAGGCGGGCCACATAGTTGTTGCGGAAGATGTTGCTCAGTTCGGTGAGCTGGCGGAACTCGCCGCCCTTCTCGCCGAGGGCCTTCAGCAGGGCACGGGCCTCCTCGCGCGCCGCCGCCGGGGCTCCGCTGGCCTGCATGCGCAGGTAGCCCCGCGTCACCTCCTCGGTCTGGGCGTCGTAGTTCAACAGGCCGGTCTCGCGGCGCAGCGCCTCCAACCGGCTCTCCACGCTGTCCAGCTTGCGCTTCTCGATGGCCATCTCCCGTTCGGCGATCACCAGCAGCTCGTGCGATTTCTCGCGCTGGAGACGCCGTGCCAGCAGGTCGGTCTGCCGCAGGATCTCCTGCACCATGTCCCGCGCCAGCTGCGGGTCCTCGTCCGTCACCTCGATCTGCACGCTCTCGAAGCGCGTCTTGCCGATCTCCACCCGGTCGTGGTATTCGGCGTCCAGGTAGAACCGGCCCGGGGGGCGGGTGACGTCGATGCCGTAGTGGCGGGCCAGGTCGAACCGCCGGATGAGGCTGTCGCGGATGCTGTTGCTCTCCAGCAGTTGCAACAGCTGGTCGGAGCGCGTTTCCACACTGTAGCTGGTGAGGTTCACCGGGTACACCGTGGCGCTGGAGCGGAAGCGCGGGGTGATGAAGGAGGGCCCGCTGAACACCGCGCTCAGCGCCGCGGCCACCACGCCGGTGACGGCCAGGCTGCGCCAGCCGCGACGCAGCACGGTGAACGCCTGGGAGAGGTCGAGCTCAGCGGCCATGGTGCGCTTTGATCTTGCGGACGTTCTCCTGCACCACGATCAGCAGCAGGGCCAGCAGGAAGGCGCTGACGGTGCTGACGGCCACCACCAGCCAGCGCACCGGATAGCTCTTCTTGTCGGCGGGCTGCGCATGGTTCACCACGAACTTGTGGGGCAGGTCGCTCTCCTGGTCGGCCTGGGCCTGTTCGAGCTTCATGCGCAGCACGCTCAGGCGCTTCACCTCGTTGAACTGCCGGTCCTGCAGGGTGACGTACGCGCCGCCGTATTGCGCCAGCACCTTGAAGCGCTCCTCGAACTCGCGCACGGCACGCTGGTCGCCCTTCACGATGGCGGCGCCGAGGTATTCGTTGTAACGCTCGGTCTGGGTGTGGTAGTCGTGCACCCCCAGCTGGCGCAGCACGCGCATGCTGTCGGCGATGGTGGCGATCTCCTGTTCCAGGGTGCGCACCTTCTCGGCCACCAGCTGGAGGCCCTTCTCGGCGCGCTCGCGGTTCATGTCCTTCCACACGCTGTCCACCTGCGCGGCGATGAAGTTCGCGATCAGGGCCGCCGTGTCGGGCTGTGGGTGCAGCACTTCCACGCGCACACTGCCGAACTTGGTGTACTCGAAGGTGATGTGGTCCTGGAACGCCTCGCGCAGGTCGGTGTTGCGGGTGCGGCTGGTGGGCTTGATGAGGTAGGCGCGCATCAGGTCGAAGGTGGTGGCGGTGCGCTCGCGGATGAGGTCGCTGTGGAGCACCTGCAACAGCTGCTCGGCGTCCTCCTCGTCGCCCAGGGCCAGGATGTCGTCGCGGCCGGTGCTCTGCTCGCTCAGCAGGGCCTTGCTCACCGAGTTGGTGATGGCCGGGAAGAGGATCACCTCGCTCTTGTACAGGGGCCTGATGAGGAAGGCGGCGGCCACACCGGCCACCATGCCCAGCAGGGTGATGCCGAGGATGAGGCGGCGGCGGTCCCAGAGGAAGAGCACCAGGTCGAAGCTGTCGTCCGGCCTGGCGCTGCGGGCGTCGGTCATGGAGGGGGCTGTGGAAAAGGAGGCCTAAAGTACGGGTTCGCCCCGGCCCGGGAGCGGCGCACGCAGTTCGCGCAGGTCGGCGGCGCGCAGCGTGCGCGTGGCCAGCGCCAGCGCGATGGCGGCCACA
>JABWBQ010000018.1 GCA_013360395.1 Flavobacteriales bacterium
CAGGAGGCCGCAAGCACTTCATCCAGCTGCTAAGGATCAAGCCCCCCGCACAACGATCGATCAACCGCCCTGAGTGGATTTAAGACCCGATAGCCCTGGCGCACCCACCGACCGGTCGGGGACGATGAAATAACTTCGCCCGTTCGTAGTTAGTGCTCCCGTGAAGCGGAACCCCGCCCTGCAGACCGCCGTTGTGCTGCTCCTGGCCGTGCTGGCCGGGGGGTGCTCCAAGGAGAAGGACCGCTTCCTGAACCGGACCTACCACCGGCTCACCGCGCGCGACAACGGCTGGTTCAACGCCAACGAGAAGCTCAAGGAAACGGTGGCCTCCATTGAGAAGGCCTACGTGGACGACTTCGACAAGGTGCTGCCCCTGTTCGTGTACGGCACCGAGGAACAGGCCAAGGGCGCCGGTGGCGATCTGGAGAAATGCATCGAGAAGTGCTCGCTGGTGATCGAGCGGCACAGCATGGACATCAAGGGCAAGCAGCGCAACACCTGGATCGACGACGCCTACTTCGTGATCGGCCGGAGCTATTTCTACAAACGCGCCTGGTCCGATGCACAGCGCACCTTCGACTACATCGGCCGCCGGTTCAAGGACCAGGACCGCCAGCACGAAGCCAAGGTGTGGCTGGCGCGCACGCTGATGGAGACCGAGCAGTACGCCCGGGCGCAGAGCGCGCTGGACGAGGTGAAGGAGGTCAAGGAACTGCCCAAACGCTTCCCGCACGATGAGCTGGCGGCCGTACAGGCCGACCTGGACCTGCGGCGCGGCAAGGTGGACGATGCGATCATGAGCCTGGAGCGGGCCGTGGACATCACCAAGGACCAGCGAAGCCGGGTGCGGTGGACCTTCATCCTGGCGCAGCTGTACCAGGCCAAGGGCATGGACGACCGTTCCATCGCGGCCTACAAACGGGTGGCGCGGATGAACCCGCCGTACGAGCTGGCCTTCCACGCACAGGTGTTCCAAGCACTGGCCTTCGACCGGGGCGACAGCAAGGCGCTGCGCAAGATGCTTACCCGCATGTTGCGCGACGACAAGCATGTGGACCATTTCGACATGATCCACTACGCCCTGGCCGACATCGACCTCAAGGAGAACAAGGACAGCAGCGCCATCGCGCATCTCAAGCGCAGCGCCTATGTAAGCACCAACGACACCCGGCAGAAGGCCAAGAGCTGGTTGCGGCTGGCCGACCTGTACTTCGACGACCGGGCATATCCGCAGGCGCAGCTGTACTACGACAGCACCAGCACCCTGCTGGCCGAGGAACACCCGCGCCACGAGGAAGTGGCCACCCGGGCCGAAGTGCTGGGCGAGCTGGTGGAACAGTTGAACATCATCGCCCGGGAGGACAGCCTGCAGGCCATGGCCGGCATGGACCCGGCCGAGCGGGAGAAGGCCATCCAGCGGATGATCCGCGAGCGCGAGAAGGCCGAGGCCGAGAAGGAGGCTGCGGAACGCGAGGCCCGGGAAGCGGAGGCCGCCGGCATCGCGGCACCGGCACGACCGGCCACCCCGGCAGCGGGCGGATCGGGGGCCTGGTACTTCTACAACCCCCAGCAATTGGGCCGCGGCCTGTCGGAGTTCAAGAAAAAATGGGGCAACCGGCCCCTGGAGGACGACTGGCGCCGCCGGGACAAGAGCGGTTCGGCCGTGGTGGAGGAGGCCGGCGAGGAGGAGGGCGACCCGACCGCCGAAGCGAAGGAGGAGGAGAAAGGCCAGGAGGGCGAACCCGAATGGAAGGACCCCGCGTTCTACCTCAAGGCGCTGCCCACCAGCGACACGGCACTGGCCGCTTCCAACGCCGCCATCTGCGAGGCCATGTACCGCAGCGGCATGATCTACAAGGAGAAGCTCAAGGACACCGACAACGCCATCGAGAGCTTCGAGACGCTGATCAACCGCTTCGAGGAGTGCCGCTTCACCCCCGAGAGCCACTACCAGATGTACCGCATCTACCTGGCACGTGAAAAGAGCGGCAGCTTCATCGACTTCGGCGGTAGCACTTCGCAGGCCTACGCCAACATCATCCTGGAGCGCTGGCCGGACAGTGAGTTCGCGCGGCTGGTGCGCGACCCCTCGCTCCTGGAGGGCGGGGAGGCCCGGCGCAAGGTGGAGGCCGCCGAGTACGACCAGCTCTACCGCGAGTTCCGCCAGCGCAACTTCCTGCTGGTGATCTCCACCTGCAACCAGGTGATCGCCAACGAGCCGAACAACCACCTGCTGGGCAAGTACCACCTGCTGAAAGCCATGGCCATCGGTGGCACGCGCGAGCTCTCGGCCTTCCGCAACGCCCTGCTGGAGACCAAGGACAGGTTCCCCGGCACCGAGGAAGGCAAGGCCGCCGAGGACCTGCTGGCCATGCTCGACAAGCAGGCCGCCACCGAGGCCGCCCCGGCAGACGGCGAGAAGGGGGCCCCGGCGGCGAGCACCTACCGCATGGAACAGGGGCCGCACTACATCGCACTGCTGCTGCCCGACAGCGCCGGGGACATCAACGCGATGAAGATGAAGATCAGCGACTTCAACCGACGCTACTACCCCGGGCGCACCATCCTCATCGAGAGCAGCATCCTGGACGACACCCACCAGGTGGTACTGCTGCGGCTGTTCGACGACAAGGTGGCGGCCATGGCCTACTACCAACAGTTCCTTTCCGACGTGGGCATGCTGGCCGGCATCAACGACCAGGGGCACCCCATCTTCGCCATCAGCCCGGACAACTACGCCCAACTCTACCGGAACAAGGACGTGGACGCCTACGCGGCCTTCTTCACGCGGAACTACCTCACCAAACGATAGCGCCCTTCGACCGGTGGCTTGGTGGGTTCGGCGCAGCCCTTATCTTTGTCCCTGACGTTCAGGAACCTGTACAACCATGGCCCTCTTTCATCCCGAAAAAAAGACCGAGCCCATGAACAAGGCCGCCGAGCCGGTGAACACCGGCAAGATCAACAGCATCATGGAGGGCACCTCCATCGAAGGGGAGATCCGCAGCGACAGCAACGTCCGCATCGATGGCCGGGTGAAGGGGGCCATCAATGTGCGCGGCCGGCTGATCGTGGGCCAGACCGGGGTGATCGAAGGCGAGGTCAGCTGCCAGAGCTCCGACATCGAGGGCACCGTGATCGGCAAGGTGAACTGTCAGGACCTGCTGAGCCTCAAGGCCACCGCCAAGCTCCAAGGCGACATCAACACCAAGAAGCTGGCCATCGAGCCTGGGGCCGTGTTCACCGGTAACTGCAGCATGGCCGGCGGGGTGGTGAAGGAGATGGACCCCGTGCGCCTGCGCACCGAGAGCGCCCGTCCGGAGGCCAGCCCCACCCAGGTCGCCCGCTGACCATCCCCTGCCGATGACCCTGGGGCGCGACCGTTCGCCCGTGGCGGCCGTGCTGCTGTTCACCCTGGCTTGCGGCGGTGCCACCGGCCTCCTGCTGTGGCTGACCGGCACCCCGTGGCACTGGGGCTATGCGGCGGTCCTCGTCTACCTCGGGGGCATCACCCTGCTGCTCCATCGCTGGCAGGAGCGGGCCCTGGTGGAGGACCCCAAGGGCTTCGTGCGGCGCTTCATGACCGGCCTCACCCTGAAGATGTTCGTGAGCATCGTGGCCGTGGCGGTGGTGCTGCTCACCCTGCCCCGTGACCGGGCCGTGCCGCTGGCCCTGGCCTTCGCCCTGCTGTACCTCGCTTTCCTGGGCTTCAGCACCGGGCGCCTGGTGAACCTCTCCCGCCGTCCGCCCCGCCCATGAAGCCGGCCCCGCCCGACAAGCCGAACGCGGGTGGCCTGCGCAAGGGCTACAACGCCTACCTGCGGTACAGCGGCCTGGGGCTCCAGATGGCGGGCATCATCCTGGCGGCCATCTGGGGAGGGCGCTGGCTGGACCGATGGCTCTCGCCGGGATTCCCGGCCTTCACCCTGGTGCTCGCCCTGCTGGGCATCACCGGCGCGATGCTGTTCCTGTTCAAGGAGACCCGGCGCTGATCGTCACCTTCCTTGGATTGGATGCGGATCGCTACCTTCGCGGCCGCAAAAGGGGCCGGTCCCCACTGCCCGATGTTGCTGAAACCCTTGCTGCGCCACGCTTTCCTGCTCCTTGCGGCCCTTCTTGCGGGCCGGTCCACGGCACAGCACGGTACCCCGGACCATGGTGGTGATCACGCGGGACCGGCCGCCGCCGAGGCCCATGCCGGAGCTCCTGCGGCCAAGTTCAACGCGGGCGACCTCATCATGGGCCACGTCGGTGATGAGCACGGCTGGCACCTCTGGGGGCACACCAGCCTGCCGCTGCCGGTGATCCTGTACAACAGCGAGCGCGGGCTCAGCGTGTTCAGCAGCGCACGTTTCGACCATGGGCACCGCACCTACGGCGGCTATGCGCTGCACGAGGGCATGGTGGTGGCGGTGAACGCCCCCGACGGCACGGACGCCCACCAGGCCGTGGTGGACCAGCGGCTCACGGAGGCCACCCTGGACCTGAGCATCACCAAGAACGTGGCGACCATGATCGTCGTTTCGGCCCTGCTGCTCTGGGTGTTCATCAGCGTGGCGCGGGCCTATGGCCGCCGGGCGGGCCAGGCGCCCACCGGGCTGCAGAACCTGGTGGAGCCGATCATCCTGTTCGTGCGCGACGATGTGGCCAAGAGCGCGATCGGCCACAAATACGAGAAGTACCTGCCCTACCTGCTCACCGCCTTCTTCTTCATCTTCTTCGGCAACCTGCTGGGCCTGGTGCCCTTCTTCCCCGGCGGGGCGAACCTCACGGGCAACATCGCCGTGACGGGGGTGCTGGCGCTGATCACCTTCATCATCGTCACGGTGAACGGCAACCGCCACTACTGGCAGCACATCTTCGCCATGCCGGGCGTGCCGGGCTGGGTGCTGGCCATCCTCACGCCGGTGGAGGTGCTGGGCATGTTCCTCAAGCCCTTCGTGCTGATGATCCGATTGTTCGCCAACATCACGGCGGGGCACATCATCGCGCTGAGCTTCTACAGCCTGATCTTCGTCTTCGGCGAGACCAGCGCCGGGGCCGGTTATGGCGTGGCCATCGGCTCCTGGGCCTTCACGGTCTTCATGTTCATGCTCGAGCTCCTGGTGGCCTTCATCCAGGCTTACGTCTTCACCTTCCTGTCGGCCATGTACATCGGCGCCGCCGTGGAGGAACCGCACCATCATTAGAAACCCGAACTCCTCAAAACCCGCACACCCCATGTTCCTCTCCGTTCTCCTCGACCTCGGCGTTGGTTACGGTATCGCCGCCCTCGGCGCTGGTCTCGCCGCCCTCGGTGCCGGCGTGGGCATCGGCCGCATCGGCGGCGATGCCGTGCAGGCCATGGCCCGCCAACCGGAAGCCATGAACGACCTGCGCGCCAACATGATCCTCACCGCCGCGCTCGTGGAAGGTGCCGCCTTCTTCGCCATGGTGGTGGGCCTGCTGGTGGTGCTCAAGGAGATGCCGGCCGCCGTCTAACGGTACACGGCCCCCGCACTTCGTCCAACCCCGAACCGCAGCCATGCCCTTCCTGGCCAGCCTCGTGAACCCGTCCATCGGCCTCATCTTCTGGATGTCGCTGACCTTCGTGACGGTCCTGTTCCTCCTCGCCAAGTTCGCCTGGAAGCCCATCCTCAACGGGCTCAAGGAGCGCGAGGCGTCCATCGCCGATGCCCTCAACGAGGCCAAGCGCGCACGCGAGGAGATGGCCACGATGAGCGCCCGCAACGAGGAGCTCATGCGCGCGGCCCGCGAGGAGCGCGAACAGCTGCTGAAGGAGGCGCGCGAGATCCGCGACCGCGAGATCGCCGCCGCCAAGGACAAGGCCAAGGCCGAGGCCGAGGCCCTGCTGGCGCGCGCCCGCACCGACATCCGCAACGAGAAGAACGCCGCCCTCCACGAAATGAAGAACCAGGTGGCCGAACTGAGCATCCTGGTGGCCGAGCGCATCCTCAAGGAGAAGCTCGCCGACAGCAAGGCCCAACAGGCCCTGGTGGACAAGGTGATGGCCGAAGCCCAGCTGCGCCGCTCATGAACATCGCACCGGTCGCCTACCGCTACGCCCGCTCCCTGATGGACCTGGCCCTGGAGAAGGGCCTGCTGGACGGTGTGCACGGCGACATGCGCCTGGTGGCCGCCACCTGCGCCAACAGCCGCGAACTGCGGTCGCTGCTGCGCAGCCCCGTGGTGAAGCCCGACGCCAAGGGCCGCATCCTGGAACAGGTGTTCGGCGGCAAGGTGGGCGCGGTGACCTCGACGTTCATGGGCATCCTGGTGCGCAAAGGCCGCGAGGTGCTGCTGCCCCATGTGGCCGAGGCGTTCACCGAGCTCTACAAGCAGCACAAGGGCATCATCACCGTGCAGGTGGTGAGCGCCGCGGCCCTGGACGACAAGGCCCGGGCGCAGGTGCGCAGCATGGCCGAGGAACGCCACCCCGGCCGCACCATCGATCTGCAGGAGCAGGTGGACCCCGCGCTGATCGGCGGCCTCAGCATCCGCATCGGCGACGAGCAGGTGGACGGCACGGTGAGCCGCCGCCTGGCCGACCTGCGCCGCGAATTCAGCAAGAACCCGTACATCCCCGCGATCTAACGCCTTCAAGAACCCCTCCCCCGCCAAGGTGATGGCGGCACAGACATGGCCGAAGTGAAACCCGCCGAAGTCTCGGCGATCCTCAAGCAAGAACTGGCCGGCTTCCGCTCGGAGGCCGAGCTCGAAGAGGTCGGCACCGTCCTGCAGGTCGGTGACGGCATCGCCCGCATCTATGGACTGAAGGGTGTGCAGAGCGGCGAGCTCATCGAGTTCACCAGCGGGCTGCGCGGCATCGTGCTCAACCTCGAGGAGGACAACGTGGGCGCGGTGCTCCTGGGGCCCAGCGTGGGCATCAAGGAGGGCGACACCGTGAAGCGCACCAAGCGCATCGCCAGCATCAACGTGGGCGAGGGCATGGTGGGCCGCGTGGTGAACACCCTGGGCGAGCCCATCGACGGCAAGGGCCCCATCACCGGCGAGACCTTCGAGATGCCGCTGGAGCGCCGCGCTCCGGGCGTGATCTTCCGCGAGCCGGTGAAGGAACCGCTGCAAACGGGCATCAAGGCCGTGGACGCCATGATCCCCATCGGCCGCGGCCAGCGCGAGCTCATCATCGGCGACCGCCAGACCGGCAAGAGCACCGTGGCGATCGACACGATCATCAACCAGAAGGAGTTCTACGATGCGGGCAAGCCGGTGTACTGCATCTATGTGGCCGTGGGCCAGAAGGGCAGCACCGTGGCCGGCACGGTGAAGACCCTGGAGGAGAACGGCGCCATGGCCTACACCACGGTGGTGGCCGCCAACGCCAGCGACCCCGCACCGATGCAGTTCTACGCACCCTTCACGGGCGCCTCCATCGGCGAGTACTTCCGCGACACGGGCCGCCCGGCCCTGATCGTGTACGACGATCTTTCCAAGCAGGCCGTGGCCTACCGCGAGGTGTCGCTGCTGTTGCGCCGCCCGCCGGGCCGCGAAGCCTATCCTGGCGACGTGTTCTACCTGCACAGCCGCCTGCTGGAGCGCGCCGCCAAGATCACCGGCGACGACAAGGTGGCCGCCCGGATGAACGACCTTCCCGAGAGCCTGAGGAACAAGGTGAAGGGCGGGGGCTCCCTCACCGCCCTGCCGATCATCGAAACGCAGGCCGGCGACGTGTCCGCCTACATCCCCACCAACGTGATCTCCATCACCGACGGGCAGATCTTCCTGGAGAGCAACCTGTTCCTGAGCGGTGTGCGCCCGGCCATCAACGTGGGCATCAGCGTGAGCCGCGTGGGCGGCAACGCGCAGATCAAGAGCATGAAGAAGGTGGCCGGCACCCTGAAGCTCGACCAGGCGCAATACCGCGAGCTGGAGGCCTTCAGCAAGTTCGGTTCCGACCTCGACGCGGCCACCAAGGCCGTGCTCGACAAGGGCGCGCGCAACGTGGAGATCCTCAAGCAGGGGCAGAACAGCCCCATGCGCGTGGAGGAACAGATCGCCATCATCTACTGCGGCACCAAGGGCCTGCTGAGCAAGGTGCCCGTGAAGAACGTCAAGCAGTTCGAGGCCGAGTTCATCACCATGCTGCGCAACAAGCACAGCGACGTGCTGGCCGCGCTGAAGAAGGGCGACTACAACGACCAGATCACCGGCACGCTGGAGAAGGTGGCGGCCGACCTGGTGAAGAGCCTGGACAACTAAGCACCCGACCGGGGATAAGCGATGCCCAGCCTGAAGGAGGTACGCAGCCGGATCGTCTCGGTGAACAGCACCAAGCAGATCACCGCGGCCATGAAGATGGTGAGCGCGGCCAAGCTGCGCCGTGCCCAGGACGCCATCCTTCGCATGCGGCCCTATGCCGAGAAGCTGCAGGCCATCCTGGGCAACGTGAGCGCCACCCTGGACGCGAGCGAGGGCCGTTACGCGCAGCAGCGCGAGGTGAAGCGCACCCTGGTGGTGTGCATCACCAGCAACCGCGGCCTGGCCGGCGCCTTCAACACCCAGATCACCCGCGTGGCGCGCCGCCTGGCCCAGGAGGCCGGGCACGAGGTGCATGTGCTGTGCGTGGGCAAGAAGGCCATGGACACCTTCCGCCGCACGCCCATGAACCGGCCCGAGCTGCCGCAGGACCTGGCCGGCCTCTTCGATGGCCTGAGCTTCGACAAGGTCGCCCCCGTGGCCCAGATGCTCATGGACCGGTTCGCGGACGGCACCTACGACCGCGTGGTGCTGGTGTACAACCGCTTCAAGAACGCCGCCACCCAGGTGGTCACCACCGAGCAGTTCCTGCCGGTGCTCCCCACGGCCGCACCCGCCGATGCGAAGGCCACCACCGGCGAGTACATCATGGAGCCCGACCGGCGCACCATCGTGGAGGAGATCATCCCCAAGAGCCTGAAGATCCAGCTCTACAAGGCCCTGCTGGACAGCTTCGCCGCCGAGCACGGTGCGCGCATGACCGCCATGCACAAGGCCACCGACAACGCGGACGCCCTGCTGAAGGACCTCAAGCTGTCCTACAACAAGGCCCGCCAGGCGGCGATCACCGGCGAGATCCTGGAGATCGTGGGCGGGGCGGAGGCCCTGAAAGGCTGACCCCACCCGGTCGTCACCCGGCAGGACCGTACATGCTTTTGTAGAGGGGGTGGGCTCATGGCCCGCCGGGAGAGGGTCGGCCTGCATCGGCCGCTCGCCAGGCCCCACGGCTGAACGGACCGGCCACCCCGGATGGGTGTCGGTCCGCATCGACCCCTACGCACGGTTCGGTCCGGCCGCACCATGGCGGGCCGCTACTTTCGGCGCATGCCCCGCACCGCCGCCCTTGCCCTGCTCGCCGCCGTGGCCGTCAGCGTGCTGGTGCGCCTGCCGCAGCTGGGCCGCCCGCTGAGCAAGAACCACGAGTTCTGCACCGCGCTGGTGCTCATCGTCGAGGAAGTGTGGCGGCAGGACGGCTTCCTCCGGCACCATGGATGTCCTGCGGTCACCTGGCCCGACCCGGGCGATCGCGGGGTCGCCGGACTGCGGTACAGCCGTACCGAGGTCGATGGCGTGTACTATTACCTCTCGCACCTGCCCCTCGCCTATTGGGCTCCCGCCGCCGTGTTCGCGCTCACGGGCACGGCGCCGTCCCCCCTGGCCCTGCAGGCCTTCAACCTCGTGCTGCACGCCCTCACCGCCTGGCTGCTCGCGGCCTTCCTGGCGCGGATGCGGCCCCACGATCCGGACCGATGGGCGGTGGGCACGGCGGCCGCCATCCTCTACCTGCTGATGCCGGCGCCCCTGTGGTACCACGGCAACGTGTACATGAGCGATATGGCCGTGCAGCTGCCGTGGGCCTGGAGCCTGCACGCCTTCGCCGGGCTGTGGCAGGCCGGGCGACCCTCCGCACGCCGCCTTCTGCCGCTGCTGGCCGCCACCGCTGCCCTGGCAGCCACCGAATGGGTGGTGGCCTTCGTGGTGCTCGTGCAGTGCGGCCTGCTGCTCGTGCGTTGGGGGCGGTCCGGTGACGACCGGTGGTTTCGTTGCGCATTGTCCCTGGCCCTCACCGCGGCCCTGACCGCCGGGCTCTGCCTGGGCCTGTACGCATCCGTGGTGGGGGCCGGGGACCTGTGGGCCTACTACCTCCACCGTTACGCGGAGCGCGGAGTGATGCCGGGCGAGGCCTCGGCAAGCGTGGCCCAAGGGCTCGCCCACATGGGTCGCAACCTGTTCACGGCCTGGGCGCCTTTGTTGCTGCTGCTGGGCACGGTGATGGTTCTCGCTCGACCCCGCTGGGGCGCGTTGCGCACCGTGCTGTTGCTCACCGGGCTTCCGGGCCTGATCTACCTGGTCGTGTTCACGCGTTACGCCATCCACGAGTTCGCACTGCTGAAGCTCGGCTTCGTACTGTGTGCGGCCGGGGCTTGGGGGCTGTTCCGCCTCGGCGATCGGCGGGGCCTTCGGCCCAACGCCGCACTGGTCGCCACGGTGCTGTTGGGCATGCTGGCCTACACCCGCACCAACCGCCCCGGCGATGGTCGCGCCACCGGCGCCCCTTACGCGATGGCGATGGAACAGGGCCGCGTGATCGCCCACCTGGCGCGGCCGGACGAGGTGGTGCTGGTGCAGGGGATGGCGGCCGAACCGCAGCTGCAGTGGTACGCACGGCGCAACGCACGCGCCGTGGCCGATGAGGCCGACGCCATGCAGGTGCTCCGCGACCTGGGCGCTTCGCGGGCCCTGGTGGTGACCGCCACGGCCCATGGGCTCACCGCCCGCCGCCTGTCCGTGCCAGCCTCAGAGCCCGAAGTGTCAGCCCCATGAGACAAACCCCGGCGGGCGCGGATCACGAGGCCTGCGCGCCGCCTGCCCCAACCACACCGGCGACTGGTACTTCACCGGTGACTACCCCACGCCCGGCGGCAACCGCGTGGTGAACCGCGCCTTCATCAACTGGCGGCAGGGGAAGAAGGAAAGGGCGTATTGAGCTGAACCCTTTCGGAAGGTGCTTCCACCACGGGTCCCGATATTTGTAAGGACATGGGCAGCCTCGCCGACATCCTCGCCGCGCTGCGCCGCGAGCGTGCGCGCCTCTTCGACCAATACGGGCTGAAGAGCATGGCCGTGTTCGGCTCGGCCACGCGCGACGACTTCCGGCCGGAGAGTGACGTGGATATCCTCATCGAAGTGGCGCGACCGATCGGCATCGGGATCATCGACCTTGAACAGGAACTGGGACGGATCGTATCCCGCAAGGTGGATGTGGTGATGCGGAAGGCGGTGAAGCCGCACTATTGGCCCTACATCGAACCGGACCTGCGGTATGTCTAAACGTTTCGACAAGCCCCTGCTCATCGACATGCTTCAATCAGGTGAGAAGGTGTTGCGCACCATGTCCGGGGTCGACTTTGAAGCATTCTTGGCCAATGAGGTTCTTCGTGATGCCACTGCGTACCGGTTGCAGGTCATTGGTGGTGCAGCGTACAAGGTTTCGGATACGGTGAAAGAGGAACACCCCGAGGTGGAATGGTTCAAGATCCAAGGCCTGCGCCACAAGATCGTCCACGACTATTATGCGTTGGATGACCGTACGATCCACCACATCGCCGTCGACTACGTCCCGCCCTTGGTGGAGCAGTTGAAGAAGATCCTGGAGGCCGGCGTGGAATAGAACCTTCGGCGATCGTATGGTGAACCGCGCCTACATCAACTGGCGGCAGGGGAAGAACGTGAGGGCTTACTGAGGTGTTGGCGGGTCAACGCCTTCGTGGCCCGCGCCAGACCGCACACCGTCAGGTGGAAGCACGTTTCACTCCGCGCCTTGTTCCAGCGTGATGAAACTGATGCTCCGTGGCGGCAACGAAACCTCGCCTGCGTCCACGGGCAAGGCCCCGAAAACGGCCAACGCACCGCGTGCGGCAACCGATCATCCCTCGGCTTTCGGTACCTTCAAACGGACCGCTCCAGCCGGTCCTTCCACCTTTTCCAGTCCGGCATCACCCTTTCGAGCAAGTTGTAAAAAGCCTTGCCATGGTGGTGGTGAACAAGGTGACACAGTTCATGCAGGATCACATAGCGGATGCACATCACCGGGGTCTGGACCAGGTCCGGGTTGAGCACCAGCACCCCTGCCGCCGTGCAACTGCCCCAGCGCCGCAACATGGTGCGATATGCGAGCTTCGGTGTACGCACGGGATGGTGCGCCCGAAGGATCTCCAATGCGGCGAGCACCTCGGCATTGAAGCGCTTCCGCGTGTGGGCATGGTACCATGCCGCCAACTGCCGCTTCACCAGAGCGCGGTCGGTGGTATCTGGCAGGTATACGATCAACTCACCGCGCGTGAGCTTCACGCAGGGCTGGTCCGACCTGCGGATCCGCAGCACATGCCGGCGGCCGAGATAGGACCAGGTCTCGCCGGCGATGCCTTCGCGCGCCGGACGGCCGGGCAGAAAGCGCTCGAAGTAACGTTGCTGCCGTGTGATCCAGGCGCCCCGCCGAAGCACGCGTTGCCGGATCACGTCGGGAGCGATACCGGCCGGGGCCAGCACCACCACACTGCGGTCGGGGTGTACTTCGATGCCCAGCGTCCGCCGGGTGCGAAACTGCACGCTGTACACGATCGGCGTGGTGCCGTATTGCACGGTGCCCATCATCCGTAATTCGCGCGGGCCACCTGCATGCAGCGCAGCAGCACCGCATCCAGCCTATCATAGTCCACGGTGCCGCCGAACAGCTCGGGGTGCTGGAGTAATAGGTCCTCCACGGCGTTCTCCATGGCGCGTTGCACGTCCAGGTTGCGGTGCCAGTCCCGGATACGCCGCTGGCGGATCAGGTCATCCACTTCCAGCGCAATGGTCCCGAGCCTATCCGACCATGCGGCACCATCACCCACGGGATCCAGCGCATCCTTCAGCACGCCGAAGAAGGCGCGCGCCTCGGGACGGCCTTGCACCCCGGCAGGGATGCCGCGCCCTACCCCGCTCTGCATGTCGCTCTGGATGCCCAGCACGCGCTGCAGGTACTCACGCTCATCGAGGCGCCCTTGGTGGAAGGCCTGGATGGTCTCCTCCACCATTTTGCTGAACGGTTTGTAGAAGCTCTCGTCCTTCTCCAGGTTCTCGGTGATGCTCCGCTTTAGGTTGTGCGCGATGGTGTCCGCCTTGGCCGCCACGCTTTGCTTGTCTTCGCCATAGTGGGCCAGCGCCTCGGCCACCATGTTCTCATTGAAGATGTTCACCGTGGGCGTGGTGGACCGCACTTCACCGGCCCCGATGTGGCTGTCCAGCAATTTGCGGATGCGGCCTTCGTACTCGCGGTAGTTCACGCGGTCGTCGGCGTAGCGTTGCATGGCCGCCGTGCGCAGCGATTCGAACAGCTTCAGGTCCTTGCGCCATTGGTCCACGCGGCGCTCGTCGTAGCGGGCATAGAGGCCGGCCGTTCCGAATGCCATGTGCAACAGCCGTGCGAACAGGCTTAGGCGCTCGCGGAACTGGTCGCGGCGGTCGGCCGGTGCGAGGTGGCGCTGCAGCGCCTCATTGTCGTTGCGGTCCGCGCCGTTGAACACCGCCCACACCGCAGCGTGCGCATCCGGGAGTTTGGCCAGCTCCTCGTCCACGTCGTGCACCGTGTCCAAGAGGTCCTGTTCATCGAAGCCCGCGAGCGCATCGTAGAAGGTGAGCGCCTGGTCGAGCTTGCCGAGCAATCCGACGTAGTCGATGATGTGGCCGAACTCCTTGCCTTCGAAAAGGCGGTTCACCCGGGCGATGGCCTGCAGGAGGTCGTGCCCGTGCAGCGGCTTGGCGAGGTACAGCACCGTGTTGCGCTCGGCATCGAAGCCCGTGAGGTATTTGCTCACCACGATCAGCAGTTCCACCTCGCGCGAGGCGCTCTTGAACTTGTCGATCACCCAGGTCTCATACGTGGTCTGGTCGCCGTAGCGGTCCACGATGCCCTGCCAGTAGGTGCGGGCGCTCTCGCTGGCCTCGCTCCAGACATCGTCGTTCTCCTCGCGGGAATCGGGGGGTGTGAAGACCACCTTGCTGTTGAGCCGTAAGGCCGGGTCGGGCTGGTCCTCGAAGAAGCGCTGGTAGCGGATGGCGGTATCGATGGTGGGCACTGCCAACTGCGCCTTCAGTCCCGTGCCCTGCCAGGTGCCGCAATAGTGCTTGCTGATGTCGTAGGCCACTTCCTTCACCACTTGCTCGGCACTGAAGAGCTTGCCGATGCCGCGCGATCGGTTCTTCAAGGCCCTCTGCACCTCCTCCGGCAGGAAGCCGAACTGGCGGAAGAAGTCGCGGTCCAGCTCCTGCAACTTGGCGTAGAGCTGCGGGCTCCGGCCCTCGTAGAGCAGCGGCACCACGGCCTTGTCCGCCACGGCCTGCCGCATGGTGTAGGGCCTGATGAAACCGCCGAACTGCTTCACCGTGTTCTTGTCCTTGCCCAGCACCGGTGTGCCCGTGAAGCCGATGTAGCAGCCGTTGGGCAGCAGCTTGTGCATGGCCTGGTAGTTCAGGCCGTATTGGCTGCGGTGGCTCTCGTCCACCAGCACGAACACGTCGGTGCTCCGCTCCTTGAAGCCCCTGCGTTGCATGGCCCCCCGGAACTTGTTCACCACGGTGGTGATCACGGGCACGCCCTTGTCCTTCAGCAAGCGGATCAGGTCGCTGCTGCTGCTGGACTTCTCCACCTTCTTGCCGCAGTTCAGGAAGGTCTTGTGGATCTGCCGGTCCAGGTCCACGCGGTCGGTCACGAGCACCACGCGCGGATCGGCGATGGCTTTGTCCAGCGCCAGCGCCTTGCTCAGCATCACCATGGTGAGGCTCTTGCCGCTGCCTTGCGTATGCCAGATCACACCGCCCCGGCGCTTGCCGTCGGCATCCAGCTGGCGCACGCGCTCCAGGGCGTCCTGCACGGCGAAGTACTGCTGGTAGCGCGCCACCTTGCGCACGCCGGCATCGAACACGGTGAAGCGGTAGGCCAGGTCCAGCAGCCGCTCGGGGCGGCACAGCGCATAGAGCGCGCGGTCCTGCTCGGTGGGAAGCCGGTCCTCGGGCGGCCGATCTTCGTGCGGCCGGGCCAGCAGGTCCGTCACGGCGCGTTCCACGTCCTCCTTCCAGCCTGACCAGTACTTGGCCGGGGTGCCGGTGCAGGCATAGCGCACCTCGTTGGGCTGCGCGGCGATGAGCAATTGCGCGTAGTGGTAGAGCCGGGGCACGCCTTCCTCCCGCCGTTGATCGCGGATGTGCTGGCTCACCGCATCGTCGGTGCTCCACTTCACATCGCGGCGCTTGCACTGGACCACACCGAAGGGGATGCCGTTCACGAAGAGCACCAGGTCGGGCCGGCGGGTGGCGTGCACGCCCTCCACGATGTACTCGTCGGTGACGTGGTACACGTTGTTCTGCGGTTTTTCCCAATCGATGTAGCGCAGGGTGAAGGCCTTCTGGTCGCCCGCCACGTTCTCGGCAAAACTCTTGCCCAGCGTGAGCAGGTCGTACACCTTCTCGTTGGTCTGCACCAGCCCTTCATCCGGCACGCGCTGCAGGGCCATGATGGCCGCGTTGATGCTCTGCGGGCTGAAGGGAT
This sequence comes from Flavobacteriales bacterium, assembly GCA_013360395.1. Classification (GTDB taxonomy): domain Bacteria; phylum Bacteroidota; class Bacteroidia; order Flavobacteriales_F; family PHOS-HE28; genus PHOS-HE28. Next base: position 15,584 of record JABWBQ010000018.1, read on the forward strand.
ACTCCTGCCCTTTGTAGGAAAAGCGGTTGATGGCCTTGAGCCGCTCGCGCAGCACCTCTTCCAGCAACACCTGGCCCAGCAGGCCGTCGCGCTGGCGCACCGCCTCTTCGCGGCTGAGCCATTGGTAGCCCAGCCGGCGCAGGAAGCGCAGCGCGGGCAGGTGGCTATCGGGGTATTCGGCGAAAGAGGGCATGAGGCTTTACAGTGAACAGGCGGTTGTTACAAGAAACCATTTTCCACGATCGATCGTTGATAACCTTGTGTATATTTGCACCAGCTCATCTCACCATTCGGGAGAAGGAGTTCGGGGGACGGTAGGCCAAGATGCCTATCTGTCCCCCGCGTCATTTTAGCGCACATCGGGCAGCTTGCGTTTGGCGGCCTTCTTCATCATCTTTCGGTAGCTGTGGTCCCGGTCCAAGTGGTAGGCCGTGATCAGGTAGTATGCACCGGGCTTCCGGTTCGGCTCCAGTACCACCACATAGCGTTCATCATGGTTCAAGATGTAGGTGCGCACTTTCCATGCGTCATCCACACGATCCTCTGCGCTGAAGACCTCCACCCGCGCACTAGTCCCTTCCTGTATGTGGGGCAATACCCAATGCAGTCTTCGGCTCCGTTCAAGTTCGAAGATCCTGGACTTTCGTTTGGTGCCATCGATGACCTCCAGCACCTCCACAGTGGTCAGATGCCTGAAGAGCAGCTGCATCGCCGGCTCCTCACCCTTTATTGGATAGATCGGGCGCTTGCGGAATGCGAACGCTGGGTTGTTCTCTATATCGCGTTGAAAGACCCCCCTTAGCGATGCCGTCCTTGACGCTTCGCTCATACCGCCGATGTCCAACAGTTCAGGGTAGCGCTTGATCAGGTTCAACGGCATTATTTCAGGTCGATGATGAAGATGTTGAACTTGTCCTTGTCCTTGGGGGTGGAGTGCACCAAACTGGTTCCCGCATGGGTCTGTATCCGTTCGATCAATCGGGTCTTGGCGATCATCTTCTTCTCCGGTTCGTTCAGGTTGTACGCCAGTGCACCCATGATGAAGTCGGTAAGCTGCAGGAACACACTCTCGCTTGACCGGATGTTCTGCAGGTTGCGGATGCTGTTGTACCGGACATTCAGGATGTCTTTCAAGGTTTTCACCTTCCTTGCACTCAGGGTATCCTTCACATCCAGGTAGATATTGTATGTATTGAGCATGTCGATCTTATGGTGCAGCAGTTGGTAGTACATCTTGTAGTAGAACGTATCATGGTCCTGCCCGAATGATGCGTTCCTGATGCGCGCCTTAGGTACCACCAAAGCACGGAACAAGAGCTCAGTGCCGAAGAATAGTTCCACCAAGTCGGCATAAAAGCTGTACTTGGACCTGGACACCTTACTCCACTTGATCTCCCCATAAAAATTATGCCGCTGCTTCAGTTGCTTGATCTGCTCGGTATAGAGACGTACCAGCGGATAAGCAACACTGATGTAGGCGATGAGCATGAAGTCCTTGCCATCATTCTCCAAATGGCTGCTCTCGTCGCAATACAGGTTGTAGGTCTTTCCTCCGTTCATTTCCACATCGGTTAGTGGTTCATCAATCCGCCCGACAACAGCAACTGCATCAAGCCCCGCTTCTGCTCATGGAGTTCTTTCAGCTTCATGCGCAGTAGGTCGAGCTCATCATCGAATGAGGCTGTGGCGTTGGCAATATGATCCTGGGTCTCATTCGGCGGTAGCGGTACCTCCATTTCCGCGAGCTGTGAAGGATAGATGTGCACCACGCTGTGACCCTGCCCGAACTTCAGGCGTTGGCGATCTGTAATGGTACTGTTGAGCGCAGTGGCCAGATACAACGCGTTGATCCCATTCGGGCGAAGAATGATCACATCTCCTCCAGCGCATGCGCGTTCTTTGTCGAGATACACGGCCGCCTTCCCGATCTCCTCGGCCGTCTCACCCGAACCAGCGAAGAGCACATCGTTGCGTTGGATGGGCTGACTTCCGTCGGCCACAGCTTCGGCCACGAAAGAGTGGAAGCGCTTGACCCGGACATGGTGAACGGTATAGAGCTCGCCATAGGTCACCACTGGTACGCCCTCGGGATGTATTTCGCTTTTCAGGATCCCCTTGCCTTTCGCGAAAGTCCCCAGCTCCCCCAACCGCACCCACCTCCACCCCTTGGGCAGTTGGCCGTTGGAGGCGCCGTGGCGTGCGCCGCTCACCAGCTGATCGATCAGCCCGCGCAGGCGCTCTTCCTTGGCGGCGATCTGCTGGCCCAGCAGGCCTATGGCCCGGTCCCAGGTGCCCAGGATACGCGCGATCCTCCGCTGCTCGGGGAGGGGGGGGAGGGGGATATGGGATCGGAAGAGTTCAGTCCTGCTCAATGTCTTGTTCCTGCCTGCACCACCGGGTGAAGCATCATCAAGTATGACACGGCCACGATCGGTCTTGAAGAAGTACAGCACGAAATCAAGGTCCACCAGATCCTCTTTCGGCTTGAACATCGGAAACCGGTGGGAAGCGATAAGGCCTACCTCAGATCCGGTAGTCCGAGCTATTCCTTGCTCCCAGGCGAACACGATGTTGGCGACCAAGCAATCCGGCTGTACCCAGAAGACGGACTTGTCACCGAGTTTGGCACCTGTTACGGGTTCCTTGTAGAACAACCCCTTGCCGTGCGATCGGATACCGATCTCTACGTAGTTCTGAGCGTCTTCGACATCAACTGCGACCTTTACTTCCTGGAATGCATCCCCGAAACGCATGGTCTTCCAATGCGCCGGGAGATGCCCGAGCTTGGGATGATACATCGGCTTGCCTTGCGCAGAACGAGAGTCCTGTTCGGCCTTGGCCCCCTTCCTCCCACTCATGGTTCCAGGTGGTTATTGTGGATGAACATGGAGCGCCGTGCGGCGGGCGTGTTCATCTCCACGAATCGTGACCAGGTGAGTTTCATGACTTCTTCCTGGGCTTGAGCTTCTTGGTGGTCTTGAGCACCTGCTTCCGTTCGGAGGCCAGCCGGCGCTTCACCTTCTCCAAGTCCTCAGCTGCTGGCAGCTCTTCCGGTTTCACCCCGCGCTTCAGGAGCATGCTGCGCACTTCCCAGTTATTGTCGATATGCTCCCGTGTGATAGCCCGGTCGCCCTTCAGGTCCTTCTCGTTCACGTTGTGGCTGGTGAGCTCTGCGGCGAAGTCCTTGGCCTTGATGGTGAGCGTAGGCAGGAAGTCGGCCAGCGGACGGCTGCCCGGCACGCCCAGCTTCTTCTTCATGGCCTGGGTGCCGTGGCCGCCGAACAAGGCGCGGTCCCCCTCGTGGCGGATGTTGGCGAAACTGCGCTCGTCCACCCCGCGCTCGTAGATGATGCCGCTGAGCTTGCGCTCGGTCTCCTTCAGCTTCTCGCGTGCCGCCACCCGGTCGCTCTCCAGGAGCCGCTGCTCCACCAGCTCCTGCCGGCGGGTCTGGATGGCGAAGTAGGTTTGGGCAAAAGCGATCTCGGGTTTGGCCGGGTCGCCGTTCTGCGCGATGAGGTAGCAGGCATAGCGGGTGAGGGCGAAATCGTCGATCGGACGCTGGGCACCGCTACCCAGGTCGACCATTTTGTTGACGCCAACAAAATGGTCCGCTGCCGGCTCACCTGAGTTGGCGCATGCATCTCGTGCTTTCTCCAAGGCATTCAAGAAGTTACGCCAGTCCGTGTAGCCGAAAATGGCCTGCAGGTCGCGCGCGCTCCAGCATTCAATGCCTTCCATGGTGCCGCTGGCCGCCTCGAAGCGCTGCCAGAGTTCGTTGATGAGTTCCTTCTTCATGTGCCTCGTGTTCAGTTCAATCCGAGTTCCTTCAGGTAGCCGGCCATCTCGCCCTTCACCTTCACGAGTTCCTTCTCCAGTTCGTCGATGCGTTGCTGCACGGCCTTCAGGTCCACGGGGGGCTCCTCCTGGAAGGTGTCCACGTAGCGCGTGATGTTGAGGTTGAAGTCGTTCTCGCGGATCTGCGCCAGCGTGGCTCGGGTGGCGTACTTCTCCTCGCTCCTGAAGGCCTGGAAGGTGCGCACGATCCGGGCGATGTCCTGCTCGCGCAGGTGGTTCTGCCGCTTCTCCTGCTGGTACTCGCGGCTGGCTTCGATGAAGAGCACATCGGTGGTGGTCTTCGCCTTGTTGAAGAGCAGGATGGCAGCCGGGATGGTGGTGCCGTAGAAGAGGTTGCCGGGCAGGCCGATCACGGCATCCAGCAGGTTCTCCTCGATGAGCTTGCGGCGGATGAGCTGCTCGCGGCCGCCGCGGAAGAGCACGCCGTGCGGCACGATCACGCCCACCTTGCCCGTGCCTTCGGCGGCGGTGTCCACCATGTGCAGGATGAAGGCGAAGTCGCCCTTGCTCTTGGGGGGCACGCCGCGCGTGAAGCGCTTGTACGTGTCGGCGGCGGCGGCGGCCTCGCCCCATTTGTCCAAGCTGAAGGGGGGGTTGGCCACCACGACGTCGAAGGTCATCAGGTGATCACCTTCGATCAGGCGCGGGTTGTTGATGGTGTCGCCCCATTCCACGCGCGCACTGTCCATGCCGTGCAGGAACATGTTCAGCTTGCACAAGGCCCAGGTGTCGCCGTTGCTGTCCTGGCCGTAGAGGGAGAAGTCGGGGCTGGGCAGGCCCTTGGCGTCCTTCACTTCCTCGGCCACGGTGATCAGCAGGCTGCCGCTGCCGCAGGTGGGATCGCAGATGCGGGCCCCGGCCCTGGGGGCGAGCAGTTTCGCCAGCAGCACGCTCACCTCGTGCGGCGTGAAGAATTCCCCGCCCTTCTTGCCCGCGTCCGACGCGAAGCGCTCGATGAGGTACATGTAGGCGTTGCCGATGAAGTCCCACTTGGTGCCGAGCACGCTGGGGCGGAAGTCGAGGATGGGGTCGGAGAAATCGCCGATGAGGTTCTCCAGGCGGCGGTTGCGGTCCTTGGTCTGGCCGAGCTTCTCGCTGTTGAAGCTGATGCCGCGGAACACGTTCTCCAGCTTGGCCTGGTTCTCGTCCTCAATGTGGGTGAGCGCCTTGTCGATGAGCTCACCGATGTTGTCGGCGCGACGGTGCTGGAAGAGGTATTCGTAGGTGCACTCCGGTGGCAGCACGAAGCGCTCGCGCTTCAGCTTGCGGGCCACCAGTTCGGGATCCGGGTATTGCTGCTCCAGCTTTTCCTTGGTGTCCCGCCACACGTCGCTGAGGTACTTCAGGAACATGAAGGTGAGCACGTAGTTCTTGTACTCGCTGGGGTCGAACGCACCGCGGAAGCTGTCGCAGGCCTTCCAGAGCGTTTCGTTGATCAGGCGCTGCAGCTCCTTCGGGTCGGAAGGACGCTCGCTCGCGGGCGCGGTTTTGGTCTTGGTCTCCATGTGTTCGGTGGTGGTGGGCAGGGCGGTGCTCAGCGAAGTTGGGTGTTCAGCGGCGGCTGGTATTGGCGGATGAGTTCCCGCTCGATGGTATCTCGGTCCGTCTGTGCACGAACCACGCGTGCATGCACATGCGTGGCGCCAAGACGCTGCGCGGGCTGCCATTGCTCGTGGGTGGCTGGGCGATCAGCGAAGCTTGCCGACTGTCCGATGTAGAGGGCGCGCCACATGCCGTTGATCACGCCGCAGAAGATGTAGATGCCGGGGACGTCGTTCCAGGTCGCATGCTTGTCGCACACCTCGAAGGCGTATCCGCCCCAGGTGATGTGTTTCGCGGTCGTGTGGTGGTTCATGTTTTCAGGCGGTTGCGTTGGCGAGTGTCTGCTCCACCAGCACCCGGCGCTGATGCAGCAGTTCGTTGGTAAGGATCTCTTCCTGCACGGCCAACTGGTGTACCCGGGCGATGAGGCGCTGGCGCTCCAGCGGAGGCAGCGGAACGCCCAGTTCCTTCAGGACCGTCAACGGGATGTTCGGCACCGTGGTGCCCACCATGCTCGCCTTGAAGTGTGCCTGGGTGGCCGTGGAGTTCAGGAACCATAGCAGGTAGCCGGGGTCGAGCACATCGGCCTTCGTCCGGATCACCACGAAGAGCGAGCCGGCAATGACGCGTTCGGACAGGTCGAAGCGATAGGCCTGCGAGCGGCCGCCCTTGCCCGCGAAGAGGATATCGTCCGGCTGCAAGTGCTCTCCTGCCCAAGCTTCCACCGCGTCGCATTGGCCCAGCACGCCATCGGCCGCGGCTTCCTTCCGGCCCAGCAGCCGCTGACCCTTCAGGTCCTTATAGCTGAGCACCCGGATTGCGTCCGGGGCCGAACTTTGGGGAGCTGCCCGAAAGGTCCGGCCTGTCCGTATGAAGGCGGACAGGTCATCAAGGCGTTCAATCGAAATGCTCATATGGATCATTACGCACTGGCAATGTTACGACAAAAATGTGAAACCTGAATAATCAGAGTATTACTCATGTTGTGAAAATCAACTACCTACTCTTCTATGTCAGGCTGCTGAGCGTCCCGACCCGCTGAGGGTGAGTGCGTGTCGGTGCCTGTTTCTGAGCTTCCGTTCAGACCAGTCCCGCCCAGTATGATGCCACTGGCTGGTCGACGCCGTACCCGCAGGCCTTCAGCCGCTTCTTCAAGCTGCACACCGGACAAACGCCGATGGAGTTCGTGAAGGCGCAGGGTGGGTGAGGCCGGCAACCGCGGCACGGCCTGCCCATCCCGGGGGCCTGCTCCAACCGATTGAAAAATATTTTTTGTTCTGCACTTGCAGAACTAAAGAAACTTTCCATACCTTTGTCCCGTTCAAGTGATCGAAATGGCACACAAGACCCCCACACTGACCAAGGAGCAGCGCGAGCTGATCGAGCAGTTGGGCGTGGCCAATGAAAAGGCCAACCTGCCCCCGGCATCCGCCCGCATCATGGCCCTGCTGCTGGTGAGCCCCGTGGTGGAGCTGCCCTTCGAGGACATCTCCAGCATGTTGAACCTGAGCAAGAGCGCCACCAGCAACGCCCTGAACCACCTGCTGGCCCTGGAACGGATCGAGTACGTGACCCATCCCGGCGAACGGCGCCGCTATTTCCGCAGCCGCTTCTCCAAATGGAAGACGAACGTGACCGAGCAGCTGAGGTCGATCGAGCATGCCGCCCAACTGCTGGACAAGGCCTGTGCCGGCCGACCGGCCAACACCCCGGAGTTCAACGCCCAGCTCAAGGAGCTGGTGGACTTCATGAACTACATGGTCAGCGAGCTTCCCGGCATCCTGGCCCGATGGGAAAAACGGCGCTGAAAATTTTTTGGCCCGAAAAGTTCTCTTTCTCCTGAACCATCCCGTTGCTTACAAACCAACAAGCACTTCCAACGCATCCGCCCCCGCTTCGCCCAACGCGCGCAAAGGGCCCAGCCGGCGGACCTCTCAGACCAAACAACAACCAACAAGAACCGAAGAAGATGAAAACCAAGCTCTTCCTGGCAACGGCCCTCACCGCAGCGCTGACAGCTACCACGGCCTATGCGCAGCAGGGCCTCAACCTCAGCGTGAAGGCCATCGCCGCCAACAGCACCCTGCTCAACAGCGACGACTCCGACCTGGGCGCGCTCTACGACCGCCAATTCACCCTGGCACCGGCCTTCGGTCTGGGCGTGGGCTACGGCTTCACCGACAACCTGGGCATCGGCCTGGACGTGATCTACTCCATGCAGGGGCAGCGCTACGAGGTCCTGGGTGCCGAGCAGTTCCAAAAGAGCAACTACCTGAAGATCCCGCTCCTGTTCGTGTACAACACCGACCCCTCGAAAAGTGTGATGTTCATCGGCAAGGTGGGTCCGCAGCTGGGCCTGCTCACCTCCGCCAAGCTCAGCGACAACAACGGCAATGACCTGGTGGGCGACAACACGGACCGCTACAGCAGCACTGACTTCGGTGCGGTGCTCAGCCTGGGCGTGGGCTTCGGCCTCAGCGACAACCTGCGCCTGAGCGCAGCGGTGCGCGGCGACTACGGCTTCACCAACGCCGAGGACGAGGACGCCCTGTTCCACCCGGCCGGCCGTGCCACCACCAACAACCTGACCACGGGCCTGGAAGTGGGCCTGACCTACCTGTTGAACTGAACCGCAGCACCGTCCCGGCGGCATGGGGCCGCCGGGACGGTCTGGTCCAGCCCGGACCCCAAGAGAACCCGAACGACCTGAACGCCATGAACACCGCAGCAACCCTGCTCCCTACGGACCTCGCAACGGAACTGATCGCCGTGAAACTGCACGGCCCCTGGACCGTCGACCTGCGCAAGGACCTGCTGAAGCGCTGGGACGACGCCGTGCAACGCCATGGCCGTGTGCGCTTCCTGGCCGAAGCGCAGGACCAGCAAGCCTGGGAAGGGCTGGAGAAGTTCTTCTTCCTGGTGCGCTGGCTGCACCTGGGCCAGCCCGTGGACCAGCGCATAGCGCTGATCGCCGGATGGCCGCTGATCGACCAGGCCGCCGGCCTGTTGGCCGTCAACACGCCCAACATGCAGGTGCGGCCCTTCCTCCTGAACCAACAAAAGCACGCCCTCAACTGGCTTGAACAGGCCGAGGCGTGAACAGCAGATCCCTTTCGACCCCGACGATGAACTACCGCACCTCCCTGGCCGCCCTGCTCCTGCTCGCTGGCCTTTCGCCCGCGCAGGCGCAGACCGGCGTATCGCTCCGCGATGCCGTGCGCCATGCGCTGCAGGACAACACGGACGTGAAGAAGCAGAACCTGGCCATCCTGCAAAGCCGCCAACGGCTGCAGGAGGTCAACGGGCAGGGCCTGCCGCAGATCAGCGGCACGGGCCAGCTGGTGGACAACCTGCTGCTGCCGCAGACCATGCTGCCGGGGGACATCCTCGGGCAACCGGGGACGACGATCCCGATGAAGATGGGCGTGCAGTACAACATCCCCTTCGCGGTGCGCGCCGACCAGATGCTGTACAACCAGGCCTGGATCGTGGCCCGGCAACAGGCGAAGGCCGGCGGCGAACTCGCCGATGCCCAGGCCGGCAAGACGCGGCAGGACGTGGCCTACAACACGGCCACCGCCTATTACCAGGCATTGATCCTCCGGGAACAGGCCGACCTGGTCCGCGCGAACCTCCACCAGGTGGAGCAGAGCCTCAGCGCCGTGCGCTCGCAGTACGAGAACCAGATGGCGCGCAAGATCGACCTGGACCAACTGCAGGTGACCTACGCCAACACCAGCACCGACCTGCAGAACACGCAGGTGCAGTTCGCCTACGCCCTGGACAACCTGAAGCTGCTGATGGGCTACCCCATCGGCGACACGCTGGTGCTGAGCGAACCGATCGACGAGGTCGCGCTGCCCGCGCCGGCGAACACCGTGGCCAACAACCCCAAAGTGGCGTTGCTGGACGCGCAGGAGCTGGCCAAGGTGCTCGAGATCAAGAGCATCAAGGCCAAGTACCTGCCTTCGCTGGCGGCCTTCGGCTCCTACGGCTACCAAAGCCAGTTCAGCGACTGGGACAACATGCCCTGGAGCTCCAACGCCGCCATCGGCCTGCAGTTGAGCGTGCCGCTCTTCGACGGCCTGCAGAAGCACCGCCAGGTGAAGCAGCGGTCGCTGGAGCTGGACGCCATCCGCCTGGACCGCACGCTGCTGGACAACTCGCTGAACGTGGAATACCGCAACGCCGTGCAGCGCTACACGCAGAACCAGCGCACCGTGGCCAACCAGGAGGCCAACCTGGAGCTCGCCAACTCCGTGTACGCCGCCGTGCAGAACAACTTCCGCAACGGCCTGGCCTCGCTCACCGACCTGATCACCAGCGACACGGCCCAGAAGGAGGCCCGCTCGCAATACCTCACCGCGCTGCTCCAGGCGCGCATCGCCCTGCTGGACATCCTGTATGTGAACGGCGGCATGGAAGAACTGGGCAACTGAACCGACCGCTCACCTTAACCACGAACGCATCCCATGAAAAAGAAGAATCGGATCATCCTCCTCGGGGCCCCGGCCATCCTGGTGCTCTTCACCGTGCTGAAACTCGCCGACAACAAGGACACCATCGACCAGCGCGCCGAGCACGCCCTGCAGCAGCAGGTCTTCGACCGCATCCCGGTGAAGACCGTCGCGGCCACGATGCAGGCCACCAGCAACACCCTTTCGCTCACCGGTACTTTCGCCCCGCAGCAGGACCTGCAGCTCACCGCGCAGGCCCAAGGCCAGGTGAACACCCTGTTCGTGAAGGAGGGGCAGTTCGTGCAGAAGGGCACCTTGCTGGCCGCGATCGACAACTCGGCGCTCGCCTCGCAGATCGCCGCCGCGCGCACCGCGCTGGACAATGCCGAGCAGGATGCGCAGCGCATGCGCAACGCCTTCAGCACGGGCGGCGTCACCCAGCAGGACGTGGAGAATGCCGGCCTGAAGGCCCGCAACGCGAAGTCCACCCTGGCGCAACTGCAGCAGCAGGAGGCCAACTACCGGGTGACGGCGCCGGTGAGCGGCGTGGTGAACAAGATCTTCGCCGAGCAGGGCAGCTTCGTGTCGCCCGGCACGGCCGTGCTGCAGCTGGTGGACATCACCCGCGTGGTGCTGAACGTGGCCGTGGACCAGGTGTACGTGCCCTTGCTGAAGCCGGGCATGGCGGTGAAGGTGAGCTCCGAGGTGTACCCCGGCGTGGACCTCAAGGGCCGTGTGGAAACGGTGAACGTGCAGGCCGATGCCTCGCAGAAGATCACCGTGGGCGTGTACGTGGACAACTCCCGGGAGCATCCGCTGCTCGGCGGCATGTTCGGCCGTGCGGACTTCAACTTCTCCGGTGCGGACACCCTGAAGTCCGCGCTCACCATCCCCCGCGCGGCGCTGGTGGGATCGGTGCAGGCCCCGGAGGTCTTCGTGGTGAAGGCCGACAGCACCGTGGACCTGCGCGCCATCCGCGTGGAGCAGTCGCTGGGCAAGGTGGTGCACGTCACCGAAGGCCTTGCCGCCGGTGAACAAGTGGTGACCGCCGGGCAGATCAACCTGGAGGAGGGCACCCGTGTGACCGTCAAGAACTGATCGCGATGAACATCACTGAAACCGCGGTGAAGCGGCCCTCGCTCTTCATCGTCATCTTCACCATCCTGGCGCTGGTCGGCGTGATCAGCTTCCAGAGCCTGAACTACGAGCTACTGCCGAAGTTCAGCCCGCCGGTGCTCACCGTCTCCACCATCTACCCGGGCGCATCGCCCAGCGAGGTGGAGAACAGCGTGACGCGCAAGATCGAGGAGCAGGTATCGGGCCTGCAGGACGTGGACAAGGTGACCTCCACCTCCATGGAAGGGATCTCGTCCGTGGTGGTGACGCTGAACTACGGCGCCGACGTGGACGAGGCCGTGCAGAACGCGCAGCGCAAGGTGAACAGCATCTACGCGCAGCTGCCCGAAGGCGTGGAGCAGCCCGCCGTGGACAAGCTCTCGCTGGACGAACTGCCGGTGATGCTCATCGGGGCCACCTCCAACCTGGGGCCGACGGCCTTCGCCGACCTGATCAAGGACGAGATCTCCCCCGCGCTCGCACGCCTGGAGGGCGTGGCCCGCGTGGACGTGACCGGCGAGCGCGAACGCGAGATCCGCGTGAACGTGAACGCCGACAAGCTCTCCACCCACGGCCTCAGCATCGTGCAGGTGACCCAGGCCATCGCCTCGGCCAACCTGGACTTCCCCACCGGCAAGCTGAAGGACAACGCATCGCAGCTGCTGGTGCGCCTCTCCGGCAAGCTCAAGACCGTGGACGACCTGCGCAACCTGGTGATCACCACCACCCCCGCGGGCAACCCCATCTACCTGCGCGACGTGGCCGAAGTGGTGGACGGCACGGCCGACATCGACTTCATCTCGCGCCTCAACGGCACGGAGTCCGTGGGCCTTTCCATCATCAAGCAGAGCGACGGCAACGCGGTGGAGGTATCCAAGCTGGTGCAAGCCGAAATGGCGAAGCTCACCGCCGAGCACCAGGCGCAGGACCTGCGGTTCGAGATCGGCAAGGACAGCAGCACCTTCACCTTGGACGCCGCCGACGGCGTGATCCACGACCTGGTCATCGCGGTGCTGCTGGTGGCCTTCATCATGCTCTTCTTCCTGCACAGCCCGCGCAACGCCAGCATCGTGATGGTGAGCATCCCGCTGTCCATCGTCAGCACCTTCATCGTGATGTACGCGCTGGACTACTCGCTCAACCTGATGTCGCTGCTGGGCCTGTCGCTGGTGGTGGGCATCCTGGTGGACGACAGCATCGTGGTGCTGGAGAACATCTTCTCGCACATGGAGCGCGGCCGCACACCGTACGAGGCGTCCATCGACACGGCCAAGGAGATCGGCCTCTCGGTGGCCAGCATCACGCTGGTGATCGTGGTGGTGTTCCTGCCCATCCTGTTCGTCAGCGGCACCATCGCCGACATCCTGCGGCAGTTCAGCGTGGTGATCATCGTGGCCACGCTCATCAGCCTGGTGGTGTCCTTCACCATCACGCCCTTCCTGGCCTCGCGCTTCACCAAGGTGAAGCACATCGATAAGACCAAGGCCATCAACCTGCCCTTCAAATGGTTCGATGACGCCGTGGAATGGCTGGACGCCACCTACCGCAAGCTGCTGGCATGGTCGCTTGGCCACAAGCTCTGGCTCATGGGCGGCGTGTCCGTGCTGATCGTGGCCTCCCTCTCGCTCCTGGGCACGGGCCTCATCGGCTCGGAGTTCGTGAGCGCGGGCGACAACGGGGAGTTCATCATCGAGGCGGAGCTGCCCAAGGACGCCACCATCGAGCAAAGCAACCTGCTGGCGATCAAGATGGAGAACCTGGTGCGCGTGCACCCCGAGGTGGACAAGGTGTTCACCACCGTGGGCAGCAAGTCCGGCTCCCTGGGCAACCAGTCGCAGGCCAACGCCGTGCTGGTGAACGTGAAGATGGTGCCGCTGGAGGAGCGCAGCATCTCCTCCGCCGACTTCGGCGTGCAGGTGAAGCGCGAGCTCTTCATGGCGCTGCCGGGCGTGGAGCTGAAGGTGAAGACCGTGGGCCTGGTGGGCAACGCCACCACGCCGGTGCAGGTGGTGCTGGAAAGCACGAACCTGGACACGCTGCTGGTGTGGGCCGAACGCGTGAAGGCCGTGGTGAAGAGCGTGCCCGGCACCTCCGAGGTGGAATCCAGCGTGGAGGGCGGCAACCCCGAGCTGCGCGTGAACATCGACCGGCGGCGCATGGCCGACCTGGGCCTCACCATCGGCACGGTGGGCGCCACGCTGCAGAACTCCTTCGCCGGCAACACGGACAACACCTTCACCGAGGGCGACCACGAGTACGACATCAACATCCAGCTGGACCAGCTGGACCGCTCCGAACCGGAGGACCTGCTGGGCATCATGTTCCTGAACAACCGCGGCGACCTGGTGCGGCTCTCGCAATTCGCCACGGTGACGCAGGACCTCGGCCCCACCAAGCTGGAGCGTTACAACAAGGTGTCGTCCACCACCATCAGCGCCAACGTGGTGGGCCGCCCCGTGGGCACCGTAGGTGCCGAGGTGGAGTCCGGCCTGAACGCGCTGCAGCTGCCGGCGGGCACCACCGTCACCATGGGCGGCGACATGGAGAACCAGAAGAAATCGTTCAGCAGCCTGCTGACGGCCCTACTGATGAGCCTGGTGCTGGTGTACCTGATCATGGTGGCGCTGTACGACAACTGGGTGCACCCCTTCGTGGTGATGTTCTCCATCCCCGTGGCCATCATCGGCGCCTTCCTCGCGCTGGCGCTCACCATGAACAACATGAGCATCTTCTCCATGCTGGGCCTGATCATGCTCATCGGCCTGGTGGTGAAGAACGCGATCCTGATCGTGGACAACATCAACCGCCTGAAGGCCGAGGGCCACAAGCTGATCGAGGCGATCACCGAGGGCACCATGCAGCGCTTCCGCCCCATCCTGATGACCACCATCGCCATGGCCTTCGCCATGCTGCCGGTGGCCCTGGCCCACGGCGCGGGCGCCGACTGGAAGAACGGCCTGGCCTGGGTGCTGGTGGGCGGCCTCACCAGCAGCATGCTCCTCACCATGCTCGTGGTGCCCGCCATGTACCTGGTGGTGGAAGTGATCACCGCCAAGATCAAGGGCCTGCGGAAGCCCAAGGTGACGGCCGTGCCTGAACTGAACGCCTGAGCCATGCGGACGAGCATCGCCTCAAGCCCAACCGCTGATGCCTCGCCACTCGCATCGCCGTATGTGCGACCCTGTCTTACGTTCCTGCCGTTCTGGGGCGGGTTTGTGAAGTGATGGCGAGCTGGCGATGGGCGTGGAAGCTTGTCCGGATCATGGGATCCGTAACGCGTTCACTGGCGGGACCAGGGCGGCGAAGCGGATGCCGATATGGGGAATGATGATGGTCAGGGCGCGCCCCGGCTCAAAAGCAGCCGGGGCGCGCCTGCCTGACGGTAGACAGGTGCTCCGCTTCAGCCGGAATTGTCAGGGCGAGCGAGGGTCATGAGCACACCCATCAGGCGCTTCTTCGCCTCGGCCAGGGTATAGGTGCGCCCGGCCTCGCTGTCGGCGATCGCACGTTCCAGCTTTTCGAGGATGATCATGCGATCCACCATATCATCCACGCCGAACTTATCCGGAAGGCTCTTGATCGACTGCAACACTTTCTTTTTGTCGAGGAGGTCGGTGCGCTTGGCCATGGAACGAAGGTGATCACGTCTGACGCGAAAAAGCCGTGGAAAATGTCCGCTCGGCCCCTCATTCCCCTACGTGCCGCTTCACCGAGTCCGTGGGGCCTGCGATCACCCGTGCGGGCGCCGCGCCGTGCAAGCTGTCCCGATCGATCATATCGGTGTGGGCGGGTTCCTTATCTCCATTGCTGGGGGTGCCGCAGCCAACCAAGGTTGCCAGGCAGGTGAGCAACAAGAGTGTGGTGTGGCGCACGGTTGCTGGGATGTGACAACGTGGTATTACAGGGACCGACATGTGCGAAGCCTTACCCATATGTTGCGGTTGACGATCCAGCACTCACGACCTGCTTCACATCCAGCGAGAGAGACAGCATTCGGTCACATCGTTCCCGCCCGTGATCAACAATACTCAAAATCCAGTATGACCATGACCCTGCCGCGAACCTTACCTCCCCACCACCATCTTCACCGTCACCTCCCTTTCCCCCTCCGCGACTTTCACCAGGTAACTTCCGGCGGCTTTCCCGCGCAGATCGAACGGTAGCTGGTGCGTGCCCACAGTGAAGCGGCCGTTGAAGAGGTGATCGATCTGATGGCCCAGGGTTTCGTGGAGCACGCCCGACAAACGGCCTGCTTCCGTAGTGCGCACGTTCAACGTGGCCTGGTCGGCGGCATCGATGATCCGATGGGGTTGAAGCGTATGGTGATGCGTTGGTGACATTCGTGCTCGAATACACGTTCGACACCTGATGCAACCACATCCGGCCAGCCTCAGAGCCCGAAGTGGTAGCCCAGTGAGAAGGCGATCGGCAGGGGCTCGTAACGCAGGTCCACCGTCGGATCGGCCTTCACGCGATCCAGGTCGTCGCGGAACTCCGCCGAACGGAAGGGCAGGAACAGGGCCAGCTGCAGGTGCCCGCTGCGACGCTTGGGATGGATCTCCAGGCCCACACCGGCCGTTGGCCCATAATAGGTCCGCGTGTTGTCCTCGTCGTCGGGGATCGCGATCACCGCGTTGTAGCCGTAGAGCCCCACGAGGTAGGGGCAGAAGCGTTTGTGGGGCAGCATGCGCCAGGCCGCCCCGGCGTTGATGCCGGCCCCGTTCAGGTTGTAGCCCACGCCCAGCAGCAGGTTCAGCATCGGCACCGGACGGCCGCTCAACTGCACGCCCAGGCCACCGTGATCGAGCCCAAGGCCCGGGCCGATGGTGATGGTGGCCGGTGCCATCCGGTCCGCAACGTCCTCCTGCGCATGCAGGGCCATGGACAGCAGGAGGGAGCAAAGCAACGGCCACCGCATGCGGTGAAGGTAGGGGGCCGCAAGGGCCGATCCCGGCCGATCCCGCAGCGATCCATACCGGTCCGGCGGCTCAACCCGGTCGCTTCAGTTCGAAATCCTCCAGGAACTTGGTGGTGAACTCCCCCTTGCGGAACTGTTCGTTCTGCATGAGCTGCTGGTGGAAGGGGATGGTGGTGTGCACGCCTTCGATCACGTACTCGCCCAAGGCGCGCTCCATCTTGGTGATCGCCTCCTCGCGGGTCTGTGCGCTCACGATCAGCTTGCCGATCATGCTGTCGTAGTTCGGGGGGATGGTGTAGCCGGCGTACACGTGGGTGTCCACCCGCACGCCGTGGCCGCCGGGGCTGTGATAGCTGGTGATCTTGCCGGGTGTGGGCCGGAAGTTGTTGAAGGGGTCCTCCGCATTGATGCGGCACTGGATGCTGTGGCGCGTGGGCTCGTAGTTGAGGCCGCTGATGGGGATGCCGGCGGCGATCTTGATCTGCTCGCGGATCAGGTCGTAGTCGATGACCTCCTCGGTGATGGTGTGCTCCACCTGGATCCGCGTGTTCATCTCCATGAAGTAGAAGTTGCGGTCCTTGTCCACCAGGAACTCCACGGTGCCAACGCCCTCGTACTTCACGCTGGCGGCGGCCTTGATGGCGGCCTCGCCCATCTTCTTGCGCAGGGCCTTGGTCATGAACGGCGAGGGGGTCTCCTCCACGAGCTTCTGGTGGCGGCGCTGGATGGAGCAGTCGCGCTCGCTCATGTGGCAGAAGGTGCCGTACTGGTCGCCGGCCACCTGGATCTCGATGTGGCGGGGCTCCAGCACGTACTTCTCCATGTACATGCCCGGGTTGCCGAAGGCGGCGCCGGCCTCCTGGCTCGCCTTCTCGAAGGCTTCCTGGAACTCCTCCTCCTTCCAAACCAGGCGCATGCCCTTGCCACCACCGCCGGCGGTGGCCTTCAGGATCACGGGGTAGCCGATGCGTTTGGCCTCCTTCTTGGCCAGGGCCACATCGGTGATGAGCCCTTCGGTGCCGGGCACCACCGGAACACCGGCCTTGATCATGGTGGCCTTGGCGGTGGCCTTGTCGCCCATGGCCTCGATCTGTTCGGGCAGGGCGCCGATGAACTTGATGCCGTGCTGCTGGCAGAGCTTGCTGAACTTGGCGTTCTCGCTCAGGAAGCCATAGCCCGGGTGGATGGCGTCCGCATTGGTGATCTCGGCGGCGGCGATGATCCGCTGCATGTTCAGGTAGCTGTCCTTGCCCGGCGGCGGCCCGATGCACACGGCCTCGTCGGCAAAGCGTACGTGCAGGCTCTCCTTGTCGGCGGTGCTGTACACGGCCACCGTTCGGATGCCCATCTCACGGCAGGTGCGGATCACGCGCAGGGCGATCTCGCCGCGGTTGGCTATGAGGATCTTCTTGAACATGAGCGTACGAGGATTACCGCAACGACGCTACGCTCAGCCGTGGATGCGTATCGTGTTGACGGGTGTTGGGACCATTGCATTGCCGTTGCGACCGTTGCGTCGTTGCGCGGTGCAATGGGGTACTATGCCGGATCCACCAGGAACAACGGCTGGTCGTACTCCACCGGCTTGGCGTCGTCCACCAGCACCTTCACGATCTTGCCGCTCACGTCGCTCTCGATCTCGTTGAAGAGCTTCATGGCCTCGATGATGCAGATGGGCTTGCCCTTCTCGATGCTGTCGCCCACGTTGACGAACACGGGCTTCCCGGGGCCCGGGGCCCGGTAGAAAGTGCCGATCATGGGTGCCTTGATGGTCACATAACGGCTCTCTTCCTTGGCCGGGGCGGGCGGTGCCGGGGCAGGTGCAGCGGCCGGGGCGGGGGCCGGGGCGGGGGCGGCGACCATCGGGGCCGACGGCACGGGGTAGGCGGGCGGCGGTGCGGCGGCGATCACCTGCACCTCCTTTTTACCTGCGGGGGTCTTGATCGTGATCTTGAAGTCCTTCTGCTCGATCTCGACCTCGCTCACGCCGCTCTTGGCGACGAACTTGATCAGCTCCTGGATCTGCGAGAGGTTCATCGGTTCGCTCATTGTTGGGGCGGCGCCGGCCGGTGATCGCACCGCCAAGGAACCGCCAATGTATCAAGTCCGGCGGTTCAGCTCCCGTAAGCCCACTTCAAGTAGACCGCCCCCCAGGTGAACCCACCTCCGAAAGCACTGAGGATCAGGTTGTCCCCTTTCTTCAGGCGGGGTTCCCACTCCCAAAGGCAAAGCGGCAGGGTGCCGGCCGTGGTATTGCCGTAGCGGCCAATGTTGACCATCACCTTGCTGTCGTCCAAGCCCATCCGGCGCGCCGTGGCGTCGATGATGCGCAGGTTGGCCTGGTGGGGCACCAGCCAGGTGACATCGGCGGCCGAAAGGCCATTGCGTTCCATGACCTGGGCGCTCACGTCGGCCATGTTGGTGACGGCGAACTTGAAGACGGACTTGCCCTCCTGATAAACGTTGTGCTCGCGGGCCTCCACGGTGCGCAGGGTGGCGGGCTTCACCGAGCCGCCGGCCTTCTGATGCAGGTACTGGCATCCGGAGCCGTCGGCGTGCAGCAGGCTGTCGAGCACGCCCAGGCCCTCGGTGTTGGGCTCCAACAGCACCGCACCGCCGCCGTCGCCGAAGATGATGCAGGTGGCGCGGTCCTGGTAGTCGATGATGCTGCTCATCTTGTCGGCGCCCACCACCACCACCTTGCGGCACTTGCCCGTTTCGATGAACTGGGCCGCGGTGGTGAGGGCGTAGAGGAAGCCGCTGCAGGCGGCCATCAGGTCGAAGCCCCAGGCGTTGCGGGCACCCAGCCGGTCGCAGATGATGTTGGCCGTGGCGGGGAACTGGTGGTCGGGGGTCACCGTGGCGCAGATCAGCAGGTCGATCTCCAGGGGGTCGATGCCGCGCTTGGCGCACAGGGCCTGCACGCTGCGCACACCCACCTCGGAGGTGCCCACGCCACGGTCCATGATGCGGCGTTCCTTGATGCCGGTGCGTTCGGTGATCCACGCATCGTTGGTGTCCACCATGCGCTCCAGGTCGTGGTTGCTCAGCACCTTGTCGGGCACCCAGCCATGGACGGCCGTGACGGCGGCGGTGATGCGGGGTTTCATACCAGGGCCTCGCGGATGCGGTCGTTCAGCCGGCTCTCCACCACCTCCCGGGTGAAGAGCAGCATGTTCTTGATGGTGATCTCGTTGCTGATGCCGTGGCCGATGATGACGTTGCCGTTGACGCCCAGGACGGGCAGGCCGCCGTAGTTCTCGTAGTCGAAGCGGTCGAAGAAGGGCTCATGCACCCCGCGCAACTTCAGCAGGTCGTGGAAGGCCTCCACGGCCTTGAGCACGATGTTGCCCGTGAAGCCGTCGGTGACCAGCACGTCGGCCTTGTCGTTGAAAAGATCGCGGCCCTCCACATTGCCGATGAAGCGGTACTGGGTCTGCTCCTTCATGAGGGCATGGGCGGCCAGCGCGGTGGTGTTGCCCTTCTTGTCCTCCTCGCCGATGTTGAGCAGGCCCACCTTGGGTTCGGGGATGTGGTACACATGCTTGGCCAGCAGATGGCCCAGCAGGCCGAACTGGGTGAGCACATCGGGCTTGCAGTCGGCGTTGGCGCCCACGTCGAGCAGGATGCCGTAGCTCCCGTTCTCCTTGGGCACAACGCTGGGGATGCAGGGGCGGATGACCCCGGGGATGGGCTTGACGCTGAGCACCGCGCCCACGAGCATGGCGCCGGTGTTGCCTGTGCTGGCGAAGGCATCGAGGCGTCCGTCGCGAAGCATGCCGAAGCCCTGGCTGATGCTGCTCTCGGGCTTGGTCTGCAGCGCCTTGGTGGCGCTGTCCTGCATGGTGATGTCGTTGCGGCTGGGCACCACCTCGAAGGCCGCCGGATCCGCTCCTTCGCGCGCCAGCCCGGCGGCGATGGCGTCCCGGTCGCCCAGAAGCACCAGGCGCACGTCGGGGGGCAGTTCGCGGGCGGCCAGTACGGCGCCTTTCACGGGCACTTCCGGCCCGTGGTCGCTGCCCATGATCGGTCACGCTTCGGTCGAGCCGCTCACCACCACCTTGCCGCGGTAGTACAGGTCCTCGCCCACCTTGTAGGCGCGGTGGCGCAGGTGCATCTCCCCGGTGTTGGGGTCCTTGGACACCGTGGGGGTGCCGGCGCGCTGGTGGGTGCGCCGCTTCATGGTGCGCGTCTTGGAATGGCGTCGCTTCGGGTTGGGCATGGCTCAGACGGGATCTAACGTTTGTCTTTCAAGGCGTTCAAGGCGGACCAACGGGGGTCGTTGCCGGCCGGGGTGCCTCGTTGATGGTCGAGGATGGCGTCCACGGCGGGATCGCACCCGCCGGGAGGGTGCACACGGCGCGCAGGCAGGGCCAGACGCAGGCACTCGTACATGGGGTGGGTCAGCTGGATGGCGTGGTCGTCCGGGTCCAGGCCGATCACGTCGTCGTCCCCGTCGAACCGTTGGCGCCCGTTGAGGTGATACACCTGGCGCAGTCGGCCGTCCACCGGGTGGTCCAGCGGCGCGTTGCAATGGTCGCAGTCCAGGCGTACGGAGCCCACCAGGTGCAGGTCGGCCACCAGCAGGTTGGGGTTCTTGTCGAGTTTCACCGCCACGGCACAGGAACCGCCGTGCAACTCCTCGTCGGCCGCGGCCGCGAAGAACGCATCGTCCAGGGTGAAGTGCAGGTCGTGCAGACCATCCTTGAGCCCGGCGAACTCCACGGTATGCTCCTTCAGCGCGTCCACGGGGTGGTTGGTCCGGAAAACGAACGGCAAATGTAGGGGATCGGCGCGGATCCCACAGGGTGTTGAAAAACCCTTGTGGCTCAGCGGGTGGGCAGGTGGGCCGCGGCCCGCAGCAGCACCTCCTCCCCGAAGGGCGCGGCCAGGAGCTGCGCACCGAAGGGCATGCCGTCGGCGTCGGTGCCCAGGGGTACGCTGATGGCCGGGGTGCCCGCCAGGTTGGCCTGCACGGTGAAGATGTCCTGCAGGTACATGGCGATGGGGTCGGCGGCGAGGGCGCCCCGCTCGAACGCGGTGATGGGGCAGGTGGGCAGCAGGATCAGGTCGTGGCGGGCCAGGGTGCGCAGGGTGGCCTCGCGGATCAGGCGGCGCACTTTCTGGGCCTGGGCGTAGTAGGCATCGTAGTAGCCGGCGCTGAGCACGAAAGTGCCCAGCAGGATGCGACGCTGCACCTCGGGGCCGAAGCCCTCGCTGCGGCTTAGGCGGTAGGTGTCCTCCACGCCGGAGGCCGCCTTGCTGCGGTGGCCGTAGTGGATGCCGTCGAAGCGGGCCAGGTTGCTGCTGGCCTCGGCCGTGGCGATGATGTAGTAGGTGGGCACCTGCTGGTCGGGCAGGGGCAGCTCGGCGGGTTCCACGGTGTGGCCTGCGCGCTGGAGGCGCTCCACCAGGGCGGTCATCGCCTCACGGACGGCAGGGGCCACCCCGGGGCGCTCCACGCAGTCGCGGTAGTAGGCGATGCGCAGGGGGCCGGTATGCTCCAGGGTCACGGGCGGTGCGGGCCTGCTGCTGGTGGTGCTGTCCAGGGGGTCCACCCCCGCCATGGCGTTGTACACGTCGGTGACGTCCTCCACGGTGTGGCCGAAGGGACCGATCTGGTCGAAGCTGCTGGCGAAGGCGATCAGGCCGTAGCGGCTCACGCGGCCATAGGTGGGCTTGAGGCCCACGGTGCCGGTGAAGGAGGCCGGCTGGCGGATGCTTCCGCCCGTGTCGCTGCCCAAGGCGGCATGCACGATGCCCGCCGCCACGCTGGCCGCCGCACCTCCGCTGGAGCCGCCGGGCACCCGCTTGGGGTCCAGCGGGTTGGCCACCGGGCCGTAGGCGCTGGTCTCGTTGCTGCTGCCCATGGCGAACTCGTCGCAGTTGGTGCGGCCCACGATCACCGCGCCGGCGGCCAGCAGGCGTTCCACCGCCGTGGCGCTGTACAGGCTGGTGAAGCCCTCCAGGATGCGGCTCGAGGCGCCTGTACGGTGGTCCTTGTAGCAGATGTTGTCCTTGATGCTGAGCAGCAGCCCGGCCAGCGGTCCGGCCGTGCCGGTGCGCAGGGAGGCGTCCACGCGATCGGCCTGTTCCAGCGCCGAAGCATCGAAGAGCTCCAGGAAGGCGTTGAGGTCCTGCTGCCGGCGCGCCTCGGCCAGGGCGGCCTCGGTGAGGGCACGCACGGTGGTGCCGGAAGCCACGGCCTCGCGGGCCTCGCGCAGGGTGCGTACGGGGCGCATCAGGGGCGGTGGTGCGCTCAGCGCTTGTCGTCGGTGGGCGCCTCGCCCTTCTGGGCGTCCTTGAACTCCTTCATGCCCTTGCCCAGGCCGCGCATGAGCTCGGGGATCTTCTTGCCGCCGAAGAGCAGCAGCAGGGCCAGTACGATGAGGATGATCTCCCACATGCCGAGTTTCATGGTCGTTGGGCGGGCGCCCGGTGGTGCGGGGCGCTGGCCAGGGCAAAAGTAGCCCGATCGGGCGTTGTGCTCAGGGCTGGGCCAACCAGGGCGCGGGGTCCACCTTCACCAGGCCGTCGGCGGTCACCTTCCAGAGCTCCACGTGTGCCAGGGCCGCCCCGTCCTCGCTGAGCACGGTGCCCAGGGCCTGCTTGGTGTCCACCTTCTGCCCTTTGGCCACCGTCACGTCCCGCAGGTTGCTGTACACGGTGCGGTAGGCACCGTGGGAGAGGATCACGGCCTTGCCCGCACCGGGGATCACGATCACGCTGCTCACCTCACCCCGGAAGATCGCGCGGACCGTGGCCCCCTTCTCGGTGGTGATGTCGATGCCATTGTTCTCGATCACGATGCCCTTGAGCACCGGGTGCGGTTGTTTGCCGAAGCGGCTGGTGATGACACCCTTGACCACCGGCCAGGGCAGGCGGCCTTTGTTCTTCTCGAGATCGGCGTTGAGCTCCCGGGCCTCGGGGGTGAGGGTGAGGTCGAGCTTGCCCCCTTTGGCGGCCCCGCCGCCGCTCTTGGGCTTGAGCTCGGCCTCGATGGCCTTGCGGATGGCGGCATCGAGCTCGCGGCGCTGGCCTTCCTGTTTGCGCAGGGTGCCCTTCAGGCGGGCTTCCTCCTTGCGCAAGCGGGCCAGGGCGGCCTCGCGGGTGCTCTTGTCGCGGTCCAGTTCGGCCCTTTCCTGTTGCTGGCCGCTCAGCAGGGTCGTTTTCTCATCGCGGCGTTCGCGCAGCTGTTCGATGCGTGCGGCCAGGTCGGCGCGGGTGGCGGTGATCTGGTCCACCTGGTGGCGGCGGTGCTCGGCCAGCTGGTCCAGGTAGCGACTTCGCTTCCAGGCTTGCTGGAAGCTTTCGGCGGCGAACAGGTAACTGAGGCGGTCGTACGCGCTGCGGTTGCGGTAGGCATAGTGCAGCATGCGGCCGTATTCGGCGCGCAACACCTCCAGGTCGTCCTCCAACGCCTTCACCACCGCTTCGTCCTCGGCGATCCGGCGTTCGGTCAACCGCAGTTCTCCGTCCAGGGCGTTGATCAGTTCCTGGCGGGCCTCGAGCTGCCGGTCCAGGAGCTGCAGTTGGCGCTCGGTGCCCTGCTGTTCCTGGCGGGCCTGTTCCAGCAGGGTGTTGGTGGTGCGGATCTGCTTGTCGAGCGCGTCGCGTTTACGCTCCAGTTTCTTGCGGTCCTGCGCCGATCCGGGAAGCAGCAGGAGCAGAAGGGCGGCGGCCAGCAGGCGCCTACTCCATGGGGACGAACCGCTCGGGCACGCGGAAGGGGAGCTGGAGCGGACCGAGGGTGTCGATGCGGGAGAGCTGCAGGGTGCCTGAGGCATGGCGGGCCGGATCGGACAAAGAAAGGGAGATGCGGTGGGGGAAAGGCGGGGCTTCCCCGGTGCCGATGTCCGCATAACGCACATCGGCCTGTTGATCGTGCGCCAGGTCGCTCACCAGCACGCGCACCACGCGGAACCCATCGGGCTCCACCCAGTAGCGCAGCACGACGGCCTCGCGTTCCCCCGCCTTGCGCAGGGTGCGCTCCAGGCGGCGTTCGTTCATGGGGCGCTCGTTGGCCAGGGTATCGTCCGGCAGGATGTCCTCGGCGGCGCGTACGAAACGCCTGCGCTCCCGGCTGGTGAGCACGTAGTGCCCATCCTCCCGGTCCACGCGGTACCTGGCCTGGGGATCGAGCCCGATGGGTCGGCCCAGAAGCGCCTGCTGCAGCAGGTCGAGGTCGGGGTCGATGCCGAAGCGGGCCCAGGCACTGTCGCGGTCTCCCAGGAAATAGCTGTCCTTCAGCCGGTCGAGCAGTTTCACACTGTCGGTGGTCACCAGGGCCCGTGCGACCTCGATACCCAGGGCCGGTGTGATGCTCACCCACACGGCGCTGTCGGCCACGGACCGCACCGTACTGCGGAAGGAGCGGGCGGCATCGGCCATGGTCAGTTCCACATCGGCCTTGGCGCTGAAATAGCGGGGTTGCGGAGGCAGGACGCGGAACACATGCTCCACCACGCGCTCGGCCGAGCGCAGGGGCAGTTCGCGGTCGGCCTGGAACACCTTCTTCACGGGCCGGCAGCCCAGGGCCAGCAGCAGCAGGAGGGCAAGAGCGGTATGGGCCGGGCGGACCATGGGCCGCAACATCATTCGGGCGGGCGCCCGGCGCTGACCTTGCTGCCGATGGCGTCGCTGGCCCCGCCCAAGGCCATGGCTTTGCGCCACTGCTCCACGGCACCGGCCTGGTCGCCCAGCGCGTAGAGGATGTCGCCGTAGTGTTCCACCACTTCGCCGCTGGTGGCCCCACCGCTGGCCAGGGCCTTCTCGATCCAGGTGCGGGCCTCCGCGTGGCGGCCCATGCGGTGCAGCACCCAGGCATAGGTGTCCTCGAAGGAGGTCTGCCCGGGGGCCAGCTTGTTGCTTTGATCGCTCATCTCCCGGGCACGCTCGAGCTTCTCCCCGCGCAGGCTCAGGTAATAGGCGTAGTTGTTGAGGGTGGTGGCGTTGTGGGGGTCCAGCCGCAGGGCCTGGTCGAAGGCCTCGTCGCTGCGGTCGTGTCGGCCGGCGGCATGGTTGGCATCGCCCAGGCTGGTCCAGAAGGAGGCCAGCAGCGGATCGTTGTCCACCACCAGGTCGCGCCCGGTGATCAGGGCCTCGATCGCCGGGTCGAAGGCCTTGAGCTGGGTCTGTGCGATCCCCAGGTAGAGCCAGGGCTCGGGGCTGGTGGGGAAGAGCTCGGTGGCGGCCTGGGCATCGTCGCGAAGACCGGCATGATCTCCGGCCTGCAGGTCCATTTGCAACACCTGCAGCCAGATGGGGAACTTGTCCCGTTCGTGGTCCAGGGCCTTGCGGAAGGCATCGCGAGCCTCGGCCATCCGGCCGTCGCGCATCAGGAAATCGCCGCGGATGGTGCTGGGCTTGCCGCTTTCCGGATGGGTGCGCTCCAGCACGTCGATCAGGGCGTACGCGCGGCGCACCAGGTCCCTGCTTGCAGCGGTATCCCCGGTGGAGCTCAGCTCAAAGAAGCCCAGCAGCACCTGCACCTTGGGGTCCACCTCCAGGTCCGGATCGCCGAAGGCCAGGGCGAGCTGCGCGAAGGCGGGGTCCATGTCGCCCTTGGCATAGTGGTGCTCGGCCAGGGCCAGGCGGGTCATGCTGTCGTCCGGATCGGTTTCAAGCACACGGCGGTAGAGGTCCAGGGCCTTGTCGCTCTCCCCCATCTCATCGCACAGCTCGGCCAGCATGCCCATGTAGCCCACATTGTCGGGGTCGTCCTGCAGGGCGGTCTCCAGCACCTGGCGGGCCTCCTGCAGCTTGCCGGCGTTGGCCAGCATGCCGTACTCCTGGGACACCACCTCCTCATTGTTCCCCAACCGGGCGCGGATATCCTTGAACACCTTGCGCGCATCGTCGATGCGGCCGGCCATGGCCAGCGTGTGGGCCAACTGGAACCGCACTTCGTGCCGCTCGGGCCAGCGGTCCACGATCCCTTGGAAGGCCTCGGCCGACCGGTCGAGCTGGCCGTACTGGCCGTAGAGGTCGGCCAACAGGAACCGGTACCAGATGTTGTCCGGGTCGGTGGCCTGTGCTTTCCGCGCCCAGGCGAGGGCCTCATTGGGCCGCTGCTGCATGTGCAGCAGCTTGGCCAGCTCGAACATGGCGGCGTGGTTGTCGGGGTCCAGCCGCAGGCATTGCTCGAAATGTGCGACGGCCTTGCCCGGCTGGCCATTGAGGCGGGCCTGGGTGGCGTCCATGAACAGGCGCATCACACGCGCCCGCTGATCGCTGGCCTGGGTGTGGTCGCCGGGATCGCCATGGCCGCCGGGCGGGGCCCCTACGGTGGCGTGCCGCGCGCCGCCGCAGGCCGTGGCCAGCACCAGCAGGAGGCTCAGGAGCGGAAGGGGACGGCGCATGGGCGGGGGTCCGAGGGTCGTGTCCGCGGCCATACCGGCTCAATGTAGCCGGTGGTGGCCGGGATGTTCAGGGGTACAAAGGTCGCAAATCGGCGGGCCGGCTCAGCCCACGGCGGCATCGTCGCCCAGGCTCAGGTCCAGGGCCCGGCCGGTCACGGTGGCCCGCGCGCCGATCATGCTGTTGTCCATCACGCAGTCCTGTACACGGACCCCGCCGCGCAGGATCGAGTTCTTCACGACGCTGCCGGAGATGACCGCCCCGGCCTCGATGGACACGTTCGGCCCCACGATGCTGTTGGTCAGCGTCACGTTATCGCCGATGAAGCACGGCTCGATCACCACGCTGTTCTCCTGCTTCACGGAACCGCTCACGAGGTCCTTCGCACCCTTCAGGAAACCGAGCACCTTGGTGTTGGTGTCCACCATGGCGTTCTTGTTGCCGCAGTCCATCCACACGTCCACCGCCCCGGCCTTGAAGCGCGCGCCCTTGCGCTTCATGTTCTCCATGGCGTTGGTGAGCTGGTACTCGCCCTTCTCCTTGATGTCGTTGTCGATCAGGTACTGCATCTCCGTCCGGAGGCGCTCCCCGTCGGCGAAGTAGTAGATGCCGATGATGGCGAGGTCGCTGACGAACTCCACGGGTTTCTCCACGAACTCGGTGATGAGGTCCTTGTCGTCGAGCTTCACCACGCCGAAGGGGCGCGGGTCATCCACCTTGTTCACCCAGATCACGCCGTCGCAGTCCTTGTCCAGCTTGAGCTGGGCCCGGAAGAGGGTGTCGGCGAAGGCCACGATCACGCGGCCGCTCAACGCGCTTTGGGCGCAGAGGATGGCATGTGCGGTGCCGAGGGCTTCCTTCTGGTAGTGGATGCTGCCCTTGCTGCCGATGGCCGTGGCGATGGACAGCAGGTCCTTCTCCACCTGGGCGCCGAAGCTGGGGTGAATGATGTAGGCCACCTCTTCCACGGGTTCGCCGGCCACGGCGGCGAGGTCCTCCACGAGGCGTTGCACGATGGGCTTGCCGGCGATGGGCAGCAGGGGCTTGGCGGTGGTGTGGGTGTGCGGGCGCATGCGCTTGCCCATACCCGCCATGGGGACGATGATCTTCATCT
Source organism: Flavobacteriales bacterium (assembly GCA_013360395.1). Lineage (GTDB taxonomy): Bacteria > Bacteroidota > Bacteroidia > Flavobacteriales_F > PHOS-HE28 > PHOS-HE28. The sequence continues at coordinate 42,945 of JABWBQ010000018.1, forward strand.
CAAGGGTCAGGGTTCACCACAGGGACACAGAGGGCACCGAGATCTGCATTGGGTCTCATTCCTCCGTGTTCTCTGTGCCTCGGTGGTGAATGTATCCGGCGCGAAGATCTTCATTTTGTGCCAGTATGCCCGAAGCCGCCGGCCCCGCGTGCTGACGAGGTGAGGTCGGCCGCTTCCCGCCATTCGGCGCGCATGTACCGGGCGATCACCAACTGGGCCACCCGTTCGCCATCGTTCACGGTGAAGGCTTCTTGGCCGTGGTTGATGAGGAGCACGCCCACCTCGCCCCGGTAGTCGGCGTCAATGGTGCCGGGGCTGTTGAGCACGGTGACCCCGTGCTTGAGGGCCAGACCGCTGCGGGGGCGCACCTGGGCCTCGGTGCCTTCGGGGAGTTCCAAAAAGAGGCCGGTGGGGATCAGGGCGCGCTGGCCGGGAGCGAGCACCACCGATGCATCGAGGTTGGCGCGCAGGTCGAGGCCGGCACTATGCGGCGTGGCGTACTGAGGCAGCGGGTGCCTGCCCTTGTTCACGATGCGGACGGGAGGCATCTCCGTGTCGGTGGCGTTCATGCGGGCAAAGGTCGCTGTGTACGCTACATTTGGAACTGTGAATGCCAAGAACCACACACTTCAGGTCGTCATCGAACACGACAAGGACGGCTACTTCGCCTTTGTGCCCGAGTTGAAGGGTTGCCATACGCAGGGCGATACGCTGGACGAGGTGATGAAGAACATCAAGGAGGCGATCGATCTGTACTGGAGCACGCTTCGTCCGGCGGAGATCAAGCGGATCACGAAACGGCGGGTGTTCACCACGTCAATGCCGGTGAGCGTTGGCTAAGCAGGTGGTCCTTACGGCCAAGGAGGCCGAGAAGCTGTTGTTGAAAGCCGGGTTCGTATGGGTGCGCACGAGCGGCAGCCATCGCGTTTACATGCGAGGGAATGTGCGCGTGGTGCTGCCCTTCCATGCGGGCAGGTCGCTGCACCCGAAGATCGTGAAAGAAGTGCTGGAGGCGACCGAGTGAGTCTGCATCGCCGATCCTCAACTCAACGAGAAGAGGAAGCATGCTTCCGCGCCATGCCTGCGTTCACCTCCCACGCCAGTTCATCCACCTTGGCTTGGGGCACGTCCATGCCCTTGGTCAGGTCCAAGCAGCGCAGATAGTCAAGTGCGCGTGCAGATCGGTGGGGTCTATGCCTACGCTCAAGGTGATGACCACCTCGTTCTTCTCGCCGCGTGTGACCTTCAAGGCCATGCTTCAAAAGTAAGCGATCGCGAAACGGGACCGGTCGGCGCAGTGGGAGGTGGCGTACTGAGACAGCGGGTGCCTGCCCTTGTTCACGATGCGGACGGGAGGCATCTCCGTGGCGGTGGCGTTCATGCGGGCAAAGGTCGGAGCGTTGTACGCTCCCTCCGCCATACCATCACCATAAAGAGCACGAGCACCAGCGCCCGTACCCCGTACGTCGCCACTCCCTCCAGCGGCACCTGCTCACAGCCCCACCACAACACCACCGCGCCCGCCATGTACAGCAGCACGCGCGTCACGTTGTAGGGAATAGGGTAGTGTTTCTGCCCCCACACGTAGCTGATCGCGGCCATGCTCGCGTAGCAGATCAAGGTGGCCCACGCCGCGCCCATGTAGCCCAGCGAAGGGATCAGCGCGAAGAGCAGCACGATGGTGATGGCCGCGCCGATCAAGCTGATGGTGCTGCCCACACGCGGCCGGTCGGTGAGCTTGTACCACACGCTCTGGTTGTAATAGATGCCGAGAAAGACGTTGGCCAGCATGAGGATCGGTACCACACGCAGGCCCTCGTGGTAGGCCGGATTGGGGATGAACCACTTGAACAGGTCCAGGAAGAGCATCACCACCAGGAAGGCGCTCATGCACACGGCCACGAACACATTCATGATGCGGGCGAAGGTCTCGCGACTGTTCTTCTCCTTGGCGTGGTTGAAGAAAAAGGGCTCGGCGCCCATGCGGAAGGCCTGGATGAAGAGCGTGATGAGTACGGCCAGCTTGTAGCACGCGCCGTAGATCCCGAGCTCACTGTCGGCGACGTCCTTGGGCAGCAGGTACTTCAGGATCACGCGGTCGGCCGTTTCGTTCACCATGCCCGCGAGGCCGGCCACCATGAGGGGCGCCCCGAAGGCCAGCAGCGCGCGCAACAGCTCCCGGTTGAAGCCGCGGAACGCGGGCCACGACGGCAACAGCACCAGCAGCTTCACGGCAGTGCTGGCGAGGTTGATGGCGAACACATAGCCCACGCCCAGCGACGGGTCGTACACGGCGTCGATCAAGGCATCGCTGGCGCCCATGTTGTACCGCTTCATGCAGTACAGCAGGAAGAAGAGGCTGAGGGCGATGTTCACCCCCACGCTCAGCAGGTTGATGAAGGCGTACTTCCAAGGACGCCCCTGTTGCCGCAGCCGCGCCATGGGGACGGCGGTGATGGCGTCGATGCCGATGATGAGCGCGAGCATGAGCACCGAGCTCGCGTAGGCCCCGAAATGCAGGCCCTCGGCGATCTGCGCGGAGAACACGGTGCCCAGCACCATGAAGGCGAGGGCCGGGAAGAATAGTCCCCAGGTGGCGGTACTGTACAGCACGGATCCCTGGTCGGGGTTGTCCCGCACATGGTCCTTCGCGGCGAAACGGAAGTAGGCGGTCTCCATGCCGAAGGTGAGGATCACGTTGAGCAGGGCCGTCCACGAATACAGCGCGGTGACCACGCCGTACTCCGCCGGTTCGAACACGAACTGGCTGGTGTACAGCGGCACCAGCAGGAAGTTGAGGAAGCGCGCAACGATGCTGCTCAGCCCATAGATGGCCGTCTGTCCGGCAAGTTTTCGGAGGGCGCTCATGGCTTCAGTCGGCTCTCCGGATCCATGCGACCGTGCAGCACTCTTATGATCTCAATGGTCCGGTCCGTGTGGTCCGGTCGGTAGAACACCACATGGGATCCGGCCTTCAGGCCAAGGTAGCCTAGGCGAACATGGCCGAAAGTCTTGCCAGCACCGGGGTCGCGCTTGATGCGGTCGAAGGCATCGAGGATCAAGCGTACATACCGGTCGGCCTGTTCCACTGACCAATGCTCGACCGTGTACAGCCAGATGCCCTCGAGGTCATCGGCCGCAGCACGGCTGACGATCAGCCTCATCCCTTCCTGGCGTGCTTCTGGTGAAGGCCCTTCAGGAAGGTGTCCCCATCAAAGTCGGGCATGAACCCGGAGCGCTCCCCCTTCTTCAACTCCTTGATCAGGCTTTCCTTCCTCGTTTCCTCCACCTCGAACAGCCGCAGCGCCGCACGGATCACTTCGCTTACGGAGGTGAACCTGCCGGACTTCACTTGCTTGGCCACGAACGATTCGAAGTGGTCGCCCAGGAGAATGGATGTGTTCTTGCCCATGGTTCAGTGATCAACGCGAAGATACCATGATCTGGTATTACCGGAACCGCAAGGCTGGAGGACCGGCGAGTTTTCGGAGGGCGCTCAAGACAGTGGAAGTTCGACCACGGATGAACCCAAATGGACACAGCTGGAGAGGCCGGGGTGCATCACCGACCGATGGATATCGGATCCGTGTTCACCCGTGCCCATCTGTCGTTCAAGCACCCGTGAAATCCGCCTTGCGCTTCTCCATGAACGCGCTCGTCCCCTCCTTGAAATCAGGTGTGCCGAAGCACTTGCCGAACTCCTCGATCTCGCGCTGCATGCCGTTCACACCGGGTTCGTAACCGGCGTTCACCGCGCGGATGGCGGCGGCGAGCGCGGTGGGGCTGTTCTTCAGGATGGCGCCGGCCAGCTCGTTGCATTTCGCCGTCAACTGGTCCTGGGGTACCACGTGGCTCACCAGGCCCCATTGCAGGGCTTCATCGGCCTTGATCATGCCGGCGGTGAAGATCATCTCCATGGCCTTGCCCTTGCCCACCAGTCGGGCCAGGCGCTGTGTGCCGCCGTAGCCGGGGATCACGCCGAGCGAGACCTCGGGCAGGCCCATGCGGGCGTTGTCGCTCGCCACGCGGATGTGGCAGCTCATGGCCAGCTCCAGTCCACCGCCGAGCGCAAAGCCGTTCACCGCGGCGATCACCGGCTTGCTCATGTTCTCCACATGATCGAAGAGTTTGCGTTGTCCATCGGCGCTGAGCGCGCGGCCTTCCTCCACGCTGAAGTGGGCGAACTCCTTGATGTCGGCACCCGCCACGAAGGCCTTGGGACCGCTGCCGGTGATGATCAGGACGCGGACCTTCTTGTCGGCATCAGCTTCGCTCAGAGCGCGATCCAGTTCATCGATGGTGGCGCGGTTCAGCGCGTTGAGCTGGTCGGGGCGGTTGATGGTGATGGTGCGGATGCCCTCGGCATCGGACACCAGGAGGTTATGGTATGACATCAGGTCAAAAGTATCCGGCTATCGGGTAAGGGGGATGGTGATGCTGAACGTGGTGCCCTCGTCCACGTTCGTGGAGAAGCTCACACTCCCACCCGCCTGTTCCACCATGCGCTTCACCATGGCCAGGCCCAGGCCCATGCCGCTGCCCTTGGTGGTGAAGCTGGGGGTGAAGATGCGCTCGCGCACCTCTTCGGCGATGCCCGTGCCGTTGTCGCGCACCTCCACCACGGCGCGGTCGCCGGACCGGAACGCGACCACTTCGATGCGGCCCGGTCGACCATCGGGGATCGCCTGCACAGCGTTCTTCAGCAGGTTGTTCAACACGCGCAGCATGTGCTCCCGGTCGGCCATGACGGGCAGTTCCGGGGGTTCGGGCACGGTGATGGTGGTGCCGGGGGTGGCCTGGAAGACGGCCGTGGCGGCACGCAGAACCTCGCGCAGGTCGAGGGGTTCCGGTCGGGCGGGCGGCATCTGCGCGAACTGGCCGAAGGCGGTGGCCACACCGTTCAGCGCATCGATCTGTTGCACCAGGCCCGCACTGAGTTTTTCCAGCCTCTCCCGCGCATCGGGCGCGGCCGGGTCCCAGCTGCGCTGGAACTGCTGGATGCTCAGCTTCATGGGGGTGAGCGGGTTCTTGATCTCGTGCGCCACCTGGCGGGCCATTTCGCGCCAGGCGCTCTCGCGTTCGCTGCGGGCGAGCTTCTCGGCACTGGCCCGCAACTCCTCCACCTTGCGGTTGTACACTTCCACGAGCCGGCCCACCTCGTCCTCGCCCCGGTACCGCAGGGGCACATTGGCCCCGGTGAGCGCCACGCGCGCCAGGCTCTCCTTGAGGCGGTCCAGCGGACGGGCCGTCCAGTTGCTGATGAACACGGCGACACCGACGCTCAGGGCGAAGAACAGGACGAACAGGTTGACCACCGCCACGAGCACCGAGGCGCGTTCGCGGTCCTGCAACGCCTGGTCGGCGAAGGAGGGCAGGCCCAGGAAACCGAGCAACACGCCCTGATCGTCGCGCAGGGGCATGTAGGCCGTGCGGTGAAGGGCTCTGCCCAGGGATTCGTCGTGCACATAGGCGTTGGCCCCGCCGAGCACCACTTTCAGATAAGCGGCCGGGTCCATGCGACGGCCCAGGAGACCCGCATTGAAGAGCTGCGGCCGCGAGGAGGACAGCAGGCGTCCATCACGACGGTACACGTGGATGTCCGTGAAGAACACGTTGCTGAGCCGTCCCAGCAAGTGGTCCAGGTAGGCGTCGGTGCTGCCCTTGAGGGGCCCCGCGCCGTCCAGCCGGCGTTGCAGCTCGGCATGCACGCTGCGGGTCTTCTCCAGCAGGGCAGCGGTACTGCGTTCCTCGTAGGAGCGCTCCAGCAAGCGGCGCGCACCGAGCCCGAAGAACACCAGCCCCAGGAGCGAGAAGCCCACCAGGGCGAGCCGCACCTTGCCCGCGATGGTGAGCCCGGGCAGGCCCTGGTTGCGGACCAGGGCGCGCACCACGATGGCCAGGCCCAGCATCAGGCTGAGGAAGGCGAACAGGTAGCTGAACCCGGTGGCCCGGTCCAGCCAGCGCGCGGGCGGCACGCGCAGCACCACCAGGGACCGGACCGGGTCGCCGTAGGCCCGCACCCCCTGTGGTGTGCGCAGGCTGTCCCAGCGCACCGGCAGCGGGCCCGCCCCCGTCTGCTCCACCAGCTGTCCATCCTCGTACCGCCCCCAGTCGTACCGGTCCACGCGCTGGTCCAGCGGATCGCGACCGGCGAGCAGCAATTCGGGGAACCCAAGCCCCTCGGGCACCAGGCGAGGGTGCAGTTCCAACACGAGCTGCGCGGGCTCCAGGGTGTCCGCAGGCATGATGGCCAGTCTCGCGTGGCGATAGGTGCGGCCGGCCTCGTCGGTGGATTGGTGCAGGTCCGGCATGTCGGCCGCAGCCAGCACCCGCAGGCCTTGGGTAAGTGGGCCCGTGCCCGCCGTGGGCAGGGCGGCATCGGTGGCGCAGCGCAGGCGGCCGTCGGTGCCGTAAGCGAAGAGGCGCACATCGTAGCGCTCCCAGTACCCGGTGAAACGTTCCTGCCGCACGGTGCGGTCCAGGTCGGCCGCGGTGCATACGGCCGTGTCCGTGAGCAGGCGGTAGAGGGCCGGGTCCGTGCGCAGGCTGGGGGCCACTTCGCGGAAGAGCAGCTCCACCACCGGGTCCTCCTGGGTCAACAGTCGTTCGGCCACCGCCTGCCGGGTGCGCTCCTCGCGTGCATCGACCGCCCTCGCGATCACCTGGGCGCACAGGGCCGCGATCACCGAAAGCGCGAGAACGGCCTCGGTGAAGCCAGGACGGCGTGTGCGCAAGGAGAGGGCCAGCGCGAGCAGGGGCAACGACCAGAAAGCCTCCAACAGGCCCGGGGGCGCGGAGGGCCAGCGCAGGGCCAGGTTGAGGACAAAGGCGATGGCCAGCCCGATGGTGTTGTGCGCCAGGGTCTGCCGGTGCACGAGCCGCGCCCACAGGTCGGCCAGCAGGCACCAGGCAGCGAACAGCAGGGCCACGGCGCCGAGGGCCAGGAAGCTGTACCGGTCGAAGGCCTCGATGTGGCGCAGGTCGAGTTCGATGCGGCTGTCGCTCACCAGCCCTTGGACGATGTTCGTGAGCATGTCCGCCGCCAGCAGTAATGCCAGCGGGAGGAGCACGGTGCCCAGGCGCCCGGCCCTCCCTTGTGGTGGCAAGGGTTCGCGGAAGGCGATCCGCAGATAGGCCGCGACCAGCACCAAGAACACGGCGTGGATGAGCAGGTCGCCCAAAGAGGGCAGCCAGGCCGAACTGGCATAGAGCCCTGGATCGAAGACCCGGAAAAGGCCTTGGTCCGGCAGGTTGCCGAAGCTGATACCCGCCCATCGCAGCACCAACAGCACCACCGGGAACAGCGTTGCGCCGGCCCAAGGACCGTGGTCCCGCTGCACGCGCACCGCCAGTCGCCAGGTGGTCAGGATCAGCAGGACCAGGCCCACAGCCACGGCCAGCGACCGCGCCAGCGGCCATCCGGCGCCCTGGGCAACGTCCCCGCCCGTCACGGCTCGGAACATCACCGCCCCCTGCCCATCGCGGATCACCGGGCCCAGGCCGGGGCCCACTTCGGCCCACACGCCGGCCGGTGCGGCCAATGCGGGATGGAAGCCGCGCTCCAGGTAGCGGTTCTCGATCGGCGGGGCGTACCACACCTGCCGGAGCCCATGCACCTGCAGATCGCCCTGGCGCACCAAGGCATGCAGATAGATGCCGTCGGGCAATCGCATGTGCGCGGCATGGCCATGCAGCAGGTCGGTCCTTTCCACCGGAGCGCGGCCGGTCCACCAGACCATCCGGTCGTTGCGCAGGACGTACAGTTCGATGCCCTCCTGTTCCGCCAGCATCACGAGGGTGCTTCCCTCTCGCGCTGCGACGATCTCCACGGGTTCGCGAGCCGCTTCGGCAGCGAAGCCCTCCACACGGGTCTTCAGTTCGGCCTCGGCCTGCGCCACCCGCCGTTGAAGTCGTCCTGCCCGGTGCTCCAAGGCACTGTCCTCCGAGGGTCCGGGCACCCACCAGGGGACCAGGCACAGGAAGAGCCCGGCCACCAGCGGCAGTAGGATCCGGCGCATGCGCTCCGCAGGGCACAAGGCCCGGGCCAAAGTAAGGTCCGCCTCAGCGATCGAGCACCACGCGGGCCACGCCCAGGCGTTCGCCTTGTGCGCATCGCACCATGTAGGTGCCGTCGGGCAGGTCGCCCAGGTCCACCACCACGTGCGGCGCACCCTGCCCTTGCACGGTGCGGACGATGCGGCCCAGCGGGTCCAGCACCTCCACCATGGCGGGGACGTCCGCGTCCACGGTCAGGGCGAAGCGACCATCGGTCGGGTTGGGGAAGGCCACCGGGGACCGCACCCCGGACCACCACGCCGACCGTACGGGCAGGTCGGTCGTGGCGCCGTCCGTGTCCACCTGGCGCAACCGGTAGTAGTTGGCTCCCTGGAGTGGCTCGTGGTCCATCCAGGTATAATCCTGGCGTTCCTGGCTGTTGCCCGCACCCGGCACGCTGCCCAGCACATGCCAGGACACCGCGTCCGAGGACCGCTGGATGTCGAACCGGGCGCTGCCGCGCTCGGTGGCCGTGCTCCACGAAAGGGCGATACCTGCAGGCGCTTCGGTCCGCGCTTCGAAGGTGATCAGCTCCACGGGAAGCGGGGTGCTCGTGAGGTTGATCGTCCCCAGGGTGAACCGACGCTGGTCCACAAGTTGGGTCACACCGCTGAAGCGGTAGATACCGCCACCGATGGATGTGGGCGGACCGATGGGGGTCTCATCGGCGAAAACCCCGTCGTTGTCGGTGTCCACCAACAGGCGGATGTCCGGTCCGGCGATGGGGCTGAAGCCGTTCAGGTCGAAGTCCATGGTCACGCTGCCCACGTCGATCGGGACCGCCGACGTGTTGCGCTCACTGACCCGCCACACCCGGTGCCACCGGCCCTGGATCCCTGCGGGCAGGTCCACCGACCCCCAGGTGCCCAGGATGCCGTTATCATGGCCCCACATCATGAACTCGTTGTTGCCCAGGTTGCTCGGTGAGTGGATGCGGACGATGCTGCTGCCGCGCGCATCGGTGTGTTGGTTGCTCGCATTGATGCGTCCGATCCCGGCCACCTCATGATCGAAGTTCCCCGAGGCCGCATCGTCCATGCGGTACACCTCTTCGGCCCCGAGCCACAGCCCGTACTTGGCCGAGAGGTAGTTCCCCACGATGATGCGCTGGGCGCTGTTCAGCCGGTTGTTGTACATGATGAGTTCCGCGATGTCGCCGTCCAGGTTCCACCCCGTGACACCAGCGGCATTACCGATCCGGAGCGGCTGGTTGTTGTGCTGCGGAAGCTGCAGTATGCTGATATCCGTATAGATGCTCGCGCCATTGCGGTACACGCTGCGCGAGGGGAAGATGCCCAGGTAAAGCGTATTGGAGTACTCCTCCACCGTGAAGGCCGCGCCTGTGACGTTGGCCACCGTGGCCGGGGCTCCGAACAACCCGAAGATGTCATAGATCGGCATCTGCATGGCGTTGGTGGCGGTGCTCCACCACCCGTAGTTGCATGTGGTGTTGGTGCTCTTGGTGAACCATGCGTTGTTATTCTTGGCCGCGTCCACGGCGTTCACCAGGAAAAAATCCCAGGCATTCAGGTCCAGCGAGGCCGCGTCGTTGATGAGCAGCTCATCATCCACGCCATCGAAATCGATGCTGGGGTAGCCGTTCTGCGAAGCGGCGACCAATGTGGGCCGTCGTGCGGGGAAGCCGGCCTGGAAGGCCGCATGGTTGTTGTTCCCCGAACGGTCATTCCACGAATCCACGGCCGTGCCGGTGGTGTTCACACCCACATCAGCGCTCAACCACAGCACGTTGCTGGTCGCCGAACCCACTCCTCCGGGACCGGTCTGCGCACACGCCGGCAACACCGTCAGCACCAGTGCCGAGGTCATTAAGAAGGTCTTCATGGCGGCTCTTTTGCCGGCGTTCATACGACGAGCGGGCGTAATTGTTCGACAAAGGTCCGGGGACCCAACAATACGTGTCAAGTATTTACGACGCCAACTGAAGTCGGGGTCGGTCAGGACGGAACTGTTCCCGGGCCCGGTCCGGAAGTCCCGGGAGCCGCTTCGGTACTTTGCCGTCAACGCCGAGCCACCCTCATCGCCATGAACAAGCCCCTCCATCAATTCTTCACCGAGGACCATCGGCGGCTGGACGCCCTGCTGGAAGAGGCCACCGTCCGGCCCGATGCCGTGCAGATGGACCTCTATCACCAGTTCCGCACGGGCCTGCTGAAGCACATCAAGATGGAGGAGAAGATCTTCTTCCCCGCCGCGCAGAAGGCCAACGGCGGCGAGCCGCTCCCCCTGGCCGCCAAGCTGCGCCTGGACCACGGCGCGCTCACCGCCCTGATGGTGACGCCGCCCACGCCCGAGGTGCTCCGCCTGGTGCGCCTTGTGCTGGAGCAGCACGATGAGCTGGAGGAAGCCCCCGGTGGTATGTACGATGTCTGCGAAAAACTCACGGAGGCGGAAACGGAGGAACTGCTGGAGCAGCTGCGCCAGGCCACCGAAGTGCCGGTGCACCCGCACAACGTGTCGGACAAGGCCTTCATTTCCGCCCGGAACGCGTTGATCCGCGCTGGTTTCGATCCGGGGGAGCTGGGGAAGTAATGGATCACGGATGGCATCATCGACTCCATCCTCCTCTTTGGACGGATCAACGGCAGGCGCTGGTAACCGATGGATCCCCGGAAGGAGCTCGCCCTATCTTTGACTACAGCCCACCAAGCGATGACCAAGCTCGACCTGAAACAGGCTGCCATTGCCAAACAAGTGTTCAACACCACGGATGAGCAGGTGCTGGACCAGGTGAAGGCCGTGCTGGAATCCCAGAACAATGCTTGGTTCAGCAGCCTGCCTGCCAAGGTGCGCAAGGAGATCGAGACGAGCCTGGGCCAAGCTGACCGGGGCGAGACCCTGAGCCACAAGGAAGCCATGGCAATGGTGCAGGCATGGCGAAAGCGGTAAGGTGGACGCCCCAGGCGATCGACAGCTACATCGAAGTGCTCGCCTGGCTGCGCAAGCAATGGACGGCGAAGGAAGAGCAGCATTTCGTGGAGGATGTGGAGCGCACGGTGCGCTACATCGTGAAATTCCCGCGAGGATTCCGTAGCGCGGGACATGCACGGCTCCGGGAAGCACCGATCAAACCCTACAACCTGCTCTTGTACCGCATTGATCCGGCCGCCATCGTCATCATCGGCCTGTTCGATATGCGCCGCCACCCCAAGGCACTTCGTCACCTGAAGCGCGGTTGGCGCGAGAAATGAAGGTGGTGCGGCCTTTCGGCCTCACGCGCCCCTTGGGAAATACACATGGGCCCGACTCCCGCCATCACCATCCTCCTCCCCTTCCGCAACGCGGCGGCCACGTTGGATGCGGCCATTGCGAGCATGGCGGCACAGACCTTCCAAGATTGGGAGCTGCTGCTGATCGATAACGCCTCCACGGACCCAGGCACCACCATGGCGGGATCTTGGGTGAAGCGCGATCCACGTATCCGGCTGGTGCAGGAACCACAAGTGGGCATAGCCCATGCGTTGGATCGTGGACTGGAGCAGGCCCAGGGGCGCTACATCGCCCGCATGGATGCGGATGACAGCAGCCATCCCGAACGACTGGCCAAGCAGATCGGGTTCCTTGAAGATCATCCCGAGATCGGTGTGCTGGGCACACGCACGGACTTCGCCACCACGGTGGAGCGCAGCAGCGGGATGCGCTGGTTCGTGCAATGGCAGAACGCGATCATCTCGCCGCAGGAGCACTATGTGAAGCGCTTCGTGGACGCGCCGCTGGCACATCCCACCGCGATGTTCCGGCGCGAACTGGTGGATCGCCACGGCAACTACAGCACCGCACCGCTGCCGGAGGACCACGAACTGTGGCTGCGCTGGATGGACGCCGGGGTGCGTTTCGCGAAGCTGCCCGAAGTGCTGCTCACCTGGAACGACCATGCGCATCGCCTCAGCCGCACGCATCCCCACTACAGCACCGAGGCCTTCTACACGACCAAGATGAAATGGCTGGCCCGGTGGCTGCATCGTCATCTGAACGGCAGGCCGGTGATCATCGCCGGAACAAGCGGCATCTGCCGGAACAGGGCCGCCCTGCTGGAAGCCGAGGGCATCCCCGTTCAAGCCTTCACGGACGTGCGGCCGCGCGAGGTGCCTGGCTATGCGTTCATCCCGCACCACCAGCTTCCGCCCCCGGGCCAAGCGTTCATTGTTTCCATGATCTCCCAGCGCGGCTCCGGCGACCGCATCGCGGATTTCCTGGCTTCAAGGGGTTTGGAGGAAGGGGGGGATTTTATTCTCGCCGCTTAATGATCAGCTCTTTGCGCGGAGTTCTACTACCAACAACTACTGATCGCTTGATAAACTAGTAATTCAGGCGACTGAAGTCGTGCGGTACTATCTTGTCCGTTCGGATGGAATCCATCACAATGCCGGTCAATTCGGCCGCCCTGGCCCACCATTTCCGCAGCGGTGCCACGCTCCCCCGCCAGGCCCGCCGCGATGCGCTCCGCGCCCTGAAACGCGCCCTGAAGGACAACGAGGAGGCGTTGCTCACCGCCCTGCACGCCGACATGCGCAAGCCGCGCTTCGAGGCCTACATGGCGGAGATCGGCCAGGTGCACGCGGAACTGGACCATGCCCTGCGGAACCTGGGCGATTGGATGGTACCGCAGGGGGTGCCCGATAACCTTTCGCTGTGGCCGGCCACGGGCGCGGTGCATCCCCGACCCGTGGGCGTGGTGCTCCTCATCGCCCCGTGGAACTACCCGGCCGTGCTGGCCTTGAGCCCGCTGATAGCCGCCGTGGCCGCCGGCAATTGCGCCGTGCTGAAGCCCAGCGAGGAAGCGCCGCGAACCGCACAGGTGCTGGAACGGATCATCGCCCAGGCGTTCGCCAAGGAGCATGTGATGGTGGTTCAAGGGATCGGCAGTGAAGTGGTGCCGCCGTTGATCGACGGTTTCCGTTTCGACCACATCTTCTTCACCGGCTCCGTGCCCGTGGGCCGTAGCATCCTGGCACAGGCCGCCAGGCAATTGGTGCCCGCCACCTTGGAGCTGGGCGGCAAGAGCCCCGCCATCGTGGACCGCCGCGTGGACCTGAAGCGCGCCGTGCGACGCATCGCCTGGAGCAAGTTCTTCAACGCCGGACAGACCTGCATCGCCACGGACTACGCGCTGGTACACACCGAGGTGATGGGACCGTTCATGGAGGCCATGGCCAAACAGATCGAAGCGTTCTACGGCACGGAGCCGCAGCGCTCACCGGACTTTGCGCGGCTGGTGAACGACAAACATTTCAACCGGGTGAAGCGCTTCCTCTCCGATGGCACGGTGCGCATGGGCGGGCAGCACGAGGCCGCCGAACGCTACATCGCGCCCACGGCGCTCACCGACGTGTCCTTGGACAGCCCCGTGATGCGCGAGGAGATCTTCGGACCCGTGCTGCCGGTGATCCCGTGGAACACCGTGGACGAAGCCGAAGCCATCATCCGCCGCAACCCCACGCCGCTGGCCCTGTACGTGTTCAGCAAGGACCGCCGGGTGCAGCGCCATTTCACGGAGCGGATCGCGTTCGGCGGTGGCTGTATCAACCATTGCATGCTGCACTTCGGCGATGTGCACCTGCCCTTCGGCGGCGTGGGCACCAGCGGCATGGGGCGCTACCACGGCAAGGCCGGCTTCGACCTGTTCTCACACCAGCAGAGCATCGTGAAGGCCGGCATGTTCCCGGAGCCCGGCGTTCAATTCCCGCCCTACGCGGGTTGGAAGGAGAAGCTGCTGCGGCGGGTGCTGGGCTGAGGTCAGGCCCCCAACACCTGTTCCGCGCGGCGTGGTCGCAGGCGGTCGCGGACGGTGCGCAGGTGCGCCTGGTCGCATTCCAAGGTGGCCGTGGCCCGCAAGGAATGTCGGGTGACCCAGTGCCGGTGGCCCGTGATGCCTTGGTGGGCGCAGAACTCGTCCACGTGTTCCAGAAAGCGGTCCGCCGTGGCGCCCGCATCGGGGCCGAAGAAATCCCAGTGGAAACGCAGCAGCGGCATTGCGATCGGACGGCTACTTTGCGCAAAGGTGGGCACGTTGCTCTATTTCCTGCTGGCCGCCGTGGCCAGTTTCATCGGTTCGCTGCAGGCGGGCGTGGTGAACACGGCCGTGCTGGCGCACACGGTGAAGTGGGGCCGTACTGCGGGGCGCAGGATGGCCGTGGGCGGTTCGATCCCCGAGTTGCTTTACGCCGCGGTCGCCTTCTGGGGTGCGGGCCGGCTGGTGGTGTTGCTGGACATGGGTGCCCGCGGTATCACCACGGTGGTGGCCTCGATCCTGCTCGCGTTGGGGTTGTATTTCGTGTTCTTCTTCCGGCCGCGGCCGGCAGCGCCCGGAGAGGACAAGCTGGCGGGCGACCTGTGGCGGGGGGTGCTGCTGGGCCTGGCCAACCCGCAACTGTTGTTGTTCTGGTGCGGGGTCAAGCTGCTGTTCGTGTCGTTGGGCCTGACGGGCGAAGGGGTGGCGCAGCTGGTGGCCTTCGCCCTGGGGGCCTTCGCCGGGGCGCTGGTGCTGCTGCTGGTGCTCGTGCGGCTCGGCGTCCGGGCGCAGGAGCGCCTGTCCCCGGCCGGGTTGCGGCGTCTATTCCGCGCGGTGGGACTGCTGTTGCTGGCCAGCGGGTGTTACGGGCTGCTGCGCGCCCAAGGCTGGGTGCCCTGAGGGCTCAGGCCAGGCGTTCGCTCAACAGGCGCATCTCCATCAGGGGCGCCATGCGCTCGTAGAGCATGCGGTAGGTCGCCTCGGTGATGGGCATGTCCACCTTGAGCCGCGCGTTGATCTCGTGCACGCATTTGACGGCGTGGTACCCTTCGGCCACCATGTTCATCTCCAGCTGGGCCGCACGCACGCTGTAGCCCTTGCCGATCATGGTGCCGAACTCGCGGTTGCGGCTGAAGGTGGAATAGGCCGTCACCAGCAGGTCGCCCAGGTAAGCGGGCTCGTTGATGTCGCGGGCGATGGGATGCACCGCCGCCACGAACCGGGCGATCTCCTGGATGGCCCGGCTCACCAGCACCGCACGGAAGTTGTCGCCATAGCCCAGGCCCACGCTGACCCCGGCGCACACGGCGATCACGTTCTTCAGGATGGCCGCGTACTCCGTGCCATAGATGTCGTCGCTCAGCGAGGTCTTCAAGAAGCGTCCGTCAAGCGCGGTGCCCATGGCCTGTGCCTTGGCGGGGTCCTGACAGGCGATGGTGAGGTAGCTGAGACGCTCCAGGGCCACCTCCTCGGCGTGGCAGGGTCCGCAGATGACCCCGAAATCGCGTTCGGCCACGCCCCGGTGCTGGAAGAGGTATTCACCCACGATCTGGTTGGTCTCCGGCACGATGCCCTTCACCGCGCTGAAGAGGGTGCGGCCCTGCAGCTCGGCGGGTCCCAGCCGGTCGAGCACCCCCTTGAGGAAGGCGCTGGGCACGGCGACCACGAGCACATCGGCCTGGCGCACCACGGCGTGCAGGTCGCTGTCCATGGCCAGACGGCCCACGTCGAGCTGCGCGGCGCTGATGTATTCGGGGTTGTGGCCGTAGTTGGTGATGTGGGCGATGGTCTCCGGCCGCCGCACCCACCAGCCCACACGTTCGGCGTTGGTGGAGAGCAGCTTCACCAGGGCGGTGCCCCAGCTGCCGGCGCCGATGACGGCGATGCGCGGTGCGCTCATCGGGGGCGAAGGTCGCGGATCCTTCCGGCTCAGAAGGTCACCTCGGCCTCGACCTCCCGCCCTTCGCGCAGCACCACCACCTTGGCGGTATCGCCCTTGCTGAACTGGCCCAGGGCCTTCATGTAGCCCATCATGTCGGCCACTTCCAGGGCGCCCAGGCGCACCACCACGTCCCCGGCCTTGAGACCCGCGGCGGCGGCGGGCTTGCCCTCGCTCACCCCGTCGATCCGCATGCCCTTGCCGTCGTACATGTAGTCCGGCACCACCCCCAGGGTCACCTTGAAACGCGGCGTGCTGGCGCTGTCGGCGTCCTGGGTCTTGGTGAAGACCAGCTTGCCGTCATCGTTCAATGTGGTGATCAGGCTCTCGATGTAGCGGGTGACGCGCAGCATGCCGTCGTAGTTGATCTTGTCCTCGTCGTCGCCGGGCTTGTGATAGTCGCTGTGGGTGCCTGTGAAGAAGTGGATGGCCGGAATGTCGTGCAGGTAGAAGCTGGTGTGGTCGCTGGGGCCGATGCCGCTGGTGGTGGTCTTGATATGGAGCGCACCGGCCTGCACACGGGGCAGCTCGGCCCAGGCGGGCGAAGTGCCCACGCCGTTGATGCCGATGCTGCTGTCGGCATCGAGGCGGCCCACCATGTCCAGGTTGATCATGTAGTTGAGCTCGGCCAGCGGCACGGTGGGGTGCTTGGTCCAATGGTTCGATCCGAACAGGCCTTTCTCCTCACCGCTGAAGGCGATGAACAGGTAGTCGTTGCCCTTGGCCTCGTCCATCGCGCTCAGGTCCCGGGCCAGCTGCAACATCACCGCCACGCCGCTGGCGTTGTCGTCGGCACCGTTGTGGATGGCCGGCTCGCCGCGGTGCAGGCTGCCCTCGTCGCCGAAGCCCAGGTGGTCGTAGTGCGCACCGATCACCACCACGTTCGGCCGGCCGTTGTCGAGCAGGCCCACCACGTTGTGCGCGGTGCTCACCGGGCGGTCGATGGTGACGGTGAGCGAGACGGGGTTGCCGTCACGCACCAGTTCGGCATGGCGGTCGCCTTTCAGGAACACCACCGGCACGGAAAGGGCCGCGGCCTTGGCGCGCAGGGTGGGATCCGGGTCGTCCACGGCCTTGTCGTCGTTGTAGAAGAACACGCAGGCCGCCCCCAGCTCCGCAGCCCGGGCGGCCCGGGCCCGCAGGTCGTGGTAGGCGACGAACTTCGAGTGCGGGTGGATGCCGTCGGGCGAGCCCACCGCAATGGCCGCGCATTTTCCCTTGAGATCGATGTCGGCGAAGTCGTCGCGGCCGAGCTCGGGGGCCTGGATGCCGTACCCGCAGCGGGCCACCGTGGCCAGCACCGCCCCGTTCCCGCTGAAGGATAACGGGAAGTATTGTTCGCCGACCTCGAGCCGCTCCCGGCCTAGCTGGAACACCTGCTTGTCGCCCAGCACAGGCTGCCCCGCGAAGGTGAAAGCCTGGCGGTAGGTGGCGCTGTCCCCGTACGGCATCAGGCCGATGGAGGCCATCTTCTGCACGATGTAGTCGCCGGCCATGCGTTCACCTCTGGTGCCGGCCTCGCGGCCCTCGAGCAGGTCGCTGGCCAAGTACTGCACATCGTACTTCATCTGGTCGCGGGCCTCCTGGTCGCCCAGCAGCTGGGCGGGCAGTGGTGCGGCGGAGATGGACAATAGAGCGAGGACGAGGGGGCGGGAGTGGCGCATGGCGGGAAATGGGCAGCGAAGGTACTGGCGTGGCCAAGGGTGTGCACCTTTGTCATATGCGCGTCATGCTTCCGGCCCTGCTGGTGCCCGTCCTCCTTGCGGGATGCGACACAGGCACCACCGCCGACCTCAGCACGCCCAAGCCCGGCGGCCGCTGGACCGATGCCCGGATGCAGGCGGTGTTGCAGGCGCAGGACCAGCGACGCACGACGGACCTCTGCGCGCTGCTGAAGGACAGTACGGCCAGTGTGCGCGAAGCGGCGGCGCTGGCCCTGGCCAGCGTGCAGGACAGCGCGGCACGCCCCTTCTTGGCGGAAGCGTTGCGCGATGGCGATGCCACGGTGCGGGGGGCCGCCGGGTTCGCCCTGGGTGCTGTGGCTGACAGCACGGCCCTGGCCGCCCTGCGCCAAGCGGCGGACCAGGAACCGGACCCGGCGGTGAAAGCCCAGTTGAACAATGCCGCCTTCGCGGCGGAACTGCGATCATCCCGGCATGAGGCGGCGTGGTATCTGAGCTACCTGGAGAGCACGGACCGGAACATCCGCCTGCGCGCCGCCCAAACCCTGGCCCGCCTGCCGCGCGAGGCCCTTGCCCCCACGGCACCCGACGTGCTGCACGCCGCAAGTGTGGAACGCGATCCGGCGGTGCGTCAGTTCCTGGTGGCCTCGCTGAAGCACCATGCCTCCCGGGCGGTCACCGACACCCTCCGACACCTGGCCGTGCACGACAGCCTGCCGCAGGTGCGCATCGCAGCGGTGCGGGCGATCGGTGCCAAGGAGGACACCCTGCTGGCTCCGTTGCTGCTGGAGCGTGCCACCATGGACGCGGACCCCGGCGTGCGCCAGGCGGCCGTGGAGCAACTGCAGCGCTACCACCTGCACCTGGACGGGGAGGCCATCTGGAAGGCCGCGCAGGAGAGCGCGGACTACGGTGTGAAACTGCCGCTCTACGGGCTGGTGATGAAGCACGCCGGGCCGGGCACCCGCGTGATCTGTCGTATGCTGATGGAGAGCATGCGGCGGCAGGACCTGGGGCCCTACCTCAACGCCGCGTTGCTCACGGCCCTGGGCCCGGCCCTGCCGCAGGACACCCTGCTGGCCGTGGTACTGGGCGACCGGCCGGCCGT
Source organism: Flavobacteriales bacterium (assembly GCA_013360395.1). Lineage (GTDB taxonomy): Bacteria > Bacteroidota > Bacteroidia > Flavobacteriales_F > PHOS-HE28 > PHOS-HE28. Next base: position 61,478 of record JABWBQ010000018.1, read on the forward strand.
GGAGCGCCAGGCGGCCTTCGCAGCCTCCATGACCCAGTTCCAGGACAAGCTGAAGGCCGGGGAGATCGACCAGAAGGGGCGCGATGCCTGGCTGTCCGACCAACTGCGGAAGGTGCTGGGCACGGGCGATGCGGGCTTGATCGCCGCCGTGTGCGAACGGCTCGCCGAGGAAAGACCGGCCTTCCTACAACTGCTGCTGAGCACCGATCTGGTGGAACGGACCCGCGGCACCCTGCATCCGGTGCGTGACCTGGAGACCCTGCAATTGCTGGAACAGGCCACGGCGCGGCGCGAAGGGCGTGCGGCCCCGCCGCATGCGGCGCCTCCCTACAACCACCCCATCGACCTGGACCGGCTGGGGCTGCTGCGCGACGGGCAGCGCTATCGGATCGTCACCGCGAAAGGCACCATCGTGCTCGCCTTGGAACCGGCCACGGCGCCGGGCAGCTGTGCGGCCTTCGATTCACTGGCCACCGCCGGCTATTACAACGGCAGGGCCTTCCACCGCATCGTGCCCAACTTCGTGGCCCAGGGCGGTTGCCCGCGTGGCGATGGGTACGGCGGCATGCCGTGGACCTTGCGCACCGAGGTGAGCCCCATGGGGTTCGTGGAGGGTGCCGTGGGCCTGGCCTCGGCGGGTCGCGATACCGAGAGCTGCCAGTTCTTCATCATGCTCGCCCCCGCCCCGCACCTGGACGGCCGCTACACGCGCTTCGCCCGGGTGGTCAGCGGGCTGGAAGTGGCGCGGCGGCTGGAGGTGGGCGATGCGATGTTGAAGGTCGAGCGGGTGCGCTGAGCGTGGTCGACGGCGCGCACCGGCCGGGTGGAAAAACCGGGGGGCCGCCCCGCAACGGGACGGCCCCCCGGCCTTGGTCGTTCGTGGCTCAGCGGGCCAGCACGAACTTCTCGCGGGTCACCTTGCCGTTCTGGCGCAGGTTCACGAAGTAAGTGCCGTTGCTGAGGTCGCTCAGGTCCAGGCGCTTGGTGGTCTCACCGGCCTTCAGGTTGGTGCTGAGGGCGATGCGGCCGCTCACTTCCATCACTTCCAGCACGCCCTGGCCTTCCATGCCCTCCAGGGTCACGGTGATCATGCCGTTGGACGGGTTGGGGAACACCTCGATGGAAGCCTCACCGGCGAGCTCGGCCATGCCGATCGTCCCACCGCAGGTGATCGACGGGTAGCCGTTGTTGGTGCTGGCGTTGGCGCTGGTGCCGCAGGCCCCCACCTCGCTCACCACGATCAGGTAGGTACCGGTCTCGGAGGCCGTCCACGAGAGCGCGCAGTTCGAGCCCGCGTTGGTGCCGTAGGCATCGACCGTGCCGCTCGGGTTGATGATGGTGAACATCAGCGGCCAGGCCGTTCCGCCCGTACCGTTGCAGGCGCTCCACGTGTAGGTCACACCCTGCTGGATGTTGTTCATCGCGTACGCCTCGTCCGCGTACACCTCGAACGCCGTGATCTCGTTCGTTGCGCAGTTGCCCGAACCGTCGGGCGTGGGCGCACCACCGAACTGGCTGTTGAAATCGCTCCAACCCGAGGAGTCCGTGGGGTTGACCCAAGTGGTGCATTGGGCCTGTGCGTTCGTGGCCGTCAGGGCCAGCAGGCCGACGAGGGCCGAGGAAAGGATCCCTTGCGTAATGTGCTTCATGTGTTCGTGTTTAAGGTTTGGGACTTCGCCGCCAAGGTACGGAGGATCACGGGATGCCCAATGCACCGACGGCCCCGGTTCATCACGATCCGCTGTTGGTGGATCCGCAGGAAGGGATGGACGGGGGCTGACGACCTCGGCCCCTGCCGTTCACTCGAACTTCTCGGGCCGCATCTGCGGGAAGAGCAGCACCTCCTGGATGGCGGGATTGTCGGTGAGCAGCATCACCAGGCGGTCCACCCCGATGCCCACGCCGCTGGTGGGCGGCATGCCGTACTCCAAGGCCCGTAGGAAATCCCGGTCGATGAACATGGCCTCGTCATCGCCGCGCTGTTGCAGCTTCAGCTGCTCCTCGAAGCGTTCGCGCTGGTCGATGGGGTCGTTGAGCTCGCTGTAGGCGTTGGCCAGTTCGAAGCCGTTCACGAACAGCTCGAACCGCTCGGTGAGCCGGGGGTCGTCGCGGTGCTTCTTGCACAACGGGCTCATCTCCACCGGGAAATCGGTGACGAAGGTGGGCTGGATGAGCTCCGGCTGCACCAGGGCGCTGAAGAGCTCGTCGATCAGCTTGCCCTTGCCCATCGTGGGCGCCACTTCGATGCCGTGCTTCACGCACAGCTGGCGCACCGCGCTCTCGTCCAGTTCAAGCACATCGGCCCCGGTCTTCTCCCGGATCGACCCGCACATGCTGATGCGCCGGAAGGGTGCGGTGAAGTCCAGGGTGTTCCCGCCGAAGGTGGCGGTGGCCCCCCCGTTGGCCGCCGTGCACACCCGTTCGAGCATCCGCTCCATACAGCCCATCATCCAGCGGTAGTCCTTCCAGGCCACATAGAGCTCCATGATGGTGAACTCCGGATTGTGCGTGCGGTCCATGCCCTCGTTGCGGAAGTTGCGGCTGAACTCGAACACGCCCTCGAAGCCCCCGACGATGAGGCGCTTGAGGTAGAGCTCGTTGGCGATGCGCAGGTAGAGCGGCACATCCAGCGCGTTGTGGTGGGTGACGAAGGGGCGCGCCGCCGCACCGCCCGGGATGGGTTGCAGCACGGGCGTGTCCACTTCGTGGTAGCCGCTCTCCACCAGGAAGGCCCGCATGGCCGCGATGATGCGTGTCCGCTTCAGGAAGGTCTCCCGCACGCCGGGGTTCACGTTCAGGTCCACATAACGCATGCGGTAGCGCTGCTCGGGGTCGGTGAAGGCATCGTGCACACGGCCTTCCTCGTCCGTCTTCACCACGGGAAGCGGTCGCAGCGCCTTGCCCAGGACGGTGAGCGCCTCCACATGCACGGTGACCTCCCCGGTGCGGGTCTTGAACACGTGCCCCTCCACGCCGATGAAGTCGCCCAGGTGCAGCAGGTGTTTCCACACCTCGTCGTAAAGCACCTTGTCCTCGCCGGGGCAGATGCTGTCACGGGCGATATAGACCTGCTGGTCGCCGGTGTGGTCGCGCAGCACGGCGAACGAGGCCTTGCCCATCAGGCGCACGCTCATCAGCCGGCCGGCCAGGGTCACCCGGGCGGGCTCGCCCGCTTCGCGGAACAGGCCCTTGACCTCCTGCGCGGTGGCCGTGACGGGGAATTCGGCGGCGGGGAAGGGTTCGATGCCGAGGGCGCGGAGCTTGCGGAGCGCTTCGCGGCGCACCAGCTCCTGGTCGGAAAGGGCGTGGGACATGGGTGGCGGAAGGGGAGCGCGAAGTTACCCGGCAACTCCGGAAGCCGATGGTGCGTATGAGCCGTCTAATTTCGGCCCGCCAACAGGCCCCATTCCCGCCGCCCCGCGGCACCCCCGCCATGTACAAGCTCATCGACGCCTTCCCCGAACAACTGAAGGAAGCCCTGGAGATCGGCCGGAAGGCCACCCTGAAGACCGCCGGGGGGCCCTACGCCAACGTGGTCGTCACCGGGCTGGGCGGAAGCGGGATCGGCGGCCGCATCGCCGCGCAGCTGGTGCACAAGGAGGCCCGCTGCCCGATCGAGGTGTTCAACAACTATTACCTGCCGGGCTACGTGGACCACCGGAGCCTGGTGATCGCGTGCAGCTACAGCGGCAACACCGAAGAGACACTGGCCGCCATGGAGCAGGCCCTGGCCAGGGGCGCCCGCACGGTGGCGATCACCAGCGGCGGCACCATGTTGGAGACGGCCCGGGCCAGGGGTCTTGACCACATCGTGATCCCCGGTGGCAACCCGCCGCGCACCATGCTGGCCTATTCGCTGGTGCAGCAGTTCTTCGTGCTGCATCACTTCGGCATCATCGGCGATGGTTTCGCCGGCGCCATCCGCACCGCCGCGAACATGCTCGCGGACGAGAAGGAGGGCATCCGGAAGGCCGCGCAGGAGCTCACCGGCAAGCTGGTGGGCAAACGGCTCGTGATCTACAGCGAGGCCAACACCGAGGCCGTGAGCATCCGTTTCCGCCAGCAGGTGAACGAGAACAGCAAGGAGCTCTGCTGGCACCACGCCATCCCCGAGATGAACCACAACGAGCTCGTGGGCTGGGCCGGCGGCCGGGACGACATCGCGGTGCTGATCTTCCGCCACAAGGAGGACCATGAACGCAGCCAGATCCGCATGGAGATCAACAAGGATGTGTTCCGCAAATACACGCCGCACATCCACGACGTGTGGAGCCGTGGCGACACCGCCTTCGCGCGGCAGCTCTACCTGATCAACCTCGGCGACTGGGTGAGCTACTACTGGGCGGAACGCAAAGGCGTGGACCCCACCGAGATCGCCGTGATCAACATGCTGAAGGGGAAGCTCGCCGAGGTGCGGTGATGAGCGGCCGGCGGTGAGCGGCCCCGTCCGGGTGTTCGCGTGCCTCCCGCTTCCCCGACCTTTGCGCCCGTGCGACACGTTCACTTCCGCGACCTCGGTCCCATCGACTACGCCGCCGCCTGGGCGCTGCAAAAGGAGCTCTTCGAGGGAACGGTCGCCATCAAGCTGGAGAACCGCTCGCGCCCAGCGGACGGGCAACGACCCACGCGGGACCATCTGCTGTTCTGCGAGCACCCCCACGTGTACACCCTGGGCAAGAGCGGCCGGCAGGACCACCTCTTGCTGGATGAGCAGGGGCTGCGTGAAAAGGGCGTGCACTTCTTTCCCATCGACCGGGGCGGCGACATCACCTACCACGGACCGGGCCAGTTGGTGGTGTACCCCATCTTCGATCTGGACCATCACTTCACGGACATCCACCGCTTCCTGCGCACCCTGGAGGAGGCCGTGATCGGCACGCTGGAGGCGTTCGGCATCCGTGCCGGCCGCATCGATGGCCTCACCGGGGTGTGGCTCGATGCCGACGACCCCGCGCGGGCCCGCAAGATCTGCGCCTTCGGCATCCGCGCCAGCCGCTGGGTCACCATGCACGGTCTGGCCTTCAACGTGAACACGGACCTGGCCTATTTCGGCCACATCGTGCCCTGCGGCATCGCCGACAAAGGCGTCACCAGCCTGGCCCGGGAACTGGGCGGGCCGGTGGACATGGAGCAGGTGAAGCAGCGCATGAAGCTGGAGCTCGCCGATCTGTTCGACGTGGAATTGGTGGAAGAGCCCCGCTGACGCAGGCCCGCCGCCTTCGCCGCAGCTTCCGGCAGTCCCGGTCATGCCCCTGGAACGCCGGAGCCACGGTCCACCGGCCACGGGTTGAGCCGCCGGCCACGTCGTGACCCTACCTTCGGCCTCCACCCGCCGCCATGCGCAAGCTCAAGAAGTTCCTGTTCCTGACCGTCGGCCTCGTCGTGCTGCTCGTCGTGCTGGCCTACGCCACGGGCAACGGCCACATCCCACGCGGGGTGCGCTACACCTACCTCCTGGGGCGCACCTCCCCCGAGATCGACGACCGCGATTTCTTCCCCTACGGCACCATTGCCGCCACCGCGCCGCAACCCTGGCCCAAGGGCGCCCGGTACGGCCGGCTCGCCCTGAAGCCTGAACAGGAACAACAGCTCAAGGACCTGTACAGCGTGGGCTTCGCCGTGTTCCAGCACGACAGCCTCATCTTCGAACAGTACTGGAACGGCTGGGACGCCGACAGCGTGAGCAACAGCTTCAGCGTGGCCAAGAGCTATGTGAGCGTGCTCACCGGCATCGCGATCAAGGAGGGCGTGATCAAGAGCGTTCAACAACCGGTGAGCGACTTCCTGCCCGAATTCACCGCGATGGATCCCTGCCACGGGGCGATCACGATCGAGCATGTGCTGACGATGAGCACCGGGCTGGACTGGGGCGAGAGCGGCGCCGACCCCTTCAGCGACAACGCCAAGGGCTACTACGGCACCAACGTGCGGGAACTGAGCCTGGACCAGCCGTGCCGCATCGCACCGGGCCGGGAGTTCGACTACATCAGCGGCGCCACGCAGATCATGGCCGAGGTGCTGGAGGCCGCCTGGAAGCTTCCGCTGGACGAGCTGGTGGCCGAGAAGCTCTGGGGCCCACTGGGCTGCGAGCACCCGGCGTACTGGGGCAAGGACCGCGCGGAGGGCGACTTCAAGGCCTTCTGCTGCCTCTACGCCACGGCGCGCGACTTCGGCCGCATCGGGCAGCTGTACCTGGACAGCGGGATGTGGAAGGGTCGCGAGATCGTGCCGCGCGACTTCTTCCTCGCTTCGGTGACGCCGGCGAAGGTGATGGACAAGGGCAGGCCCAACGCCCGCTACGGCTACTTCTGGTGGCTGGCCGAGCTTGATGGGAAGCCCATCCACTACTGCCGCGGCTTCCACGGCGAGTACGTGGTGGTGATCCCGCATGAGGACCTGGTGCTGGTGCGCACCGGCATGAAGCGCGAGGAGGTCAACGAGGAGGGCCACCCCCAGGACGTGTTCCACTGGATCGCCATCGCCCGTGAACTGGCCGGGCGCAAGGGTTGACGGTCGATGCGCAAGGACATCCACCCCCCCAAGGTGCAAGGCGTGGCCATGGCCGTGGTGCGCGAGCCGGACCCCGAGGGTGGCGAAGGCTGGTACGTGTATCTCGTGAACCGGAACGACTACGCCCTGGAGAACGTGCTCATCAGTTCGCGCGGCTACGGGGAACTGGCGGGCGAGGCACGCCGCACCAGCGAGATGCGGCACTTCCTGGGCAAGCTCGGCCCACGAAGCTGGGCGCGCATCGAACCCATCATGGAGGAGCTCTTCGGCCTCAACAACCAGTACTGGCTGAGCTACTACGCCAACGGACAGCTGCACGACAAGAAGTACATCTTCCTGCCGGAGAGCATCCAGGAGGCCAACTTCACCCCCCTGCCGCTGATGCAGGTGCGCGGGGTGATGATCGAGTGAGCACCGCATCGATGCCACGCCGTCGCCTCCTGCTCCTGTTCGCGCTGCTGCTCGTGGCCGCCGCGGCCGCGCTGGCCCTGCTGCGGCCCGATGCCGTGAAGCGCGAGCTCCGCACCCTGCGCGACACCGTGCAGCGGCCCGCCGGACCTTCCGCTGTGGACCTGTCCGCCGAACGCACCTCCCCCATCACGTCCGATGGTCGCACGCTGACAACGAACGACCCGCCGCCGTTCGACCGGCCGGTGGCCGAGCGCTCCGGACCATCCATCGCCATCGGCGACCGCACGCTGCGGCCCAACCTCCACTTCGACATGGAGTCATCGGCGGACAGCAGCCTGCTGGTGCGCGGCATCGCCCATGGCGGCGAACGCTCCATGCTGCTCAAGGCCGCTGCGGAATACGGACCGGCCATCCGGCGGCGGGCCGGGGACGTGGGCGCCCCGCTCACCGCCGTCGCCGCCGGCCTCTGGTGCCGTTCGGACGACCCCGGGCTGGTGATCGTCACCACCATCCACCGTGGCGAGGAACAACGGGCCTGGTACGGCAAGGAGCTGCGTGCCGGCGAGCATGCGCCGGGCGTGTGGCAGCGCCTGCAGGGCGAACTGCTGCTGCGCGGTCTGGAGGTGGCGGACGATGATGTGGTCACCATCTACCTCTGGAACAAGCACCGGCACGACACCTGGATCGACGACATGGACGTGGTGTTCCGCAGCGGCGATGTGCTGGGCCGCGACAGCATCCGTGCGCACGACCTGGAGGACAGCGCACGCACCACACGGCCGCTGTCCTTCGCCACCGTGGAATGCCTGGACCTGGTGGATCCCGCACAGGTGGGTGTCCGGATCGGTGAGCCCGCGCCTGCGGCGACCGAGCTCATCGCGCTGCCCGACGGGGCCTATCGGTGGCGATACACGCCTGGTGATGGGGTCGCGCGATTGATCGATGGCGCTGGACAGGCCCGCTACCTCGTCCGCCCCTGGTGCCCCGCGAGTGGCGACCTGCTCGGTTTCGAACGGGTCCACGTGGCCGCAGAGGCGGGCGCCTTGCGGCTGGTGGGCTATGACGTGGACCCCTCGGCCGACGGCACCCTGAGGATCGCCGCGACGCCCGCGCCACGGGGAGCCCTGATCCGCATCACCGCCCCATGAACCGCGCGCGCTCCCTTCCGCATCGCATCGCCGTGGCCTTCGGCGCAGGTCTGCCCTTGCTGTTCGCGGCCTGTGGCGTGCGGCCCGCGCAGGGGCCCGGTGCGCTGCAGGAGTTCACCGCGCTCACCAACTGGCCGGTGAACGATACCGGTGTGGCGGTGATCGCCATGGACTACACCGATGCGCTCGACAGCGGATTCGTGGTCCCCAGCGCGCGCCAGGTGGCCGAAGGGCGCTTCACCTTCCGCTTCACGTTGCGCGACACCACGGGCACGGGCGCGCGGTTCCACTACAAGCTGTACTACCTCAACGACAGTTACAAGTTCGCGCACACCGCGCCGGACGGAAAACAGCATCCGCTGGCGCACGAGAACTTCTACGGCAGCTGGGAGGATGCCGGCGAGGGGTTCCGCCTGAGCCCTCCGGCCTCGAAGGAGGGCATCACGGTCACCGATGCCTTCCGCATCCGGGGCGATCCGCGCGACCAGCCCGAGCACCGCGATGACCGGGGCCGCCCGGCGCGCTGGTCACGCAACCCGCGCGTCGGCGAGTATGTGTTCATGCTCGTGGTGGTGCCCGAGGCGGACTTCGCCCGCACACCGCCGGCCGCCGAGGTGCAGGACATCCGCCGCACGGTGGAGGGGCGGCACATGGACCCCTTCTGGTACTGGATCAGCGGCCCGGGTGCGCGCATGAAGGGGGCCGAGGTGCGCGTCGCGTCACAGCGCCTGAAGGTGGAGGCCCGGCCCCCGCTGGGCGCAGGCATCCATGTGCGGCCCGAGCACGCGAAGGACCGCTCGGCCTTCTCGGCGGACTGCGGCGACGATCCGAAGCTCTCGGCCCAGGCGCCGTTCGAGCAGTTCATCCACTACGTGGACGCCAGCACGCGGTTCGCCAACATCCCGTTGATCGCCGATGTCCTGGGCAACGAATACACGCCGGCGGACCACGACCGCTACCGCTGCTTCTTCCCCACGGACCAGCTGGTGGGCCTGCGCCCCATGGTGGCGCGCACACCGTGCAGCACGGTGCGCAGCGATCCGGAGCGCAACGTGATCGAGCTGAGGAACCCCGCGAGCACCGAGGGCGACTGGCGCAAGGAGAACGTGGGCATCCGTTCGCGGCACGGCCTGGCCTATGGCCGCTACCGGGTGAAGTGCAAGCTCACGCGGCTGCTGAACGACTCGGACATGTGGGTGGGCCTCACCAACGCCATCTGGCTCATCTACGATGGGGCCCCCGGCGGACTGCGGCGCCCGTGCGCGAAGGACGGCTACATGGCCAACTACTATGGGGGCGACAACGACCAGCGCGTGCCCCGCGTCGCGTATTCGGAGATCGACTTCGAGATCCTCAAGACGCCTTCCTACTGTCCGGACCGCGCCTTTCCGCCCACCTATCCGCAGCAGCTGGCCCTGCCGGACGACCGCAACGCCTGGACCTACAGCACCAGCGACGACCGCACCGACGGCCCAGGCATGATCACCGTGGCCTGCACCAACTGGGACATGGCCTGCCACGACCCCGAGGACTTCGACGTGGGCTGCCATGCGATCGAGAAGGACGGCCGCACCTATGTGAACCATCGCTGGGACCACAACTACCGGGCGATCACCCAGAAGACCGAAGCGCCGGACCGCGAGCTCTTCGGGGGCGACCACTATTGGTTCGAGATCGACTGGCGGCCGCAGGAGATCTTCTGGCGCATCGGTCCCGACCTGGAGCACCTGCGCACCGTGGCCTATATGAACAACACGGTCACGGAAGTGAGCAACGTGCAGATGCACCTGATCGTGACCCAGGAGTGGCACAACACGCGCTGGTGGCCGGGCACGCCGTTCGACCAGGGCTACATCCCCTTCCCCGCCAAGGACCTGGTGGGCGAGGTGCAGGAGGTGATCATTGATTGAGCTCCTTGGCTTGAGCTCCGGCGAACACCGGGAGCGCATGCAGTGAAGAAGGGTCAAGGTCGACCCCGAATCGCTCTCGATCCAGCGGATAGTGCATATCCTGAAGCCAGAAGGGAAGCTGTTCCCATTGCGCTCCCACGGGAACGGGTTCGCTGGGAAGCAGCATGACCGGCGTTCCACCGTCCGAAGTGCTCAGCAGAACGGTCTCGAACGGCAGTCCCCAATCATCCATGAGCCCGTACATGCGCCGCGCGTCCTCGGTGATGTAGCGCACCCCACCTCCCGCTGCCCTGCCATCTTCCACCAACTGACGAAGGCGGGCCAGCCGGTCTTCGAACAACGTGGCGGCCATGGCGATGGTGCACAGTTTAATGGCCAGCACGACCACCAACATGACCCTCCAGAGCCGCGCGATGCGCGCATCCTTTCCGATCCGCGCACCACCGCACACCCAGGGAAGCGCGACCAGGAGGCCGGCAGGCAGGATGCTCTTGTCCATCATGATCTCCTGTTGACCGTAGGGTGATGACAGGAAGACCACTCCCAGATAGACCGGGAACGCCATGAGTGCGGCGATAGCATGGAGGTGGCGACCCGAACGCAGCAGTGCAGCGACGCCCATAAGCAGGAGTGCGAGGGGCAGGATGTAAAGCTTGCCGGGAAGCAGCAAGCCATCCAGGAAGAAGCCCGTGGAACGGAGCTCTGCGATGCGGCCGGGTTCAGAAAGCCCGGTCCTCAGATTGGTGCTGAACTCCAACTCATATGCGCTCGGCGGGAACCATGTCCGATGCATCATGGCCCATAGCCCGGTGACCAGGACCGCTGCGACAGGTAGCTGCCAGGTGTGCCCCGGCAGGAGGAAGGCGAACAAGGCCATGAACAGGACGAAGGCGAACGCGGTGGGATGCACCATGAGGATGGGGATGAGCAGAACCAGGCTCAGGAACCAGGTCCATGGCTTATGACCCACGCCCTTGCTGAACGACCATTCCCAGAACGCGAGCAGCAGGAACGGATATGACAGCAGATAATGCGCCTCCAGCACCATGCCATAGAACGAAGTATGCATACAAAGCAAGGTCGCCAATGGCATGGCGACGGCGACCGTACGGGAGCGAAGAACATGCACACAGAACATGTAGGTGACATAGGCCACGAGAACGTGGGTCACGGAGGCGGCAACCAACAGCACGTTCATGCCCGCACCACAGGTATCCAGGAGTTTGACCAGGGCCTGCGGTAGAACGGCCGAATAGCGGTAGGCCTCGATCTTATATGCGGGGTCGTTGATCCAACTGAAGACCTGATACGCGGAATCCACATGGACTATCCGAATGTCCCAATGCCACCAGGAAAGCAGCAGGAGCAGGATGAACGTCAAGTGACCCAGCAGTGTCAACGACCCATCAGCGTGCCAGCGATGCATGTTCATGAGCGCGCGTGCACGGTGATGAGCAGTTTCCTCAACTCCAGCCATCCACCGCCTGGGATCCACCAGTAGAGTTGATCCCTGACCCCCTCTTCGCGATGCGGTATGCGGAGGGTGGTGTGGAACGGGCCGTTCCCGAGGTCCACTTGGTGGTAGCGCAGCTTGTTCCCGTCCGCATCGGTCTCCGTGTAAACAAGGTGCGCCGAAGCCCCTTCCCCCAGCCCGACATCACCTTCGATGTGCATCTCCTTGAGCACCGCGTCATCCTTGGGCAGCAGATGGTCAAGAGCAAGCGGATACTCGCCCTGAAGGCAGCGCATGGGGGGACGCGAACAAGCATTGAGCGCATCCCGCATCAGGGGTGGAAGGACCTCCCAGCGGTCCAGGTCGATGAGCGTATCCACTTGGGTCCGCCAGCCCCTCGATCGGCGTTCGAACACATACACTTCGAAGGGTTGGCCACCGGCGTAGAAATGCTCCGGCTCCTGTCGGCTCCATCCGCGCAGCAAGGTGAACCCCGGTTCGAACAACAATCGTTCAAGCTCGACCCCCCCCTCATGAGGCCCCATTCGCGAATCCCAGCAGATCAGATCCCCTTCGGCCAGCCCCAGGTCCGTGCGCTTATGGTGCAAGCGCCAGAAGGTGGGGGTGCGGGTGCTGTCGAACGGATCGCGCTGCAAGGCGAACGCCAGATAGGGCTGGGCCAAGGCAATGCGACGCCTCTCCCGATCATCGGCCCGGAGGAATGCGGCCGCATCGTCCATGACCAGTTCCGGCACGGACCTCACAACAGGCAGGTCCACGCGGTGATAGGCTTCGACCGTGGTAAGAAGACCAAAGAGCAGAAGCACAAGGCCGCGGATGCGTAGCGACAGCGACCGGAGAACCGGCGCCGAACCGTCGACGGCCACCAGCACAAGGAAAGGCAGCACGGTGGCCATCACACGCAGAAGGCCGAAGGACCCATTGGTGCCACGCCACCAGATCCACGAATGAATGAAGGTGATGGCGAACACGGGTGCCGCGGCAAGGCAGAGCGTGAAGAGGTTCCGGTGTCTCTTTTCCGACCGCCTTCCAAGGGAGATCGCCAGCGCGCACAGACCGATCGCCGCCAGGACCAGCAAGGGCGCCCCTGCGATGTCCCTGGCGTGCACGACATAATGCCAGAACGAGCCTCTCCCATAGAAGTCGATGGTATGCTGATAAGGGTGCTCCTTCAGCAACCAGAGCAGGTCCTGCTTTACGAGGCCGCCGATCACGCTCATCATCACCGTGCCGAGGGCCAGCCAGGGTAGTGCACGCAAGGCGCCGCACCAGATGAACCAGAGCACGAGGAATGGCAGGAACCCCACCCACTCCGGTCGTGTGAACGGCAACAGGGAGGCCACCGCTGCGGCCGAACGCCAGCGTTCGGTCAGGATGAGCAAGAGCACCCAGGCCGTCAAGGCCCCGAACAGGACCTCGGTCATTCCGCCAACGGTCACCTCCAGGTACATCGGCGCAAGCATCAACAGGGGCACGGCCCAGGCCGTACCCGGCGATCGCGCCTCCGTCATCCGCATCAACGGCCAGCATGTCGCTAGAAAAAGCAGCGCGTTCAACAGGGTCATGCCCCACGCACCGAGTTGGGCGAAAGGAATGCCCAGGAAGGTGAACAGGGGCTTGGCCCACAGGTCGAGAAGCAACCGGGGGTGTTCCGGCGCATAGCGGGCGAACAGATAGTGGAAGACGCCGTCACCGGTATCCGGAGTACCAGGCAGGTACACACGGAGAAGTACGGCCCCGGTGGCCAAAAGACCGGCCAGGATCATCGGGCCGTATAGGGCACGCCGTGCGTGCATGCTATCGCGCTCAGAGGCCATACTTGATGATGCACCAGATGGCCCGGAAGCCGTCCTTCCAGCCGATCTTCTTGCCCTCGGCATACGTCCGGCCGTAGTAACTGATGCCCACCTCGTAGATGCGGATGCCCTTCACCCGCGCCAGCTTGGCGGTCACCTCCGGTTCGAAACCGAAGCGCTGTTCCCGCAGGTCGAGCCCCTTGGCGATGTCGCTGCGGATCAGTTTGTAGCAGGTCTCCATGTCCGTCAGGTTCAGGTTGTTGAACGCGTTGGACAGGAAGGTGAGCACCTTGTTGCCGATGCTGTGCCAGAAGAAGAGGATGCGATGCGGGTGGTGCCCCATGAAGCGCGATCCATAGACCACATCGGCGAAGCCCTCCACCACGGGGCGCAGCAGCAGGTTGTACTCGCGGGGGTCGTATTCCAGGTCGGCGTCCTGCACGATGAGGTGATCCCCGGTGGCCTCGCGGATGCCGCGGTGGATCGCGGCGCCCTTGCCCATGTTGCGCGGCTGTTCGAAGAACCGGATGCCCAGGGAAGGGTGCTCGGCCATGTAGGCCTTCACCGCGTCAGCGGTCCCATCACGGCTGCCATCGTTCACCACGATCACTTCTTTGGTGATGCCATGCTCCAACTCCACTCCACGCACCTTGTCAAGGATGCCGCGGATGGTGCGTTCCTCGTTGTAGGCGGGGATGATGATGGAGAGCAGGACTGTCACTGATCTGCGCTGCGGGTCCGGATCCTGTGCGGCCATGATCACCGGCTTTGGGTTGAATAGCCACCATGCTCTCGCCCGAACGACAAGGTCACGCCCTGCCCGGACCACCACGGGTGCTCAACGAAAACGAGTACGGCGAACATGGGGATCAGCCAAAGAACCCGTGACTGAAGACGAGGGTCGACCACGGCTAATGCCGACGTGACCGCGGCATTAGCCACCAGCCAAGCAACGATCGCTATGAACAACGCACGGAACCTGGGGAGACGGATCCACCTGGGGAAGCTGAAGAGCAAGTAAATACACGAGAGCACAAGCACGAGGGCGACCAACCAGTTCGCGCGTTCAAGAACTTTGAACTCATCCCGTTGTTGCCTGCTCATTCTATACCTGGAGAACTCACGAGGGAAGTGGTTCCCGATGTGAAAGAACGGGCTAGTGCCCGGGCCATAGGCATGTAGCCCGACACCTGCATCGAACTGGAACATCTGAACAAGCGTTGAGACGAGGACCGAACGCGCGTAGGTCCGCATGGCGACCGGGTCCTTGAGGATATCCTTCATAAGCGGGGCAAGAACAGAATCGGCTTGAGAAAGCGATAGCCCTTCACGGACAAGGAGACCCTTGTCCGACCAAAGCATCATGCCAGCATCCGCCGGGAGGTCATCCACGTAAGGGCAGAGCCTGTACTCCCGCTCTGCACAGTGTTCCCGGAGGAACCGTTCCATCACCCCCTCCTCGCAGAGCCTGCCAGCGAGGAATACATTGCCGGCGCGGGAAAGGGCCGGTGCCTTACCGTCCATCATGTAGAATCCCCCGATGAACACGGGTGCGATCAAGGCAAGAAGTGGAGGCGTAAGCACCCTCCATCCTGACCATGTTCCAAGGCGCGGACCGATCGAGCCGATCACAATAGTCCATGTCGACCACGCCGCCAGCAGGATGAGGATGTGGGAGTTGTGACTGATGAGCCCAAGCAATACGACGAGGTGGGCGAATATCAAGGCCGGCCAGCGCAGAGCTATCCTTGAAGTGATCACATAGGTGGACAAGAAGAGGACAGGAGTGAAGATATCGGCCATGATCTGTGCTGTATACCACGGCAAGGAAGTGCCAACACCAAGGAACACCAGCAGAATATTGTGCTTCCTGTGTATGTCCACTTGGCGGTCGACAAGCGCCCGCAATAGGACAAGCAACAGCCAGCTGACCAGGGCCCCTTGGACGATGGGCACTGTCCATAGGGTCTCCTGCCAAGTAATGGCGCGCAAGAACAACGAATAGCCCAAAGGGCGATCGTCCAATTGCTCCAGTGTGATCGAGGCGCGGACATAGGCACCGGAATCAGCGTATACAAGTGGATAGCCATTCACAAATGCCAGTGTGGACAGCACTATGCCCCACCCCAAATGACGGAACAGGGGGCGGATATGAGCGACCAAGGACCCCATTACATCATCTGGAGCTTGTTCCTAGAAGAATACAGGGCCCTTTCCATTCGGTCCGGTAGGCTCTTCGCCGCACATCGGCTTCTCCCGATCCTGTATGTGATCGCTGATATCCATCGAGGCTGCGGTGCGGTCGCTGAACCCCCATCCACTTGGTCCCGACCGGACAAGGTGCTGCGATGCGGACCAAATGTAGGATCCGGACCCACATGCGCTCGGGCCGATCGGCCGCACGCGTTCGCCTGCTGACGTACGCGGCCGGGGTCACAGCCCGACCTCGGAATTCTTGCCCATCGTTGCGCCTTCGGATCCGCCCAGCCCGTAGATGCGGATGCCTTTGTGCTGTGCCAGCGGCCGGGTCAGGTAGGGCGCCAGAAGAGGGTCGTTCAGCCATCGGTCCTGGGCGAACAGAAGGACGCGTGCCCCTCGATCGATAAGGCGATCGAACATGCCCGGGTCGCTCCAGTCATTCCCGTAGCGGGTGAACCCCTTGCGGCCCATCAGGTACAAGGACCCGTTGATGGTGTGGTCATCCAGGAAGATCACCAGGGCGTCCTTGGGGATCCCGAGCGCATCCAAGGTCGGACCCAGGTCCTGGGTGCCGCGCAGGTCGTAGTGGTCCATGGCGCTCCAGTACGGCAGTTCGTGCGTGTGATGGATGGGCAGGACCATGGTGGGGTCGATGGGCGTTCGCTCCGCATAGCGCATCCGCATGTTGTTGGCGGCATACGCCACGTTGTACACCAGCAGCCCTGCGAACAGGGTCTTGAGCCAGGTGGCCTGGAACACGAGGGGGTGATCACGGCGCAGCCACCAGAGAAAAGTGGTCCAGAGCACCAGTGGCAGGATCAGGGGGTTGATGAAGTAGTAGTCGTGGCCGTCCAGTGCGTGGAACCAGAGAATGGCGTAGGCGACCACCCCGAGGAGCAACAGGATGTTCAACAGGGCCACGGGGCCGGGCAGGCGGCGCACATGGACCGCCGCAGCGACGAGGGCCACGGCAAGCACCATCCAGACCGTGGTGTCGAACACCTGGAACACCAGGATCCGCCTGCCGAAGGTCCAGGCCCGGTCCACCTCCTCCGGTGTCATGTCCCAAATGGGCCAGATGCTGTTGAACGTGTATCGGCCGTTGTGCCGGTCATTGTAGGCTTCGGCGTAGACGTACCAGACGAAGATGGCGGACACCGCCAGGACCGACCACGCCCACGCAGGCCGGGCATCGGGCAGCAGCCTGCGGTGTTCGCCCAGCACGGCGGGCTTCAGGGTGGCCACCAGCAGGATGGTCAGGAGGGCCACCAGGCTGATGCCGGCGCTCACCTTCAGCAGGGTGGCCAGGGCGAGGCAGGCCATCGCCAGGGCCCACCATCGCGATCGTCGCTCCTGGGCGTGCCGCACCACGAAGTACCAGCCGATCAGCACCAGATCGAGGGCGGGCACATCGGTCAGGAAGCCCAGGCTGTAGTACACGATGACCGGCGAGGTGAACAGCAGGAGCGCCGAGGCCACGGCCCAGAACGAAGCGCCCAGCACGCGGCGCAAGGCCAGGTACAGGGCCCAGGTGGCCGCGAAGTGCAAGAGGATGCCGAAGAGGCGGTAGACGAATTCACTGGGGCCGGTCACCTTCCACACCTGACCGATGGCCCAATAGACCAACGGGAACTCCCCCGCGCTGTTCCCGGTGGTTCCGCCATCCGCAATGCGCGCATGGATCTCCGGCTCCAGGAACGGTCGCCCGCTCCGGTAGTTCTCCGTAAGGGACAGGCAGTCCGTCTGCCGCCACAGGTGACAGGGCGCGGGGCGCGTGTGCAGCACACGTCCACCCTCATAGATGGAGAACATGAGCAGGAAGCCCAGGGTGAGCACCCATCCCGGACCGGGCCGAACACCGCGCGGGAACGGGAACCGCATCGCGCCGCGGATCACACCACCATCTCCGGCTCGTTGCCCACGGCCACCAGCCGGCCCTCGGTCTTGGCGCGGATCTCCTCCACGATCACACCCGGCGCGCGCTCGCGCAGCACGAAGCCGTCGGCGGTGATGTCGAACACGCCCAGGTCGGTCACCACCTTCCTCACACAGCCCACACCGGTGAGCGGCAGGGTGCAGCGCTTCAGCAGCTTGCTCTCCCCGGCCTTGTTGGTGTGCAGCATCACAACGATGATGTTCTGCGCACTGGCCACCAGGTCCATGGCGCCGCCCATGCCCTTCACCATCCTGCCGGGGATCTTCCAGTTGGCGATGTCGCCGTTGTCGGCCACCTCCATGGCCCCCAGCACGGTGAGCTGCACCTTCTGCGCGCGGATCATGGCGAAACTGGTGGCGCTGTCGAAGATGGCCGCGCCCGGCTTGAGGGTCACCGTCTGCTTGCCCGCGTTGATCAGGTCGGCGTCCTCCTCCCCTTCGAAGGGAAAGGGCCCCATGCCCAGGATGCCGTTCTCGCTCTGGAGCTCCACGTGGATGCCGGGCGGGATGTAGTTGGCCACGAGGGTGGGGATGCCGATGCCGAGGTTCACATAGAAGCCGTCGCGCAGCTCGCGGGCGATGCGCTGGGCCATCTGTTCCTTGGTGAGCGCCATGGGGTCAGGGCTGGATGCGGTGGATGCGCACCTGCACGGCGCCGAACTGAACGGGCCTTCGCGGTGCGTTCCAAAAGTAGAGCACATGCCGCACCGCACCGGGCACGGGCTGCAGCACACGCAGCGCAATGAAGCGCTCCCCACGCCACCGGGGTCGCTGCAGTGCAGGTCGCACCTCCTCGTGCGCCAGTTCGCGGCCCGTGCTGTCCTGCGCCACCACGGCCAGCACCAGGTCGTGCAGCGGACCGTCGGCGTTCAGCATGCACGACACCTCCACCGCGCGGGGCTCCGGGGTCGCCGGCACGGCCACCAGGTCGAAGTAACCTTGGGGCCGGAGCGGGGGATCGACCATCAGGCTGTCCACCGGGGTGATCGCCAACGGGCGGACCCGCCGCATCAGATGCAGGCCCGTTCCACCGTGCACATCCTCCACGATGAAGCCCTGCATCGCGGCTTCGAGGTGCCGGCCGTCCGCGATGCGCACGTCGTGCCACCCGGCCGGGAAGTCCGACGCATGCGGCACCGGCGTGCCGAAGGGCCGTCCGTTCAACGGCACGGAGAAGCCGAGCTGGTGATAGGCCCCCACGACCGGCGGACGTCCGAGCTGCCGTTCGAGGGACGCGATGCGCGCCAGGAAGCGTTCGGGCACGCTCTGCTCGGCCCACAGCGCCGTGTGGTCGAAGTTGAGCCCGGCCACCGTGCGCAGGGGGAACACGAGCAGGAGGAGTGCCGCAAGCCTCGCCAGGGGCCGCTGTGCGGACCAGGTGTCGACCACATGCCCGGCGATCAGCAGCCAGAGCGGCACCAGGTGAAGCCCGGCCCTGTCCTCGGCATGGTTGACGCCCAGGGACACCGCCATGGCGACACGCACCAAGGCATCGGCCAGCAGCAGGCCGGCGAACACGGCCAAGGGCGTCGCCCAGGCGCGTTGTCGCACCACGACGACCGCAGCGACCAGCACGACGAGCATCACCGCACCCCGCCAGAGCCACCCGTCCGCGCCGAGCACCCAGCGGCACAGCGAGGCCACGGTGACGGCCACGAAGCCGTCCGTGCTGCCGTGGTAGAGCAGGCCCTGCGCCCGCAGGTCGAAGGCGTGGTCGACCGCGATCAGGAAGGGCCCGATGCCCAGGGCGACCCAGAGCGCCACCTGAGCGCGGCGCAGCGGTGCGGCCCGGAACATGCTGACGGCGATCCCCGTCAGCACCACGCCCCACAGCGGGATCAGGGCCAGCACGGCGGCGTTGGCCAATGCCAGGCCCGTCAACACCTGCAGAAGGGCGATCGTCCGGCGCTCGCGCATCCAGCGGAGAAGGCCGTCCAGGGCCACGCCGAGAAAGGCCAGCTCCAACGCGTAGCCGCGAAAGAGCGCAAAGAACTCGAACGCGAAGGGACAGGCGAGCAGCGCGGCCCAGGTGCACCAGCGCACGATGCGATCGCGCAGGTCCCCGGCCAGACGCCAGATGGCCCAGGCATACAGCGGAAAAGCCAGCACGCTTCCCAGCCGGGCGCTGAGCAGGGAGGTGCCGAACAGGTGCACGAACAACGCACCAAGCCCGGAGCTCAGCACATGGTTGTTGGCATCGGGATGGGCGTGCGGTGGCAGAAAGACCCCGGGCTCCGCATACCAGTAGAGCGAGGCGCATTCATCGTGGACGAAGGGCACCATGGCGGCGCGTGCCACGAGGATCGCCCACAGCGCGAGCGTTGCGAGCTGATAAAGCCGTTCGTCGCGCCGAACGTTCGCCATGCGGCGGAGTTGGCCGGTCACCCGCGCTTGCGCACGGTGCGCTGTTCGATGCGCTTCTCGTACCGTTCGCCCTGGAAGATGCGGTGCACGAAGATGCCCGGCGTGTGCACGTGATCCGGCTCCAGCTCACCGGGCTCCACCAGCTCCTCCACCTCGGCCACGGTGATGGTGCCGGCCATGGCCATCATGGGGTTGAAGTTGCGGGCCGTATGGCGGTACACCAGGTTGCCGAGCCGGTCGCCCTTCCAGGCCTTCACCAGAGCGAAGTCGGCGCGCAGCCAGCGCTCCATCACGTACATGCGGCCATCGAAGTCGCGCGTCTCCTTGCCTTCGGCCACCTCGGTGCCGTAGCCCGCCGGGGTGAAGAAGGCCGGGATGCCCGCCCCTCCGGCGCGGCAGCGTTCGGCCAGGGTGCCCTGCGGGATCAGCTCCACCTCCAGCTCGCCGCTGAGCATCTGGCGCTCGAACTCGTCGTTCTCGCCCACGTAGCTGCTGATCATCTTCCTGATCTGGCGCGTCTGCAACAGGAGACCGAGGCCGAAATCATCCACCCCGGCGTTGTTGCTGATGCAGGTGAGGCCCTTGACGCCGCTGCGCACCAGGGCCGCGATGCAGTTCTCCGGGATGCCGCACAGCCCGAAGCCGCCCACCATCAGGGTCATGTCATCACGGATGCCGTCGAGCGCCGCGTCGGCATTGGCCACCACCTTGTTCATGCTCATGGCACAGGGAATGCGGCGAAGATAGCCGGACGCGCCGGCCCGCAGGCCTCACTCCCAGGTCGGGCCATCGTCCTCGATGGGCCCCTGCTCGAAGCGTCCGCGGCAGTCGAGCAGCTCGGTATCGAAGCCGGCGGGTCGCTCGAAGTCGGCGGTGGAGAGACCGATGGTGCTGTCGGCGTACACCTTGTTCATGTAGTAGCCATAGATCGGCAGGGCCATGTTGGCGCCCTGGCCCTTGTCGGTGCTGCTGAAGCGCACACTGCGGTCCTCCGCACCGGTCCACACGCCGGTCACCAGGTCGGGGGTGATGCCGATGAACCAGCCATCGCTGTTGTTCTGCGTGGTGCCGGTCTTACCGGCCATGGGCGCCTTGATGTTGGCGTACTTGGCGCGTGCGCCACCACTGCTGCGGATGCGCATGCCGGTGCCGACCACCTTGCCGGTGCCGCGGTTGTAGGCGCCGTCCACCACGCCCTTCAACAGGTTGAGCATGATGTAGGAGGTCTGCTCGTCGAGGGCCTCCTCGGTGCGTGGCACCAGGTCGAAGATGGTGTTGCCGTTCTTGTCCTCGATGCGGGTGAAGAGCACGGGCTCGATGTACACGCCCTTGTTGGCGAACGCGGCGAAGGAGCTGGTCATCTCCATGAGGGTGAGGTCGGCCACGCCCAGGCACAGGCTGGGCACGGGCACCAGGGGACTGCTGACGCCCATGTGCCGGGCGAGCACGGTCACCGCCTCCGGACTGTACTGCTTCATCAACCAGGCGGTGATGGTGTTGATGGAGTTGGCGAGCGCGTACTTCAGGGTGACGAGGCCACCGTACTTGGCATCGCTGTTCTTGGGGCACCAGTCCGGCTGTCCCTCGGGCATGTCGAAGCACACCAGCTGGTTGGGCAGCTCCTTGCAGGGATCGAGCCCCTCGCGGATGGCGGTGGCGTACACGAAGGGCTTGAAGGTGGAACCCACCTGACGGCGCGCCTGCTCCACATGGTCGTACTGGAAATGCTTGAAGTCGATGCCGCCCACCCAGGCCTTGATGAACCCGGTGCCGGGGTCCACGCTGTACAGGCCGCTCTGCAGGAAGCTCTTGTAGTAGCGGATGGAGTCCATGGGGCTCATCAGCGTGTCCACTTCACCACGCCAGCTGAACACGCGCATGGGCACGGGCTTCTCGAAGAGGGCGGGGATCTCCTTCTCGGGCACCACGGGCCACCAGGTGTCGCAGCCGCCGAGCTCGGGCCGGCAGTGGAAGTGCCTGCGACCCTCGTGCACGGCCTGTTCGATCACCCGGGCGGGCCGTTCGCAGTTGGGGCACTGCTTGCCGGTGAGGTTGCGATAGCGCACGCTCCGCTTCATGGCCGTCTCCAGGATTCCGGCGATCTCCTCCTCGCTCACGCGGAAGTCGAAGGGGCGGTTCTTCTTCTTCGCCAGGTCCTTGAACAGGTCGGGTTGCAGTTCGGACCGGAGGTGCTCGGCCAGGGCCCACTCGCCATACGCCTGCATGCGGGGATCCAGCGTGGTGTACACCTTCAGGCCATCGGTGTAGAGGTCATAGGGCTCTCCGTCGGCCTTGGCGAAGCGGAGCTTTCCCTGTTCATCGGTGGAGGCCAGCAGGGCCTGCAGCTTGGCCCGCAGCACCTCGCGGAAGTAGGGGGCGGGGCCTTCGGCGTGGTCGATCCGTTGGAAGCGAAGGCCGAGGGGCAGGGCCTTGAGGGAGTCATAGGCAGTGCGGTCGATCATGCCGGCGCGCTCCATCTGGGAGAGCACCACCATGCGCCGGTGCAGGGTGGTGTCCGGCCGGCGCACCGGGTTGAAGAGGGCCGGGTTCTTGCACATCCCCACGAGCAGGGCGGCCTCCTCGATCCGCAGGCTGTCCGCGCTGGTGTTGAAGTACACATGCGCCGCACTGCGGATGCCCACCGCCTGGTTGATCCAGTCGAAGCGGTTGAGGTACATCGCGATGATCTCGTCCTTGGTGTACTGGCGCTCCAGGCGCACGGCGATGATCCACTCCTGGAACTTCTGGAAGATCCGCCGGAAGCTGCTGGCCGGCTTCTCGGTGAAGAGCATCTTGGCCAGCTGCTGGGTGATGGTGCTGGCCCCGCCCTTGCTGCCCATGTACACCGCGGCGCGCGCGGTGCCGCGCAGGTCGATGCCGCTGTGCGCGCGGAAGCGCTCATCCTCCGTGGCGATCAGGGCGTTCACCACATGGGGGCTGATCTGGTCGTACTTCACCGGGATGCGGTTCTCCCGGTAATACTGGCCCATCAGGGTGCCGTCGCTGAAGAGGATGGCCGTGGCCAGGTCGCTGCGGGGGTTCTCCAGGTCGCTGGTGCCGGGCAGGTCGCTGGCGCCGGCCAGCAGCAGGGCCGCCACAAGGGCCAGCACCGGCCCGACCAGGAAAGCCCAGAGCAACAGGGGCACCAGCCGGCGTCGGCGGGGAGCGCTCATCGGTCCGCGAAGTTAACGGGGTGCCAGCGAGGGGCTGATGCTGATGCCCACGTCGAGCACGCCTGGCAGGGTGTCGTGCCGCATGGCCTGTTCCAGGCGCAGACAATAGCGCCCCGCCCGCGGGAAACGATCGCCCATGCGGTACAGGACGTGGGCCTGGAAGCGGTCGGCGAAGATGTAGCCCGTGCCCCGGCCGTACCACTGGCCCAGGGGGTCGGCCAGCCGGCACTCCACCGTGTCCCGCCAGGTGCGGCCCGCCGGATCCACCAGGTCCACGAACAGGTAGAGGTCGTTGTACGGGTAGTCGCCCGTATGGCGCACGTCGATGAACACGTCGTGCGGGCTCACCGTGTCGGTGATGCCGAAGCAGAAGGTGGGCGCATACGCGTTGTGCCAGCCATGCGCGGGGAGAGGCACATCGCTCTGGTAGATCTCCGGCCGCCCACAGGCGGCCGAAAGCACGAGCAGCAGGGGCACGACGCGCTTCACGCCTGCGGCGGTTGGGCGGCTGGCGGGGTGCCGGGCTTGTCGTTGCGCGGACCGCGGTCACGGCGGCCGCG
>JABWBQ010000130.1 GCA_013360395.1 Flavobacteriales bacterium
GCCCCGGCCACCGCCGTGCATCTGGCCGTGGCGCCCACCAAGCAGGCCGAGCGCTTCGAGTGGTTCGTGGAGAAGGCCGTGGAGGTGGGCGTGGAGCGCATCACACCGCTGGCCACCGCGCGCACCGAGCGAGGGCACCTGCGCCACGAGCGGCTGATGCGCGTGGCCGTGAGCGCCATGAAACAGAGCCTTCGCGCCTGGCTGCCGCGGATCGACCCGCTGACACCGCTCGCCGACCTGATCGCGCAGCCGGTGCCCGGCCAGCGCTTCGTGGCCTATGTCGGCGGCAACCCGCCACCGCTGATGGACACCTTCGACCCGGCGCAGGACGCCCTGGTGCTGGTGGGCCCCGAGGGCGACTGGACGGACGAGGAGCTGCGCATCCTGCACGAACGCGGTTTCCGCACGGTGGGGCTGGGCGCGTCCCGGCTGCGCACCGAAACGGCGGCCCTGGCGGCCTGCACCTGGATGAGCCTCGCCCGCCAACGGCGGTAACTTGCGCCCATGATACCGCGGTCGGTCCTGCTCGCCCTGCTGGTCCTGGTGCTCCCCGGCGCCTTCGCACAACACACCTACAGCATCGCCCTGCTCAAATACAACGGCGGCGGCGACTGGTACGCCAACCCCACCAGCCTGCCCAACCTGGTGCGGTTCTGCAACACCAGCATGGGCATGCGCATGGACCCCGATGTGCCCACCGTGGAGGTCGGGTCCAGCGACCTTTTCAACCATCCTTTGGTGCACATGACCGGGCACGGCAACGTGGTGTTCAGCCCGGCGGAGGCCGAGAACCTGCGCAACTACCTCATCGGTGGCGGCTTCCTGCACATCAGCGACAACTACGGCATGGACCCGTACATACGGCCCATGATGAAGCGCGTCTTCCCGGAGCTCGACCTGGTGGAGCTGCCGTTCGCGCACCCCATCTATCACCAGCAGTTCGACTTCGCCTCCGGGCTTCCGAAGATCCACGAGCACGACGGCAAGCCGCCGCGCGGCTACGGCCTCATCTGGGATGGTCGGCTGGTCTGCTTCTACGACCTGGAATGCGACCTGGGCGATGGCTGGGAGGACCCCGACGTGCACGGCGACAGCGAGGCGGTGCGGACCAAGGCGCTGCAAATGGGGGCCAACATCGTGCGGTACGTCTTCGCGGGTGTGCCGTAAGCACCGCGCGTGGCGAGTGCGCTGCTGCGGGGATGTCAACCCGCCGCGCACCCCTCCAGCTCACTTGTTCAGCCGCACCACCCGCTTGCGGTAGCGCATATTGAGCATCTCCACCGTGAAGCTGAAAGCCATGGCCACGTAGGCGTAGCCCTTGGGGATCTCGCTGTGGTGCACCGGTTCCAGCCCCTCGAAGAACAGCATAAAACCCACCAGCACCAAGAACGACAGGGCGAGCATCTTCAGGGATGGGTGCTTCTCGATGAAGCCGCTGATGCCGTTGGCGAAGAAGAACATCACCACCATGGCGATGATGACGGCGGCGATCATGATCTCCACATGCTTGGCCAGCCCGATGGCCGTGACGATGCTGTCGAAGGAGAACACGGCATCCACCAGCAGGATCTGGGCCATCAGGGCGCCGAACGAGGCAGGCTTGGTGCTGGCCGTGGCGGTGGCATCCTCCCCCTCCAGCTTGTGGTGGATCTCCTTCACGGCCTTGTAGAGCAGGAAGAGCCCGCCGAAGAACATGATGCAATTGCGGAGGTTGAACGGATAGCCCGCCACCGAGAAAAGGGCGCGTTCCCCGTTGTGCACCAGCCAGCCGATGCCCAGCAGCAGGGCGGACCGCAGCAGGATGCCGCCCACCATCCAGATGCGCCGGCCGAGCAGCCGTTTCCCCTCGGGCATGCGACCCAGGATGATGCTCACGAAGATGACGTTGTCGATGCCCAGCACCACCTCCAGGACGGCCAGGGTGAACAGGCTGATGAGCGCACCGACGGTGAAGAGGTCTTCCATGCGGCGAAGATGCGAACACGGTCGCGAACCGGTGAAGCGACCACCTGTGCACCCGTCCGCAGACCGTCCGGACCGGTATAACGATCGAACGGATCGGCCGGTCCGCGTGTACGGAGGGGCGAACGGGCATCGTTCCCCCTGCAAACCCCTGCACCATGTGGCTCCTGCTGCTCCTCGCCTTCATCGCCGTCCTCCCCCTGCTGCTCCACGCCGACGGATGGAGCAACGTGCTCTCCCCCGCCCGCAACGACCTGGTCTTCGCCGGGCGGAACCAGGCGTACGGCGCCTACCGCCTGCGCCGCGACCACCCGCGCGTGCTGGCCATCGCCGTGGCGATCACCCTGGCGGTCGCCGCGCTGATCGCATCGCTGCCCCGGCTGCTGATCGCCTCGCGCGAAGG
>JABWBQ010000131.1 GCA_013360395.1 Flavobacteriales bacterium
GGTGACCGGCATCGCCTCGGGCGGCGACACGGTGTGGGTCAGCACCACCGCGGGCCTCTTCCGCCTGCCCACGCGCCGGGTGCCCTGGCGCCTGGAGCCGGTGCCCGGACCCGTGGCCGCCATGACCAACGTGGTGCGCGACAGCAAGGGCAACCTGTGGGCCGGCACCGAGGAGCGCGGCCTCTGGCGCCTGCACGGCACGCGCTGGGACAGCATCTGCACCGAAGGCGGCATGGGCTGCTCCACCGGCCTGCGTTCGCCCTCGGTGGAGCAGGTGCTGCTGGATGCCTACGAGAACGTGTGGGTGGGCACGCGGCGCGGCATCGCCCTGTTGCAGCTCGACATGGAACAGGAACAAGTGCTGGAAGTGGACCATTTCAGCACCGCGGAGGGCTTCATCGGCGTGGAGACCTTCCGCAACGCGTGCCTGCTGGACCGCGACAGCGCCCTGTGGTTCGGCACGGTGCGCGGAGCCACGCGCTACGACCCCCGGCGCGTGCGCGAGGACCCCACCGAGCCGCACACGCGGATCACCGACCTGCTGCTCTTCTTCGAGCACACGGACTGGCGCCGGTGGTGCGACAGCCTGGACGGCGAGGGCCTGCCGGTGGGGCTGCTGCTTCCGCCGGACCAGAACCACCTCACCTTCACCTTCACGGGCATCAACCTGGCCTACCCCGAGAAGGTGCGCTACCGCTACATGCTCGAGGGGCACGACCCCGACTGGTCGCCCATCACCGCCACCGACCGGGTGACGTACAGCAACCTCCCGCCCGGGGAATACGCCTTCCTGGTGATGGCACGCAACGCCAGCGGGGTGTGGAACACTGAGCCGGTGCGCTTCGCCTTCGCCGTGACCCCCCCGTTGTGGCGCACCTGGCCCTTCCTGATGGGCTGTGTCGTGCTGCTGGCGCTGCTGCTGTGGGCCTTGGTGAAGCTGCGCGAACGCCGGCTGCTGCGCGAACAGCATCGCCTGGAGCACATGGTGGAGGAGCGCACCCGCGAGCTGGCCGACGAGAAGCACCGCAGCGACGAGCTGCTGCTGAACATCCTGCCCGAGGCCACGGCCAACGAGCTCAAGGAGAAAGGCGAGGCCCAGGCCCGCTCGCACACCGCCTGCACCGTGCTGTTCAGCGATTTCCAAGGCTTCACGGCCATCAGCGGCGAAAGCGAGCCCACGGGCATCGTCGCCGACCTCGACCGCTTCTTCCGCGCCTTCGACCGCATCACCGACACGCACGGCCTGGAGAAGATCAAGACCATCGGCGATGCCTACATGTGCGCCGCAGGTGTGCCGCAGGCCAGCCCCACGCACGCCCTGGACACCGTGCTCACCGCGTTGGAGATGCTGGACGCGGTGGACCGCATCAATGCGGAGCGGCAGCGCGAGGGACGGCCGCCATGGGCCATCCGCATCGGTCTGAACAGCGGGCCGCTCATCGCCGGCGTGGTGGGCGAGAAGAAGTTCGCCTACGACATCTGGGGCGACACCGTGAACCTGGCCAGCCGCCTGGAGGGCCTCAGCGAGGCGGGGCGCATCAATGTCAGCGCCGCCACCTACGCCCTCGTGCAGCAGTTCTGCGAGGTCACCCCGCGCGGTCCGCTGGCCGTGAAGGGCAAGGGCAAAGTGCAGATGTTCTTCGTGGACCGTCTGCGGGCGGAATGGAGCGATGACAGCGCCGGGCGCCGGCCCAACGCCGCCCTGCTGGCCTGGCGCGACGGCCATCTGGCCACCACGCCGCCATGAGGCGCACGCTCCTCCGCATGGTGCCGGCCGCCACCCTGCTGCTGCTGGGGCCCGCCTTGTGGAACGGCTACCCGCTGGTCTATGCCGACACCGGCACCTACCTCACCAGCGGGTTCGAGGCCGCCATCCCGGCCGACCGGCCGATCGCCTACGGGCTGTTCTGCCGGCTTTTCAGCGGCAACGGGACCGGCCTGTGGGGGGTGGTCGTGGCCCAGGCCCTGCTCACGGCCACCGTCCTCGCCCACGCCTGGCATCAGTTCGTGGCCCGGCGCTGGGCCCTGTTCCTCGTGGTCCTCGCGCTGCTGAGCGCCACCACCGGTCTGGGCTGGTACACCGGGCGGCTGTTGCCCGATGCCTTCACCCCGCTGGCCATCGTCTCCACGGGCCTGCTGCTGCTCACCCGCATGTCGGCACCCTGGCGAATGGGCCACGCCGCCCTGCTCACGGTGGCCTGCACCATGCACCTCGCGCACCTGGTGCTCGTGCCCGCCACCGCGCTGATCGCCATGCTGCTGCGGTGCCTGCTACGCGAGGGACGGCCCGGCATCACCGGCCCGGCGCTGGTGGCGGCCGCGGTGACCTCGTCGGTGTTCCTGCTGGCGCTGGGCGGT
>JABWBQ010000132.1 GCA_013360395.1 Flavobacteriales bacterium
TTCAGCTGCTCGATGATCTGCTTCATGGCATCGGCGTTGGCGGGGTCGCGCAACCGCTCCAGCTGCCAGGCGCGCAGGCTGGCGGGATCGTCCGGCGTGCCTTGGCCCATGGGGCCGCCCACGGTGGAGGCGGTGCGGCGCGGAAGGAGGAGCACCACGGCCCACAGGGCGGCGGTGGCGAGCAGGAGCTTCTTCATGCGGAGGGGGACGAACGACCAAGGTAGGCCGCTCATCCTTCCACCCTGAACCCGGCGGCCCGCAGGTCGTCCCAGAAGCCGGGGTAGCTCTTGCCCGCCACCGCGGGGTCCTGGATCCGCACGGGCCCCGCCACCAGGGCCAGGGGCGCCAGGGCCATGGCCATGCGGTGGTCGCCCTGCGGGTCGAACACGTGGGCGCCCGGCGCCTGCGGTTTGCGCGTGCCCTGGGTCCGCAGACCGTCCGTACCCACGCGCTGTGCCGGGGTGTGCAGGGTCTCCAGCACGGCTTCCACGGCGACCAGGCGGTCGCTCTCCTTGAGGTGCAGGTTGTGCAGCCCGGTGAGGGTGGCGGCCCGGCCCAGCCCGGCATGGGTCAGCGCCAGCGGCTGGAACAGGTCGGGCGTGTCCGTGAGGTCGATCGCCATGCCGGGGGCCTCCTTCCCGCGTTGCGAACGCAGCAACATGCCCTGCGGCGTGGGGGTGGTGGACACGTACGGCTGCCAGAGGCGCGCGGCGGCGGCGTCGCCCTGGAGCGCATCGTCCTGCAGGTCGGTCAGCAGCACCTCGGCATCGGGTGCCAGCGCCACCACCTGGTACCAGAAGGCGGCGGCGCTCCAGTCGCGCGGCACGGTGAAGGCGCGTGGTGCGTAGGGCCCGGGGGCCACGGTGATCCGCTCGGGACCCACCGCCACGTCGGCACCGAAATGGCGCATCACCCGGGCCGTCATCGCCACGTAGGGGCGGCTCAGCTGCATGCCCTGCCAGTGGATCCGCAGCCCCTCGTCCATCCGCGGGCCCACGAGCATCAGCGCGCTCAGGTACTGGCTGCTCACCGGGGAATCGAAGGCGACCCCGCCTCCACGCAGCCGTCGCCCCTTCACGTGGAACCCGCTGGCCAGGCCGTCCACCTCCGCACCCAGCCCGATGAGCGCCTTCACCAGCGGTGTGTGCGGACGGTCCAGCAGGGCCTTGTCGCCGGTCACCAGGCGTTCCTCGCCTTCCTGCATCGCGGCCCAGGCGAGGGCGAAGCGCAGGGTGGTGCCTCCCAGACCACAGTGCAGCACGGACGGCCGGTCGCGCAGCAGGTCGTGCAGCAGCCGGGTGTCCTCGGCTTCCCCGGCGTCCTTCACCACGCTCATGTCGCCGGCCAGGGCGGCGGCCACCAGGGCGCGGTTGGCCACGCTCTTGCTGCGCGGCAGGCGCACCGTGGCGCGGATGCGGCCTTCAGGCGCTGCGACGGTGAGGATCGCCGGCATCGCGTACGAGCAAACGGTAGTGGTCCAGCGCTTCGGCCACCTGGGCGGCGTCCAGGGGCACGTCGATGCGCGCCCGCCCGATGTCCTCCAGCAGGGTGAAACGGAAGGCGCCGTCGCGGTTCTTCTTGTCGTGGCCCATGAGCGCGATGATCCGGTGGTGGTCCGCCGGCTGCAGGTCGAAGCGCCTGAACCGTTCCAGCAGGAAGGCCGTGATGGCGTCGCAGGCCCCGCGCTCCAGCAGGCCGGTGCGCCAGCTGAGCCAGGCGGTGCAGATCATGCCCGCCACCACCGCCTCGCCGTGCAGCAGGCCGCGCTGCGGGCCCTCCCAGCTGAAGGCCTCCACCGCGTGGCCGATCGTGTGGCCGAAGTTGAGCGACCGCCGGGACCCGTGCTCCTCGGGATCGTCGCTGACCACGCCGCACTTGAGGGCCGCGCTGCGTTCCACCAGGGGTGCCAGCGCCTGCAGGTCGTGCCAGGGCGCGGCCAC
Organism: Flavobacteriales bacterium; assembly: GCA_013360395.1. Classification (GTDB taxonomy): domain Bacteria; phylum Bacteroidota; class Bacteroidia; order Flavobacteriales_F; family PHOS-HE28; genus PHOS-HE28. The sequence continues at coordinate 1,941 of JABWBQ010000132.1, forward strand.
CAGCGCATGCCAGTGGTCGGCGTCGGCCACCAGCCCGTGCTTGAGCATCTCGGCCACCCCGTTCAGCAGCTCGCGCTTGCCAAGGGTGCGCAGGAAGGGCACATGCACGTACACGCCCTCGGGCTGGCGCACCAGGCCCACCAGGTTCTTCACCCCGTCCAGGTCGATCGCCGTCTTGCCGCCGATGGCCGCGTCCACCATGCCCATGAGGCTGGTGGGCACGTTCACCACGCGGATGCCGCGTTTGTAGGTGGCGCCGACGAACCCGGCCAGGTCGGTGACCACGCCGCCGCCCAGGGCCACCAGCACGGCGTCGCGCCCCAGGCCCTCCTGCGCCAGGCGGCCCCACAGGGCCTGGCAGGTCCCGAGGCTCTTGCTGGCCTCCCCGGGGGGCACGGCGAAGCACG
>JABWBQ010000019.1 GCA_013360395.1 Flavobacteriales bacterium
CCCCGCGCCGCCCGCCGCACCGGACGCACCGCCGTTCTTCCTCTTCGTGGGACCGGCCGATCCGCGCAAGGACGTGGCCACCTTCCAGCGGGCCTTCGCCCTGCTGCGCGAACAGCACCCGCAGGCCCGGGCCGTGGTGGTGGGCGGTGCCGGCCGCGTCTTCGCCCGGCCTCACCATGCTCCCGGTCCGAACGAAAGCTGGACGGGGCGCGTGGACGATGCCGCGCTGTGGGACCTGATGCGCCGCGCCACCGCCCTGGTGATGCCCAGCCTCGACGAAGGCTTCGGCCTGCCCGTGCTGGAGGCCATGGCCTGTGGCTGCCCGGCGATCACCAGCGACATCGCCGTGTTCCGCGACGTGTACGGCGAGGCCGTGCTGCGTGTGCCTGCCGGGGATGCCGCTACCTTGGCCCACGCCATGACGAGGCTCGCCGACGATCCCCGGCTCCGCACCACGCTCGTGCAACGGGGCGCCGCATGCTGCGCACGCTTCTCCCTGGAAGCCCAGGATGCCGCCCTCCGTCGTGCCCTGGAGGCCCTTGCCCCCGAGCTTTTCGGTTGACCCATGCGGATCGCCCTGGTGCATGACTGGCTTGCCGTGCAGGGCGGTGCCGAGCGCGTCACCCGGGCCCTGGTGGACCTCTTCGACCCCGACGTGTTCGCCCTGGTGGACTTCCTTTCGCCGCAGGCCCGGCAGGAGGTGCTGGGCGGTCGGCGGGCGCACACCACCTTCATCCAGCATCTGCCCTTCGCACGCCGCCACTTCCGCCACTACCTGCCCCTGTTCCCGGCGGCCATCGAGCGGCTCGACCTGCGCGGCTACGACCTGGTGCTCTCGGCCTCGTACGCCGTGGCCAAGGGGGTGCGCACCCGCCCGGGGCAACCCCACCTGTGCTATGTCCACACCCCCATGCGCTACGCCTGGGTGATGGAGGAGGCGTACCTGCGCGACCACGGCATGCAGGGGCTGCGCGGCCTGGTGCTGCGCCGGGTGCTCCGCCGGCTGCGGCGCTGGGACCTGGCGAGCACGGCCCGCGTGACCTGCCTGCTGGCCAACAGCCACAACACCGCGCGGCGCATCCGCGCGTGCTACGGCCGCGAGGCCGATGTGGTGCACCCACCTGTGGACCTCGATGCGTTCACGCCGGGGCCCGCCCCGCGTGAACACTACCTGGCCGTGTCGCGCCTGGTGCCGTACAAGCGCGTGGACCGCATCATCGAAGCCTTCCGCACCATGCCCGAGCGCCGGCTCATCGTGTGCGGCGACGGGCCCGAACGGGACCGTCTGCGCCAACGCCTTCCGGCCAACGTCCGCCTGGCCGGCGAGGTGCCCCACGCGGAGCTTGTACACCTGCTGCGCGGTGCCCGCGCGCTGATCGCCGCGGCCGAGGAGGACTTCGGCCTCACCCCGCTGGAAGCCAACGCCTGCGGCACACCCGTGCTCGCCCTCGCCGCCGGCGGCTATCTGGAGACGGTGGTGGAAGGGCGCACGGGCCTGTTCTTCCCCACCGCGGATGCCACGGCGATCCGTGCGGCGGTGGAGCACTTCGAGCGCTCGGGCGTGACGGCGGACGTGGAAGCGCTGCGCCGTCATGCGGGCCGTTTCGGATGCGAAGTGTTCCGCACCGCCATGCGCGCGGCCGTGGACCGATGCCTGCACCATGCCACGCCTTGAACCGCTGTCCGACCGCGCGGCGCAGGGGCTGCTGCTGCTGCTCGCCGCACAGGCGCTGTGGCCCCTGCGCGCCACCGCCATCCTGTTGATGGCCTTCGCAGCCGTGCAGCTGGTCCGTGCCGTCCAAGGCCCCGCGCCTCCGTGGAAGGTGCACGGCCTCACGGTCCTCGCCCTGGGGCTGCCCTTCCTGCTGCTGGCCCTGCGTGCACCCTTCTGCGCGGACCCGCATGCCGCCTGGCTGGTGGCCGAACGCACCGTGCCCCTGCTGCTGCTGCCCGTGCTGCTGTTGCTGGCCCCGCTGCCGACGATGCCGCGGCAGGTGCCGCTGGACGTGTTCAGCCTGGCCGCCTTGCTCCTGGGGATGCGCGGCATGGTGCCCGTGCTGCTCGACCAGCCCGACCTGTGGGACGAACCCCGCGCCCTGCGCGAGGCCTTCGCCGCCGCCAGCGGCATGCACGCGGTGTACGCGGCCTACCACCTGTTCCTGGCCGCGCTGGTGCAGGTGGTGGCGATCGCCCACCGTCGTTCGCCCGTGCGCCTGGCCCTGTTGGTCCCGTGCATCCTGTCGGGCGCCCTGCTGGCCTCGCGCATGCCTGTGCTCGCCTTCCTCGTCGCGCTGGGCCTGGTGCTGCGGCGGCTTCCGTTCCCTGCGGCCCGGTGGCGCCGCGTGGCGGCCGGTGCCGGTGTGCTCGCGCTCCTGCTGGTCGCCGCGCCCACCCTGCGGCAGCGGACGCTGGAGGTCTTCAGCACACCGCCCGCCGTGCCTGCCGTCGCCGGTTCGGACACGGGCGAACGCTGGGCCCTGCTCCACTGCGGCCTGGCCCTGTTGGAGGAGCACGCCGTGACCGGCCTGGGGCCCGACCGTGTGCGGGGTGCCATGGACATGTGCCTGCGCGGCATCGCCGGTGGTGCCTATGCCGATGGGCATCACGGTCCGCACGACCAGCTGCTGCTGTGGTGGCTCGGGCTGGGCCTCCCGGGAGCGGCCGCCTTCGCGCAGTTGTTCCTGGTACCGCTGCGCCTGGCCCGGCAGCGCCACGACCTCCTGCACCAGGCCCTGCTCGTGTTCGTGGCCCTTTGCTGCCTCACCGAGGACCTGCTGGACCGCCAGTGGGGTGTGGTGCTCTTCGCCTTCCTGAACACCTGGGTGCTGGCCGCCATCGAGCCGCGGGTACGGGCGACGTCCTGAGGCGCGGCTCCATCCCTTTTCAAAAGTTATCCACACGTTCCGGGCCGCCCTTCGGCACCCGGCTATTTTCGCGGCGCCATCCCCCGCATGCCCGCACCCAACGCCGCTCCCAGCAAGGTCTCCCGCGCTTCCCTGGACGAACTCGCACGGACCTGCTCGCAGGTGCGGCGCGACATCCTGCGCATGGTGCATGCCGTGCAGAGCGGCCACCCCGGCGGTTCGCTCGGTTGCACCGAGTTCATGGTCGCGCTCTACTTCAAGGTGCTGCGCCACGACCCCAAGGCCTGGAACATGGACGGGGTGGGTCAGGACCTGTTCTTCCTGAGCAACGGCCACATCAGCCCGGTGTGGTACAGCGTGCTGGCGCGATCGGGCCATTTCCCGGTGAAGGAGCTCGCCACCTTCCGCCGCCTGGACAGCCGCCTGCAGGGTCACCCCACCACGCACGAGGGGCTTCCCGGCGTGCGCATGGCCTCGGGTTCCCTCGGCCAGGGCCTCAGCGTGGCCATCGGTGCCGCCCTCGCCAAGCGCCTCAACGGCGACACGCACCTGGTGTACAGCCTGCACGGCGACGGCGAACTGCAGGAGGGGCAGGTGTGGGAGGCCGCCATGAGCGCCGCCGCCCACAAGGTGGACAACCTCATCGCCACGGTGGACTGGAACGGGCGGCAGATCGACGGTGATGTGGACCAGGTGATGCCCTTGGGCGACCTGCCGGCCAAGTGGCGGTCCTTCGGCTGGGACGTGCTGGAGATGAACGGCAACGACATGGCCGACGTGCTCCGTGGGCTCGAGGAGGCCCGTTCGCGCACCGGCCAGGGCAGGCCCGTGGTGATCCTGATGCGCACCGAGATGGGCCAGGGGGTGGATTTCATGACCGGCAGCCACCACTGGCACGGTGTGGCGCCCAACGATGCCCAGCTCGACCGCGCGCTGGCCCAGCTGCCCGAGACGCTGGGCGACTACTGACCGGCCGCCCCGCACCCGATGTCCGGCTCCTTGGTACCCTGTTTGCTCCGCCGGGGGCTGATGCGCTCCATCCTCCTGGCCACCCTGCTGCTGCCCGCCACGCTCCTGCACGCCCAGGCGCCCGGCAAGCCGCTCACCCGGATGCTCTTCGTGTTCGATGCCAGCAACAGCATGAACGCCTTCTGGGGGCAGCAACCGAAGATCAACACCGCACGCGACCTGCTGTTGCGCTCGCTCAACGAACTCCAGGGCCGCACCGACGTGGAGCTCGCCCTCCGCCTCTACGGCCACCAGACCCCCATCGAACCGGGCAAGCAGGACTGCAACGACACGCGGCTCGAGGTGCCCTTCGGCGGTGACGCCGTCCCGGCCATCCGGCGGGTGCTCGAAGGCGTGCGCTGCGTGGGCACCACCCCCATCGCCCGCTCCCTGGAAAAGGCCGGCGGCGACTTCCCCGAGGGCGGGAACGTGCGCAACATCATCATCCTCATCACCGACGGCATCGAAGCGTGCGACGAAGACCCCTGCGCCGTGAGCCGCGCCCTGCAGGCCCGGGGCATCGTGCTCAAACCCTTCGTGATCGGCGTGGGCATCGAGGAAGGCCAGCAGTACAGCCTGCGCTGCGTGGGCAACTATTTCGATGCCAGTTCCCCCGAGCTCTTCGCGCATGTGCTCAACGTGGTCGTCGCCCAGGCCCTCAACACCACCACCTGCCAGGTGGACCTGCTCACCACCGCGGGCAAGCCCCTGGAGACCGACGTGGCCATGACCTTCTTCGACCAGCGCACGGGGCAGGTGATGCACCAGTTCGAGCACACCCTCAACGAACGCGGACTGCCGGACACGCTCACCATCGACCCGCTGCCCACCTACCGGCTGGTGGTGCACACCATTCCGCCCGTGGTGCAGAAGGACATCAAGCTCTCCCCAGGCCTGCACACGGTGATCAAGGTCCCCGCCGGGCAGGGACAGCTGGCGCTGAAGCTGGGCAGCGGCATGGCCGACCCCTACGGGGTGCAATGCCTGGTGCGCAAGGCGGGCGAGGCCGGCACCCTGCATGTGCAGCGCGTGAACACGACCGACCGCTACCTGGTGGGCACCTATGATGTGGAGGTGCTCACGCTGCCCCGCATGTTGGTGCCCGACGTGCGCATCGAACAGGGCGCCACCAACACCGTGCAGATCCCGCAGGAGGGCGTGCTGAACGTGCAGGCCGGTGCGCCAGGCCATGGCGCGCTCTTCGTGGTGCGCGGCAGCGATCGCGAATGGGTGGCCGACCTGGGGCCGCACGCCGCCCAGGAACAGTTCCGCCTGTTGCCCGGCAGCTACGAAGTGGTGTACCGCAGCACCAACGCCCGCCGCACCGAATACAGCATCGTCAAGCCCGTCACCGTGGAGAGCGGGCGCTCCGTCACCCTCACCTTCTGATCGTTCCGCCGATGAACCCCTACCCCAAGCTCGACGAAAAGGACACGCGCTCCGGCTTCGGCGCCGGCCTGCTGGAGGCCGGTCAACGCGACCCCCGCGTGGTGGCCCTCTGTGCCGACCTCACCGGCTCGTTGAAGATGGACGCCTTCGCCAAGGCCTTCCCCGACCGCTTCCTGCAAGTGGGCATCGCCGAGGCCAACATGATGGGCATCGCCGCCGGGCTCACCATCGGCGGCAGGGTGCCCTTCACCGGCACCTTCGCCAACTTCAGCACCGGGCGGGTGTACGACCAGATCCGCCAGAGCATCGCCTACGCCGGCAAGAACGTGAAGATCTGCGCCAGCCATGCGGGCCTCACCCTCGGGGAGGATGGCGCCACGCACCAGATCCTGGAGGACATCGGGATGATGCGGATGCTGCCCGGCATGACCGTCGTGGTGCCGGCCGACTTCAACCAGACCCGCCAGGCCACCTTGGCCATCGCCGTTCACGAGGGCCCGGTGTACCTGCGCTTCGGCCGGCCCAAGTGGCCGGTGTTCATCCCGGCCGACATGCCCTTCGAGATCGGCAAGGCCCAGGTGCTGGTGCCCGGCACGGACGTCAGCATCTTCGCCTGCGGCCACCTGGTGTGGCGCGCCCTGGAGGCGGCCGAGGCCCTGTTGCGCGAAGGCATCCGCGCCGAGGTGATCAACGTGCACACGATCAAACCGTTGGACACGGCCGCCGTCCTATCCTCCGTTGAACGCACCGGATGCGCCGTCACCTGCGAGGAACACAACCGCCATGGGGGATTGGGCGATGCCATCGCCCAGGTGCTGGCCTGCCATCGACCCGCACCGCAGGAGTATGTGGCGGTGAACGACCGCTTCGGGGAGAGCGGCACCCCGGACCAGTTGCTGCGCAAGTACGGACTGGACACGCCGGACATCGTGGCGGCGGTGCGCCGCGTGCGGGCGCGGCGTTGATCGGGACCGCGGGCCCGGCGGTACCAGCCCCGATACCGGCATGACCCCGCTGAGCGACCGCGAACTTCTGGACCTCTTCCACCGGGAGGACACGCGCCACTACGCCTTCAACCTGCTGGTGCGTCAACACCAGACCAGGTTGTACGCCTTCGTCCGGCGGATGATCACCGATCCCGATGAAAGCAAGGACGTGCTGCAGAACGTCTTCCTCAAGGCCTGGACCGGGCTGGACCGTTTCCGAGGCGATGCCCAGCTCTACAGCTGGCTCCACCGGATCGCCCACAACGAGTGCATCAGCCATCTCAAACGCCTGCGCCGCGGGCTCTTCGTGAGCCAGGAACGCGTGATCGAACGCCTCACCACCTCCCTGGACAAGAGCGAACACTTCAGCGGGGATGCCATCCAGGTCGCGCTCCAGCGCGCTGTGATGGCCCTGCCCGACAAGCAGCGCGCCGTCTTCACCATGAAGTACTTCCAGGAACTGAAGTACGAGGAGATCAGCGCCATCACCGGCACCAGCGTGGGCGCGCTCAAGAGCAGCTATCACATCGCGGTGCGCAAGATCGAGGACCGGCTCACCCGCGATCGAACCAAATGACCCCTGCAGCGTCCAACACCTGACGACCATGGCACACGACCCCGAGAACGACGACCTGGAGCGCATCGCCCCGATGCTGTCCCGCATTCCGCGCACGGATCCCTTCGTGCTGCCCGAAGGGTTCCAGGACCGCTTCGCCCAGGAGGTGCAGGCCCGGTTGCCGCGTGCCACGGCCGCGGCGACGCGGCACAGCTGGCTGTGGCGCACCGCCGTCGCCCTGCCCGTGCTGGCGGCCGTGGTGGCGGGCTGGTGGATGCTCCGCCCACACGCATCGCAGGAGGTCCCTGCCACCGCCGCCGCCGCCGTGTCCGCCGCGGAAGCGGTGGTCGCCCTGGAGGACGACCTGCTGCACGACCTGTCCATCACCGAGCTTGCCGAACAGGCCCCCGCACCTGCGGCCCCCGCGCTCACCCCCGAGGAACTGGCCGCCTATTACGACCTCACCGGCACCGACGTCACCGACCTGATCGAGAACCTATGAGCACCCGCGACCTTCTCCGCCACACCTTCCTCTGCTGCGCCCTCGCACTGGCCGGCACCGCCTTCGCCCAGGACGACGACCCGCCCATCCCTGCGGACCGCCTGCAGGAGGTGAAAGCCCAGCGCAGCGCCTACCTCACGCAGAAGATGGGGCTCAGCCCCGAGGAAGCCCAGCGCTTCTGGCCGGTGTACAACCAGTACGACAAGGAACAGGAGGCCATGCAACGCGAACGTCGCGAGACCATGCGAGCCCTGCGTGCGGACAAGGACCTCACCGACGCCGAGGCCGCCGACCACATCGAGCGCGGGCTGGCCGCCCAACAGCGTGAGCTCGACCTGCGCAAACGGTACAGTTCGGAGTTCATCAAGCTGATCGGTGCGCGCAAGACCCTGGAGCTGCATCGTGCCGAGCGCGACTTCAACCGCGAACTGCTGCGCCGCATGCGCGACCGGCACGACGCCCCCCCGCCCCCCCCGCGGCGTTGAGCCCGGAGCGCGCACCTTTGTGCCGCCATCCCCGGCGAACATGAAGGACCTGCCCGACGCGTTCCATACACATCTCGCACAGACCGGGCCCACGCCCATCGCCCTGGACATCGCGCATGCCGAGGGATGCCACCTCACGGCACGCGACGGCAAACGCTACCTGGACCTGGTGGCCGGCCTGGCGGTGAACAACACAGGTCACCGGCACCCCAAGGTGATCCAGGCCATCAAGGAGCAGGCGGACCGCTACCTGCACGTGATCCCCTACGGCGAATTCATCCAGGAGCCGCAGGTGCGCTACGCGGAGCGTCTGGCCTCGGTGCTTCCGCCGCAGCTGAACTGCACCTACTTCGTGAACAGCGGCACGGAGGCCAACGAGGCCGCCATCAAGCTGGCCAAGCGCATCACGGGCCGCACCCGCCTGATGGCCTGCCACCGCAGCTACCACGGCAGCACGCACGGCTCGCTGAGCATCACCGGCAACGAGGAGAAGAAATACCGCAACCGCCCGCTGCTGCCCGATGTGCAGTTCATCACCTACAACGACCTGGCGGAGGTGGAGCGCATCGACGCACACTGCGCGGCCGTGATCCTGGAGGCCGTCCAAGGGGACTCCGGTGTGCGCCCGCCCACGGCCGCGTGGCTGCAGGCCCTGCGGAAACGCTGCGACGAAACGGGCACAATGCTCGTGTTCGATGAGGTGCAAACGGGTTTCGGGCGCACGGGCAAGCTTTTTGCCTTCGAGCATTTCGGTGTGGTGCCGGACATCCTGGTGCTGGGCAAGGCGCTCGGCGGCGGCATGCCCATCGGCGCCTTCGTCAGCTCACGGGAACGCATGGCGCTCTTCACCCACCACCCGGTGCTGGGGCACATCACCACCTTCGGCGGGCACCCCGTTCCGTGCGCCGCCGGCCTCGCCGCGCTGGAGGTGCTGTTGGAGGAAGACCTGCCGGAGAACGCCCGGCGCATGGGCGCGCTCTTCAAGGAACTGCTCGTCCACCCGGCCATCCGCGAGGTGCGCGGCCTGGGCCTGATGCTGGCCGTGGACCTCGGCGACGCCGACAAGGTGCAGCGCGTGGTGAAAGGCTGCCTGGAGCAGGGCGTGCTCGGCTTCTGGTTCCTCAGCTGCCCGGAGGCCTTCCGCATCGCGCCGCCGCTCACGATCGGCGAGGAACAGGTGCGTGAAGCGTGCGCTGCCGTGCTGACCGCCTTGGGCTGAGCCGACTTCAATACGTCCCGGCCGCCAGCATCACCAGGGTACAGCCCTCCACCACCTCGATCCCACGTTCGGTCGCAGCCCGTGCCAGGGCGGGGTTCTCGGCGCCGGGGTTGAAGATGATGCGCTGCGGGGCCAGCGCCAGCACCCGGTCCTGCCAGGCCTGCTGCGCGTGCTCGTTGAGGTAGATGGTCACCGTGTGACAGCGCAGCCCTTCAGGCAGTTCCGTCCGTACCGGTTCTTCGGCGATGCGGCCCTCCCGCGCACCCACCGCCACCACGGGATGCCCATGCGCCACCAGCCGCTGGACCGCCATGTTCGAATAGCGCTCGGGCTTGGGGCTGGCCCCGAGGACCACGGTGCTGCGGCCTTCCATGGCACAAAGTTCGTCGATCCGGGGGGCGGTCCGGATCCCGGCCACCGCATGCGGGGGTCAAAGCCCTTCGGACATTCCCTTGCGCAGGTCCTCCACGGTGCGTGGTGGCAGCTTGTGCAGGTCCAGCACCATCAGCCCGTCCAGCGCGTCGTTGAAGTGCGGGTCGCAGTTGAACCCGATGATCCGTGCGTTCAGGAGCAGGTACTTCTTGAGCAGCACCGGCATGGCGGTCTCGTGCGGGTCGAACTCGGCGATCAAGCGGTCCATCTTCTTCATGTCCGCTTCGGAAGCCTGCACCAAGGCCTCGCTGTCGGGGCCGTCACGCTTCACGCGGAAGCGGTTGCGCGGGGTGACCAGGGCGGCCATGTCGTGGTCGTAGTGGTGCCGTTCCACATAGGCCATGATGAGCGCGCGGGAGAAGTGGCTGTACGTGCTGCTGATGCTCACGGGCCCGATGAGGTACCGGTGGGCGGGGTTGGACGTGATGTGGATGAGCAGGCCGCGCCACAGCATGAACAGCGGGAGGCGCTGGCGCTGGTACTCCTGGGCGATGAACGAGCGGCCCAGCTCGAAACTGCGGCGCAGCACCCGGTCCATCGCCCGGTCCATGCGGAACAGGGTGCTCAGGTAGAGCCCGCGCCGGCCGTAGCGGGGCATGATGCGGGCCCCGTCGCCGATGCGGTAGGCCCCGGCCAGCCGCCGTTTCTCGCGGTCCCACAAGAACAGGTGGTCGTAGTACAGGTCGAACTCGTCGAGGTCGATCCGCTTGTTGGTGCCCTCGCCCACGGCCCGGAAGGTGACCTCGCGCAGGCGGCCGATCTCCCGCAGCATGTTCGGTATGCGGTGGGCCCCGGCGAGGTACAGGTCGAACTCGGCCTGGGTGTTGAGCTTCAGGTCCTGGATGCCTGCGAGCTCGCGCTCCAACACGTGCGTATCGATGGCCTCCACGATCTCCTTGGGGCGCTGCGGGAACAGCAGCGGCTTGAACTGCTCGCGGCGCACCTGGAGCCCCGAGCCCAGCGCGTAGGTCTTGGCGCGCAGGTAGCGGCCCAGCTGTTCGGCCGAGGTGAAGGCCGCCACCTCCTTGGCGGGGATGGGCTTGCCGATGCGCATGCGCACCGTCTTCCCGCGCATCCGCAGCATCTCGCTGGGAAGTGTGAGGGTGCGCAGGTTGGGGTGGATCATGCCCAGCATCTGGAACACCACGGAGTTGGCCCCGTCGAACCACACGGGCACCACGGGCACGCCCGCGTGCTGCACCAGCTTCAGGGCCGGCACCTTCCAGCGCGGGTCGGCCACGGCCTTGATGTCGGTGCGCCAGCTGCTCACCTCGCCGGCGGGGAACAAGGCCAGCGCGCCCCCCTGCTTGACATGGGCCAGGGCCGCGCGCATGCCCTGGAAGCTGCTGGCGCTGCGCAACTGCTCGAAGGGGTTCACCCCGAAGAAACGATGCCCCAGCGGCTTGAGCTGCTGCAGCAGGAAGTTGGCCATCACCTTCAGGTCCGGCCGCAGCTCCCCGAACACCTCCACCAGGGCCATCCCATCGATCGCACCGTACGGATGGTTGGCCACCAGCACCAGCCCGCCCTCGCGGGGGACCAGGGCCAGCTGTTCGGCCTGCACCTCCATCTCCAGTTCCAGCCGCTGGAAAACCGCCTTCACGAACGCGATGTCGTGAAAGTGGCTCACCTCCTCGTAAACCTTCTGCAGCCGCTTGAGCCCGCTCACCTCGCTGAACAACGCAATGCGCGGATCGCCCGGGCGCATGTGGCTCGCCTTGGCCAGCTCCACTGGATCCACCAAACGGTCGTTCGCGGGCATCCCGTCAAAGGTATCAACCGCGCCTTCCCACCCGCCGTGCCCACCAAGCCCCGAAAGGACTATCTTGGGGCTCCTTATCCCGATCGCCCCATGCGTCCGACGACCTTCCTGCTGCCCTTCCTGCTGTTTCTTCCCGCCGCCCACCTGTCCGCCCAGACCTATTGGGGCATGACCAGCAACGGAGGCACGAGCGGCAACGGCACCATTTACACCATCACCGAGTCGGGCACCTTCACCAAGAAGCATGACTTCTACCGCGTACCGGGCGGGACCCCGAAGTGTGAACTGATGCAGGCCGGGAACGGCAAGCTTTACGGGGTCACCGAGTTCGGAGGTGCCAACGGGGTGGGCATGCTGTTCGAGTTCAACCCCACGACCGGGGTGATGACCCAGCTCGCCAGCTTCAGCAACACCTTGGGCGAACAGCCGATCCGCGGCATGGTGCAGCACAGCAACGGGAAGTTGTACGGCACCTGCAGCGCCGGTGGCGCCAACGGGTTCGGCACGATCTTCGAGTTCAACATCTCCACCAACACGCTCTCCAAGCGGCACGATTTCGTGAACGCCGGCGGCAACCTCAACGGCCGCTCGCCGCGCGGGGGACTGGTGCAGGCCGCCAATGGGCAGTTGTACGGCACCACGCTGTTGGGCGGGGCCACCAACCAGGGCATCATCTTCGAGTTCCAGCCCACCGGCAACAACTTCTTCAAGCGTGCCGACCTGACCGTGGCCAATGGCTCGAGGCCCTTTGCGGGCCTGATGCGGGCCAGCAACAACCTCCTTTACGGCACCACCACACAGGGCGGCACCAACGGCATGGGCGTGATCTTCAGCTTCAACACCTCCACCTTCGCCTACACGCCGCTCTTCCACCTCACCGCGGCCGATGGTTCCCTGCCCTATGCCGAGCTGATCCAGGACGGGGCGGGCGGTCTGCTGTACGGCACCACCAGCGAAGGTGGCGCCACCGACCAGGGAACGGTCTTCAGCTTCAACATCGGCACCAACACCTACACGCGCCTGGTGGACCTTTCACCCGCGCTCGGGTACCGGCCCCTGAGCCGGCTGCGCCGTGCGGCCAGCGGCATCCTGTACGGAACCACCAGCCTGGGCGGTGCATCCAGCCTGGGTGTGCTCTTTTCCTACGACCCGGCCACCAGCACGTACACCCTGGTGAAGAACCTGAACGACATCGGGGTGAACGGTTGCTGGAGCGGGGTGTTCGAAGCGCCCACCGGCACCTTGAACGGCCTGGCAAGCACTGGTGGCAACGGCGGCAGCGGGGCGCTGTACCGGTACGTCGTGGCCTCCAACACCCTCACCGAGGCGGTGTCCTTCGCCTTCAGTGAAGGCGCCCAGCCCAAGGGTCGTTTGGTGCGTGACGCCAACGGGCTCTTCTACGGCCTCACCTCCGCCGGTGGCGCCTACGGCAGCGGCATCTGCTTCTCGTTCGATCCCGCCACCAGCACCTTCACCCGCCTCGTGGACCTCAACAGCACCACCGGGAACTACCCCACGGGCACGCTCACCCTGGCCAATGGCAAGTACTACGGCCTTTGCAACCAGGGCGGCAATGCCAACGAAGGCACCGTGATCGAGTTCGACCCGGTGGCCAACACGGTCACGGCCAAGGTGAGCTTCACAGGCACCACGGGCACCAGGCCGCGCTGCGGGCTCGTGCTGGCCAGCGACGGACTGCTTTACGGCAGCACCACGGCCGGCGGGGCCAACGGCCTGGGCACGCTGTTCAGCTATTCGCCCGGCGCCATGGCGGTGACCCCCTTGGTGGACTTCTCCCTCACCACCGGCACCGAACCCTTCGCCGACCTCACCCAGGCCTCCAACGGCCTGCTGTACGGCACCTTGAGCGAGGAGGGCGCCTACGACAACGGGACCCTGTTCTCCTTCGACCCGGTCACCGCCACCTTCACCAAGCTGTACGACTTCGACGGCCTGCAGGGCGGCAACCCCACCGGACGTGTGTTGCAGGCGGCCAACGGCGTGCTCTACGGCATGTGCCGCGAGGATGGGCTCTACTTCAACGGGACCCTGTACAGCTGGGACATCGGCACGGCCACCTACACCGAACTGTACGACATGACAACCCCCGAAGGTGCCGCGTCCGAGAGCAACCTGGTGCAGGGCACCGACGGCAACCTGTACGGCGTATGCGTCCAGGGAGGGACGAACGACCTGGGCACCATCTTCCGGTACGTCCCGGGGAGCAACACCTTCAACGTGCTGCGCAGCCTGGCCTCGGCCGACGGCACACTGCCCTTCGATGGCCTTGTGCCGGAGAACATCCCGACCCCGCCGACCGGCGTGGCCCTGGCCATGAAGGTGTTCCTGGAGGGACCGTACAACACAGGGAGCGGCCTGATGGGCGATGCCCTCCGCCTGCAGCCCAGCTTCCCCCTCACCGAACCCTTCACCGCGCTGGGCTTCACGCACGTGGGCGGTGGCGGTGGCGAGACGATCGCCCCCGCGGTGCTCACCACCAGCGGCAACAACGCCATCACCGATTGGGTGCTGGTGGAGCTGCGCTCCAAGAACAACAGCGCCACAGTGCTCCACACCCGCAGCGCGCTGGTGCAACGCGACGGTGACGTGGTGGACCTGGACGGCACCTCGGCCCTGACCATCAACGCGGCGGCGGACGAATACCACATCGCCGTTCGCCACCGGAACCACCTGGCCTGCATGACGCTCAACACGGTGCTTCTCGGGTCGACCCCCACCGCCGTGGACCTCACCAACGGCTCGGTGCCCACCTACGGCAGCAATGCGCAGAAGTTGAACGGCAGCGTGCGCCTGCTGTGGGCCGGTAACGTGGTGCGCGATGCACTGATCAAGTACGCCGGTGGCTCCAACGACCGCGACCCCATCCTGGTGCGCATCGGTGGATCGGTGCCCACGGCCACCACCACCGGGTATTGGAGCGAGGACGTGAACATGGACGCCACGGTGAAATACGCCGGTGGCTCCAACGATCGCGATCCCATCCTGGTGAACGTGGGCGGTTCGATCCCCACCGGCACCCGCAGCCAACAGCTGCCCTGAGCACATAGCGGTGCCTCGAAGAACCTCGAACGGATGACGCGCGCCGCGCTCATTCGTCCGGACGAGGCGCCCCGAAGCGCGGATACTGGATCCGAAGTATCCGACCGAGGAGCAACAAAGTATGGGCGAATGAGCGCAAGCGAGGACCGCTGTGCTCCTTGCTCATGACCTCCCGCCGGAACGAGGTTCGTCGAGGTACCCATTGGTCGTTCGCGGCACCTTCCGGCCGTTGCAGGAAACCCCGCATGCGGCTGTTGAAACTATTTAACGACCACGGGGTTGCATGGCACCTCAGGGCGGATAGCTTTGCGCGCCATGCACCGCCAGGCCCTCCTGCCGACCCTGCCCCTGCTGCTTCTGGGATGCCCGCTGTTCGCCCAGGTGGACAGTGTGGCGATCGGTGGCGCCGAGGAAGTGGAGGCCTATGAGGAGGCCCTGACGGAGGATGCCGGGTACGATGCCATCGCACTGCCCAGTCTCAACGGCGGTGCCCTCACCCTGAAGGACAGCCTGTGGCTGATCCCCGGGTACGACATCTATTGCGGCTGGAACACGGAGAGCATCTTCGGCCACCATGACCGGAGCCAGCCGCTGCCCACGACCACACTGCAGTTGAGCCACGCGGCCTGCGATCACGAAATGCCGACCTGTGGCGCGATCACCTCACCCTTCGGCCCTCGGCATGGGCGCATGCACTATGGGGTGGACCTCAAGCTGCAGACCGGCGACCCCGTGGTGGCGGGCTTCCCGGGCATGGTGCGCATCGCACAATACCATCGTTCCTTCGGCAACGTGGTGGTGATCCGCCACGCCAACGGACTGGAAACGCTGTACGCCCACCTCAGCCGCATCAGTGTGGACGTGGGCCAGATGGTGGAGGCCGGTGAGCGTATCGGGCTGGGTGGCAACACGGGGCGCAGCACGGGCAGCCATCTCCACTTCGAGGTCCGTTACCTGGGTCGCCCCATCGATCCGGCGCGGGTCTTCGACCTCACCGAGGGCGTGCTCACCGCCAGCACCCTGCGGCTGGACGCATCGGTCTTTGAACTGCCCAAAGCGGCCGCTTCAGCTTATTACCGCGTGAAGCGTGGCGACACGCTCTCGTCCATCGCAAGGCGGCATGGCACCACCGTGGCCCGGCTGTGCAAGCTGAACCGCCTTTCCACCCGCTCGATCCTTCGGGTGGGGCAGCGCATCCGCACCTCCTGATCGTCCACTACTGCGTCCCCGTGGCTCCGTGCTCCGGCTCGGGCTGGTTGTTCCACCGGCTGAGGGTGCCCACCAGGTCCTGGTTGTACACCGGCGACAACAACAGCTGCCGCTGATCGGTGAGGCGCACCAGCACCAGGTCGTCCTTGGCATTGGGCAGGCGGTCGATCAGGCGGCGGCCGATCCCGAAGGTGAGGGAGCTCAACCCGATGTCCACACTGCAGAACCGGATGAACTCGCGCTCCATGGCACGGGCCGCGCCGGGTTCCAGCCCTGCGGTGCGCTGGCGGATGTAGTCGCGCGCGGCGGCGCGGTCCACCAGACTGGCGTCCACGAACTCGGACCTCTGGATGCGATGGGTGGCCTCCCCCGTGGTGATCACCAACGAGCCGCTGTCCACCAGGTACGTACCAATGCGGCGACGATCGCGCTGAACGGCCAGGACCAAACCTGCGATCATGAGGATGGCCCCGCCCCAGGCGATGGGCAGAAAACGCAGCACGGCCGACAAGACCAACGCCACCGGCAACACCGCGACGCTCAGGTACACCCAGGCCTTGGTGTTGTACCACAACCGCTTGGTGCGAAAGCGCTTCACGCGGCTCATGACCTCCAAAGGTAACTGCGGTGGGAAGGCCGGTGCGAAAAGCGGGCGGCCCGCTGATCCGTGATCCACGGAACTGCGGGCCGCCTTGTACCGGAGAAGGGACTCGAACCCTTACAACCTTACGGTCACACGCCCCTGAAACGTGCGCGTCTACCAATTCCGCCACTCCGGTGGGTGTGGCCTCCTCTTCATCAGGGGGTGCAAATATACGTCCACGGTCCATTCGCAAGTAACCCGCATGCTGCGATCAGCACTCCCCGCCTTCCGGTGGCCTTGCCCAGTGGGACTTGGGGCGACTTCGAGCCTGCGGACCATGCAGCCGGGCCGGGGTGGCCGCCCCTACCTTCGGGTCCGTATCCAAGGGCCATGGACGGGTTCAGGCGCATGGCGGACGGTGGCGCGGTGGAGCCCATCGCCCATCTGGCGGCGCTGCTGGCAGGCGCCCCGGACGCGCTGTTGCGCATCGGGAGCGACAGCCAGAACCTCGACGACCGCACGATCTACACCACCACCGTGGTGTTGCGCTATCGCGGGAACGGCGCACACGTGATCTACCTGCGCGAGGGGGCACGGCGGATCCCGGACCTGTGGCCCAGGCTCTGGGGCGAGGTGGAGCGGAGCCTGGCCGTGGCGCGCTGGCTCAACCACGAGGGGCACCTGCCTGTGCATGGCATCGACCTGGACCTGAACCCCGACCCTGGCGCGGGCAGCCATCCCCTGTACAGCGCGGCCGTGGGCCTCGTGCGTGCGCATGGCTACGAACCGCGGACGAAGCCCGACCTGCTGATGGCCACCTGGGCGGCCAATGTGCTGTGCCACCGAGGGGGCTGAAAGCACGGAACCCCCCACCGGGCTGAGCCCTAGGCAGGGGGTCCGTGACTCTTCAGATTGACCTTTGAACTACTTGGACACGCCTTGTTACGCGTCCTTCGGTCCGGGAGTTTCGCCCACGGCCTGATATTCCGACCGCACCCCTGTAAATATCGACGGAAATGGCCGGCAGCTCGACGAAAGCCGAGCCTGATCAGTTCACGTCCGGCAGGAAGCTGTGCTTCTCCCCGTAGTACAGCATCTGCTGCACGAAGTCGTCCGGGAATTCCAGTTTGACATCGATGAGCGCGCCGGCGGCATCGGTGACAGGCACCATCCGCGGCTGGATGAAGCCCGCATAGGGTGCGGTGCGGATCTTCTCGGCCCGCTTGAGCACCTCGGCGTGCACGGCGGGATCAACTTTGACGCCGTAGGTCTCCACCAAAGCCTTGCCTGCTGCGTAGTCGCCCTGGCTCTTGATGCGTTGCACCTCGCGCAACAGATCACCGAACAGCGAACGGAGCTTCTCATAGTCGCGGATGTCGTAATAGATGGCCCCGTCGCGCACCACCCGGGCCACCACGCCATCCTTCATGCCCTTCTCCACCACCCAGGCGCTCACCCACATGCGATTGCGCATGTGCGCCTCCTCGATGTCCTTGCCCGGCTTGATGCGCCGCAACTGGACCAGCAGCCCGTTGCGGATGTAGGAATCGTACTCGGCCTTGCCCACCTCCAGGCTGGGCATCACGCCCAGTTCCACCAGCTTGGGATCCATCAGGTAGTACAGGGCGACCAGGTCGGCGCGCCCCTCCTCCAGCGTGCTGGCGTAGCTCTTCAGGGTCTGGTCGGTCTCGCCCACCCCCGGCTCCAGCTGCCCGCTGGCATGGCCCACCACCTCGTGCAGGGCGGTGTGCAGCTTGCCGGCCAGTGCGCCGTACGCCTTCGCGCGGTCGATCTCCTCCTGGTCGTGACAGAACACCTCCAAGCTGCTGCTGCCGGCGCTCTTCTCGTAGGCCTCGCTGATGTTGCCCAGGCTCACGCTCTTGCTGCCGTGGGCCGCACGGATCCAGTTGGCGTTCGGCAGGTTGACCCCGATGGGTGTGCTTGGCGCCGCATCGCCCGCTTCGCCCGCGGTGTTGATGAACCGGTAGGTGATGCCCACGACGTTCTTCTTCCTGTGCTCGGGCAGCAGCGGACTGTTGTCCTCGAACCATTGTGCACTGCGTTGGATGGCCAGCATGTTGCGGGTGGCCTCCGGATCGTTCACCTCCACGATGCTCTCGTAGCTGCCCCGCTTGCCCAGGGGGTCGTTGTACACCTCCACAAAACCCAGGATGTGATCGACGCTGCTGGCCGTGTCCTGCACCCAGGCGATGTTGTACTCGTCCCAGGTGCGCAGGTCGCCGGTGCGGTAGTACTGGATGAGCAGGTCGATCGCCTTGCGTTGCTGCGCGTTCTCGGCCACAGCGGCGGCCTTTTCGAGCCATTTGACGCTCTCCTGCAGTGCAGCACCGTACAGGCCGCCCACCTTGTACACCTGTTCCTGCAACCGGCCGTCGGCGCCGCGTACGAGGCGGCTGTTCAGGCCATGGGACAGCGGGCGGGCGGGATCGTCCTGCTTCTCACGCTCGGCGTAGAAAGCCTCCACATCGGCCTGGGTGACACCGGGGCCGTAAAAGTTCACGGCGCTGGCCTTCACCAGGTCCTTGCCGGCCTCGAGGCTCACTTTCTTGGCGTCCACCGCCGGATCGAACATGGTGGTGAGCACCTCCCCGGACAACGTGGCGCCGCTCGCCTTGAGCAACCCCTCGAAGTAGGCGCGGCTGAAGCCGGGCTCGTGTTTGTCGTTGCCGTAGTGATGGTGGATGCCGTTGCTGAAGAACACCTGCTTGGCGTAGGTC
This sequence comes from Flavobacteriales bacterium, assembly GCA_013360395.1. Taxonomy (GTDB): domain Bacteria; phylum Bacteroidota; class Bacteroidia; order Flavobacteriales_F; family PHOS-HE28; genus PHOS-HE28. Next base: position 18,794 of record JABWBQ010000019.1, read on the forward strand.
ATGAAGTGCTCCCAGTCCGCGCCGCTGCGCTGGCCCTGGTAGCCCACCAGGATGCGCTCCAGCGCGCGCCGCACCTGCAGGTTGTGCCGGTGGTTCTGGTCCCACAGGATGTCCCTCCCGGCGAGCCCGGCCATGTTGAGGTAGTACGCCAGCTGCTTCTGCTGCAGGCTCAACTGGTCCCATCCGGGCACCTGGTAGCGCAGGATGCGCACATCGGCGAACTGCTCGGTCTGCCACACGAAGCTGTCGGGTGCGGTGCCATGCTGGGCCGTGAGGCAAAGTGGTGCGAGGAGGGACAGGAGGGCGGAGGCGGTCTTCATGGCTTGGTGCGTGCGTGCAAGGTTGGTACGGGACGGTCGTTGGGCGCCGTGCGGATGACCATTTCGGCGCGGGCCTGTTCCACCAGTTTCTTCAGCCGGTGATAGGCGGCGAGCTGTTTGTTGTACCGCTTGAGGTCGGCGTGGCTGAGCGTGTTGACGTGCAGCAGGTCCATCTTGTCGGCAAGGTCGTGCAGTTTCACCCGCACGGCCAGGGGATCCTGCATCACCCGCTCGATGTAGGCTTCGTAGTCCTCGTCGCTGCGACGGCTGATGTGCGTAAGGGCCTTGAGGATGCGGTCGGGGAAGCCCTTGGCCTGCAGTTCGGCGACGGTGAGGCCGCTGCGTTCCAGCACGTCGTGCAGGGCACCGAGCACCTGTTCCTCCAGGTCGTGCCCCCGCATCATCACACGCATCACATGCAGGATGTACGGTTTCTCGAAGCGGTCCACCTGGCCCTTGTGGACCTTGGCCGCTAGGCGGATGGCGCGCTCCAGGAGGTGCTCCTGCACGGGGGTCACTTGTCCAAGGTGATGCGGAGGTCCAGGGCGGAGGGGTCCTTCATGATCACGCTCCAGTCCGCATCGAGCTTCAGTTGGCGGGGCTGCGGGCTGTCCTGCACGACCCCCTCGGCCACCTGCCGGTCGCGGATGGCCTCGGCGAAGGTGAAACTGTACTTGTAGTGCATGCTCTGCAGGATCGCCGTGGGATCGGTGCTGTCCGTGGCGGCGCCGCCACCCATGTCATCGCCCATCTCCAGGGCGTGGGCGTTGTTGGTGCGCACCAGGGTGCTGCCCTCCCAGCGGAAGAACTCGTGCGCGGCGCCGGTGCTGTCCGGCATGAGCACATTAAGCGCCCCGTTCAGGGCCGTCAGGTCCTTGAAACGGAAGGAGAGCACCTGCACGTACTTCTCCCGGTTCTTGACCTTCACCTTGCCGATGCCGGGCAGACCCTTGAGCTTGGTGGCCTGGTCCTTCATGTCCATGTCGCCAGGCCCCTCCTCCCCGCCCTTCCCATCGCTCATGGCCTCCAGGCTTTTGAGCATCTCGCCCAGCTCGCTCATGTCCACCACGTATTCCATGGTGCCGCTGCCGTCCTTCTTGAAGGTGTAGTTCTCCTCGATGGTGAGGCAGCCGGTGAGCAGCGTGACGGCTGTCAGGACCGGAAGGAGGCGGGCTAGGGAACTGCGCATGGCGCAAGGTAGCACCCCGGCCGTAAGTGTCCGATGCCCCCGTTGGTGACCACGGTTCAGAAGGCCAGCCGTCCCTGCTGCTCCATGGCCAGGCGCAACTGGCCCACCTCCTTGCGCAGTTCCACCACGCTGCGGGCCAGTTCGTCGCGGCTCAGGTTGGGCTCGGGTAGCTCGGCGCTGATGAAGTGGACGAATTTCCAGATCTCCAGCACGTTGGCCACCTGCACCTCGTAGGGCGTATAGAGCGGATTGGTGCTGCACAGCAGCAGGGTCCCCTTCTCCTTGAGCTGGTTGTACAGCACCTTGAAGACGATGCCATCGTCCTTGGTGACCACGATGTAGGGCTGCCCGTCGCGGACGGTCTGCCAGTTCTGCACGTACTCGCCGGTGACCCAGGAGCCGTCGTTCACCGGGGGCATGCTGTCGCCGCTGATCTGGAAGGTGCGGTACTTGCGGTCCTTGGCCAGGAAGGGCATCTGGAAGGTGGGCAGGATGCTGATGTACTCCGGGTCGGCGTAGCCCAGGGCGTAGCCGGCCTTGGCCTTCTCGGGCACCAGTTCCACGTTCTCGCGGTCCTCGCGGTCCACGGTGGTGGCCAGCACCCGCAGCCGGCGGCCGCTGAGGTCGATGTCGCCGCCCCGCTCCAGGATGCCGAGCTGGCTTTCGCTGAGCGCGGGCAGGTCGTCCTTGAGCAGCTTGTCGATGCTCACCTTGAAGTACTCGCTCATGCGTACCAGCAGATCGAACGAGGGTTCGGCGCTGCCGTTCTCGTAGCCGCTGTAGCTGCTGCGCTTGACGTCGAGCGCGATGGCGACCTCCTCCTGCGAACGGCCGCGGCGCTGGCGGAGGAGCTTGATGTTGGAACCGAAGAGCGGGGTTGCCATGGTTGCGGGGATGTCTTATGAAGGTTGCGGGAATGTCTTATGACGGTTGCAGGACTGTCTTATGCGGGTGCGGCGGGTTCACGCTCGACCGGGTTTGAATCCGATGGCCTTGCGGGCCGGGGCGGGGCGTTCGGTAAGCTGGCGCAGGGCCCGGAGGATGGCCGCGATGTCCACATCGTGACCGTCGGCGCGCTGGCGCAGCGCTTCGAGCCGGGCGAGGATGTCCTGCTGTTGGAGCAGGGCTTCGCGCATGCGGTTGAAGACCCGGATGATGTGGATGCTGGTGGCGATGGCCCGCTCGCTGCGGAGCACGTTGGCCAGCATGAGGATGCCGTGTTCGCTGAAGGCGAAGGGCCGGTACTTGATGTTCTGCCCTTGTTTCAAGATCACAACTTGTGACCTTGAAGCTTCCGCCTCTTCCAAGGTGAGTTCGAACATGAAATCCTCCGGGAAGCGTTCCATGTTCCGCCGCACGGCCTGTTTGAGCACCCGTACCTCCACCCCGTAGAGCACGGCCAGGTCGCGGTCCAGCATGACCTTGTGCCCACGGACCACGTGGATGCGGTCGGTAATGGCCACATCGGGCGGGGCCACGGGCGTGCAGCGTGCCGGGGGCTCTTGAAGCAGGGGGACGGCGGTGTTCATGCTTTGCCCGGTTTGAAGCCGATCCGCTCCCGTGGCTCCCGGGGGGGATCCAGCAGCCGCCTGAGGCGGTGAAGGATGGTGCGGATATCGGCGTCATGGCCGTCCACCTTCCTTTCCGATCGTTGGAGCTTGAGCAGGATCCCCTTATGCACGAACAACGCCTCGCGCATGCGCACGAAGAGGTCGATGATGCGGATGCTGACCGCGATGGCCCGTTCGCTCCGGAGCACGTTGGACAACATGAGGATGCCGTGCTCGGTGAAGGCGAAGGGGCGATACTTGCCGTGCTCGCCCTGCTTTAAGGTCGCAGAATGCGATCTTAAAGCGTGGTCCTCCTCCAGGGTGAGTTCGAACATGAAGGCCTCCGGGAACCGCTCCATGTTGCGCCGCACCTGTTCCTTGAGGCGCTTGACCTCCACCCCGTAGCGTTCGGCCAGGTCGCGATCCAGCATGACCTTCTGCCCGCGGATGTGGCGGACCTTGGCGAGCAACGCTTCATCAGCCAGCAGCACATACGGCGCTGACGGCTCATCCACGATGTAGGTGAGCGGCTCCAACACGGGCTTTTCGCGACCCATGGATCTCCGAATTGCCAGAGTTCCCATCAATGCACGGATCAAATATCCGACATCGCAAACATAATGACTAATTTGTCGGATGCGACATGACGGGTATTTTGTCAAGCTGGATCCGCAGGGCGGACGGGGACCCGCGCCAGGGATGGGAGCGGCAGCTCCCGCGCGGCCGGGCCTTGCGGGGGCGTGCAGCGAGGAGGCCCCGAGGAACGAGGGGACCCCGGAGTGCCGCCACCGCAGGCCCGGCCGCGCGGGACTACAGCGGACAGCCCGGTACCGCCCTCGCGAGGCTTTGCGAAGCGGCGGGCGGTAGGCGCCCCCCAATAAGCAATTAGGAATTCCGAATTACTGATCCCCATGCGCAACATCCTCCACCTGGACCTCGACAGCTTCTTCGTGAGCGTGGAGCGCCTGGCCCACCCGGAGCTGAACGGCAAGCCCATCCTGATCGGCAGCGACAGCGACCGCGGCGTGGTGGCCAGTTGCAGTTATGAGGCACGCGCCTTCGGTGTGCGCAGCGCCATGCCCATGCGCACGGCCAAGCAGCTATGCCCGGAGGCGATCATCCTGCGCGGCAACAGCGGCGCGTACATGAAGAAGAGCGACGAGGTCACCGAGATCATCCGGGAAAAAGTACCGCTGTTCGAGAAGAGCAGCGTGGACGAGTTCTACGTGGACTTCAGCGGCACGGAGAAGTTCTTCGGTGCGATGAAGCTCGCCACGGAACTGAAGCGCAGCATCGAGAAGGAGACCGGCCTGCCCAACAGCTTCGGCCTCTCGATCAACAAGACGGTGAGCAAGGTGGCCACCGACGATGCCAAGCCCAACGGCCAGAAGCGCATAGAGCGCGGCACCGAGAAACCCTACCTGGCACCCAAGCCGATCGAGGCCATCCCCGGCGTGGGCGAGAAGACCGCGCACCTGCTGCGCAGCATGGGCGTGATGAAGATCGCCACCATGCAGGAACTGCCGATAGACCTGATGCAACGCCTGCTGGGCGAGCACGGCCCCGTGCTGTGGCGCAAGGCCAACGGCATCGACGACAGCCCCGTGATCGCCTGGCACGAGCGCAAGAGCATCAGCACGGAACGCACCTTCGAGCGCGACACCATCGATGTGGTGAAGCTGAAGGGCCTGCTCACCGCCATGGCCGAGAACCTCGCCTTCCAACTGCGCAAGGGGCAGAAGCTCACCAGCTGCGTGGCGGTGAAGGTGCGCTACGCCGACTTCGAGACGCACACGCAGCAGCAGCGCATCGGCTACACGGCCTGCGACCACATCATCCTGCCCGTCATCCACGAACTCTTCCGCAAACTGTACGACCGTCGCCAGCGGATCCGCCTGATCGGTGTGCGCTTCTCGCACCTGGTGGGCGGCGGCCACCAGATGGACGCCTTCACCGACACGCAGGAGGCCATGAACCTGTACCAGGCCATGGACAAGGTGCGCAAGCGCTTCGGCGACCGCATGGTGATGCGCGCCAGCGGCATGGATGCGCGGAGCATCGGCCGCATGGACAACCCCTTCGACGGGCAGGCGCCGGTGCTGCTGGCGAACAGGAGGACGTAGGGGGATGGCAAACCGCATAGGTTGTCGATACGCCGTTCATGTGATCACCTGCCGTGATCCAGGGCGTGTTCGCATCTTGTCGGCTCAAACCAGGTCCCCCCCCATGCAACTCGTCATCGCCGGCCTCAGCAAGACCTACGCCAACGGCGTGAAGGCGCTGGACAACGTGAGCCTCACCATCCCCACGGGCATGTTCGGCCTGCTGGGCCCGAACGGCGCGGGCAAGAGCACGCTCATGCGCACCCTCGCCACGCTGCAGGAGGCCGACAGCGGCACCGCCATGCTGGGCGACATCGACGTGCTGAAGCAGAAGCACGAGGTGCGCAAGGTGCTGGGCTACCTGCCGCAGGAGTTCGGCGTGTACCCGCGGGTGAGCGCCTACCAGATGCTGGACCACATCGCCCTGCTGAAGGGCGTGATCCACAACGGCGAGCGCAAGGCCCTGGTGGAGGCCCTGCTGCAGAAGGTGAACCTGTGGGAGCACCGCAAGCGCCGCATCGCCGGCTTCAGCGGGGGCATGAAGCAGCGCTTCGGCATCGCACAATCGCTGATCGGCGAACCCAAGCTCATCATCGTGGACGAGCCCACCGCTGGCCTGGACCCCGGCGAGCGCAACCGCTTCTACAACCTGCTCACGGAGATCGGCGAGAACGTGGTGGTGATCCTCAGCACCCACATCGTTCAGGACGTACAGGAGCTGTGCAGCAACATGGCCATCATCAACAAGGGGCGGCTGCTCTTCGCGGGCGCGCCCAACGACGCCCTGGCCGAGGTGAAGGGCCGCATCTGGGAGAAGAGCATCGCCAAGGGTGAGCTCGAAGCGCACAGCGCCAAGTACCGCGTGATCAGCAACAAGCTCATCAGCGGTAGGCCGTCCATCCACATCTTCAGCGAGCAGCATCCGCAGGATGGCTTCACCGCCGCCGAGCCCAGCCTGGAGGACGTCTTCTTCAGCCACATCCACGGAGCCCTGGAAACCGCCGCCGCATGACCGCACGCCTCTTCCTCCTGGAGCTGCGCCATTGGCTGCGACAGCCCATGGTGTACATCTTCCTGCTGCTGTTCGCCCTGCTGGCCTTCGGCGCCACCACCTGGGACAAGCTGCAGATCGGCGGGCCCATGGCCAACGTGAAGATGAACTCTCCCTACGTGGTGTTCAACTGGTACGCCGTGCTCGCCTTCCTCGGCCTCTTCATGGTCACCGCCTTCGTGAACGCCGCGGCCATCCGCGACTTCACCAACAACACGGCGCAGATGCTGTTCAGCACACCGATCACCAAAACCCAGTATCTGCTGGGCCGTTTCCTGGGCAGCACGGTGGTGGCGTCGCTGCCGCTGCTGGGCGTCACCCTCGGGGTGATCGTGGGCAGCTGGATGCCCTGGGTGGACCCCGAGAAGCTCGGCCCCAACGACCTCATGGCCCACGCGCAGGCCTACTTCTACCTCACGCTGCCGAACATCCTCTTCTCCGCCGCCATCATCTTCTCGGTATCGGTGCTGATGCGCAGCACGGCGGCGGCCTACATCACCACGGTGGTGGTGCTGGTGGGCAACGGCATCGCCGGCACGCTCATGAGCGAGATGGAGAACCACACGCTGGCCGCCATGCTCGACCCCTTCGGCAGCAGTGCCTTCGAGCTGATCACCCGCTACTGGACGGTGGACGACAAGAACACCCTGCTGCTGCCCATGCACGGCGTGCTCCTGTGGAACCGCCTGCTCTGGATCGCGGTCTCCATCGGCATCTTCCTCTTCTGCTACTGGCGCTTCAGCTTCACCGACCGCCGCAGCAAGGCCACCCGCATCGACGAGGAAGGCCCCACCGTCTTCGCCCATACCGCCCTGCCCGCCGTCACCAAGGTGGATGGACCTGGTGCCCAGCTCCGCCGCTTCCGCCGCATCGCGTGGAACGACTTCACCGGCATGCTCAAAGGCACGGCCTTCATGATCGTGGCGGGCATCGGCCTGGTCAACATGTTCTTCGGTCTGGCCTTCTCCACCTCGCTGTACGAGAACGAGATCCTCCCGGTCACCTACCACGTGGTGGACATGATCCGCGGCTCGTTCGAGCTCTTCACCATGATCCTCATCGTGTTCTACAGCGGCCTGCTGGTGTGGAAGGAACGCGAGCCGAAGTTCGACGAGGTGGTGGACGCCACGCCCGTGTCGCTGGGCGTTCCGCTGGCGGCCAAGTTCACCGCGCTGATGCTCCTGCTGCTGGTGCTGCTGTGCGGCAGCGCGCTGGGCGGCATGCTCTTCCAGCTCATCAAGGGCTACACCCGCCTGGAACCCGGTGTGTACCTGGGCCTCTACATCCTGCCGGGACTGGTCAACTACGCCATCATGGCCGCGCTCTCCTTCGCCGTGCATGTGCTGGTGAACAACAAGTACATCGGCTACGGGGTCTTCATCGCGCTCATCTTCCTGCCGGACATCCTGCTCAGCGCGCTCGACATCAACACCAACCTCGCCTCCTTCAACGGCGCGCCCGGCATCATGTACTCGGACATGAACGGTTACGGCACCGCACTTACCGGCTGGAAGTGGTTCAAGGCCTATTGGGCGGCCTTCGCCTTGTTGCTGCTCCTGCTGGGGCTGCTCTTCTGGGTCCGCGGCCGCGAAAGCTCCGGCAGGCAGCGCTGGCACATCGCGGCTGATCGTTTCAGAGCCCACCGCTGGTTGGTGCTGCCCGCCCTGGGCCTGTGGCTGCTGCTGGGCGCCTGGAACTATTACAACACCAAGGTGCTCAACGAAGTGGTGAGCAACGATGCCCTCGAAGAGGACGCCGTGTACTACGAGAAGACCTACAAGAAGTACGAAGGCATCGCACAACCGCACTTCACCGACATCGCCTTCACCATCGACCTGGACCCCGCCACGCGCCGTATGCACAGCGTGGCCGAGATCACCGTGCGCAACAAGGGCACCCAGCCCATCGATTCGCTGCACCTGAACATGGGCGGTGGCGGCATCGAGCAGGACGTGGAGCTGCCCGGCGCCCAACTGGTGGTGAACGATGAACGCGTGCACTACCGCATCTACAAGCTCGACCCGCCGCTGGCCCCCGGTGCCGAGCTGCGTTTCAAGGCCACGGCCAGCTACGAACCCAAGGGTTTCGAGAACAGCGTGCGCGTGATGCAGTTGAACCACAACGGCACCTTCTTCAACAACATGGACATCCTGCCCGGCATCGGCTACAGCGCGAGCGGCGAGCTGCTGGACAAGATGAAGCGCAAGAAGCACGGCCTGCCGCCCAAGGAGCGCATGCCCCGCCTCACCGACGATCCCGCCATGCGCATGCAGCAATACCTCCTGCCGAACAGTGATTGGGTGAACGTGCGCACCGTGATCAGCACCTCGCCGGACCAGATCGCCATCGCACCGGGCAGCCTGAAACGCACCTGGGAGGAGAACGGGAAAAAGTACTTCGAGTACGTGGTGGACCACCCGAGCATGAACTTCTACTCCTTCATGAGCGCGCGCTACGAGGTGCACCGCGAGAAGCTCGGCGATGTGGACGTGGAGGTGTACTACCACGCGCCCCACGCCGCCAACGTGCCGCGCATGGCCAACAGCATCAAGAAGAGCATCGCCTACTACAGCACGCACTTCGGTCCGTACCGCCACAAGCAGGCGCGCATCATCGAGTTCCCGCGCTACCAGAGCTTCGCCCAGGCCTTCCCGGGCACCATGCCCTACAGCGAGGGCATCGGCTTCATCGCCGACTTCAGCGACACCACCGACATCGACATGACCTTCTACGTGGTGGCGCACGAGATGGGGCACCAGTGGTGGGCCCACCAGGTGATGGGCGCCGACATGCAGGGCGGCACCCTGCTGAGTGAGAGCATGGCGCAGTACAGCGCGTTGATGGTGATGGAGAAGGAATTCGGCCGCGGCAGCGAGCAAATGCGCCGCTTCCTCAAGCTGGAGAGCGACCGTTACCAACGCTCGCGCGGCACCGAGCAGCTGAAGGAGGTGCCGCTGATGGAGGTGGAGAACCAGGGCTACATCCACTACAACAAGGGCAGCGTGATCCTCTACGGCCTGCGCGATTTCGTGGGCGAGGACAGCCTGAACAAGGCCTTCCGCGCGCTGGTGGACAGCTTCGGCTATGCCGAGCCGCCATACCCCACCGCGCTGGACATGTACCGCGAACTGGACAAGGTGGTGCCCGACAGCCTGCACTACCTGCTGGAGGACGGCCTGCGCAAGATCACCCTCTACAACAACCGCTTGGACTCCGCCACCGCCCGCATGCTGCCGGACAGCACCTACGAGGTCACGCTCGAACTCTGGGGCGAGAAGAACCACGCGGATTCATTGGGCCGCGAGACCCCGGCACCGATGAACGATTGGCTGGACGTGAGCATCCTACGCTACCCGAAATTCGGGAAGAACGCCGACAAGTCGCTGAACGACGTACCCCTGCTGCAGCGGCGCGTACGGCTGAAGAGCGGCCGCAACACGCTCACCTTCACCGTCCCCGAGAAGCCCATGCGCGCCGAGATCGACCGCGACCACCTCTTCATCGACCGCGTGATGGAGGACAACGGCAAGAAGGTGGAGGTGAAGTAGGTGCGGAGGGCGTGCGCCCGTGTGGTCATTGCCCGGTCGATCGGTGCGAGACGGTCGTTCGGTCCATGGCCGTTGTTCAATGCCGTGTTCGGGGCGTGCCTTCGCCCTCCTTCAGCAACCGCCATGGCCGCGCCCTACGCCACAATGTTCCCACGGGCCGCGCCCGACGAAGCCCGACAAAGGAGGGCGAAGTCGGGTGCTCCGCTGTAGCTGCCTCGGCCCGGCCCGCGCCCACGGCGCTCCGGGGTCTGCTCCTGCGTCGCAGCCTCCTCGCTGCACGTGGCCGCACGGCCGCCCCTTCAGCAGGCTGCCGCTGCGCCCCCTCACGCGGCTTTCCGCGCCCATGTGCGATCTTGCCGTGGCAAAAGCACGCATCGCTCATGGCTGTTCCCGATTTCCAAAGCCTCATGTTGCCCATGCTCACCGTACTGGCGGACGGTAGCGAACGGTCATTGAAAGATACCGGTGAAGCTCTGTCGCAGATCATGGGGCTGTCCAAAGATGACCTGGCAGAGATCCTCCCCAGCGGAGGTCAATCCCGGTTCAGGAACAGGGTGGCATGGGCGAGCATCTATTTGCGTCGGGCCGGCCTCCTCACCTCTCCCAGACGGGGAGTTCTTGCCATCACCACTCGTGGGCTCGAAGTACTCAATGAAGATCTCGAGCGGATCGATGTTGCATACTTGAAACGGTATCCGGAGTTCTTGGAATTCCGGTCCACAAAACGCGAAAGCAGTGCCACCCAAGGCTCGAACGAGGATAATACCGGACGCACTCCCGAGGAACTGATCGATACCGGCTTTGAGCAACTGCACGAGGCGCTCGGCCAAGAGCTTCTCGCGAAAGTTCATGGGCTCAGTTGGATGGACTTCGAACACCTCGTGGTGCAACTGCTCGTACGCATGGGCTACGGCGGTTCCGTGAAGGACGCCGGTCGCGCACTCGCCAAAGGCAACGATGAAGGCATCGACGGCACCATCAAGGAGGATAAGCTGGGGTTGGACGTGATCTACATCCAGGCCAAGAAATGGCAGACAGGCAACACCGTTGGGCGGCCGGAGATCCAGAAGTTCGTGGGCGCACTTGCCGGGCAAGGTGCCAAGAAGGGCATCTTCATCACCACCTCCACTTTCAGCAAGGAGGCGCGTGAGTACCAGCCGCGCAACGAGACCAAGATCGCACTCATCGACGGCGAGGAACTCACCCAGCTCATGATGGACCACGACCTCGGCGTCACCACCCAGCGCACCTACGCCGTCAAGCGCATCGACAGCGACTTCTTCGGGGAGGAGTGATCACTTCTCCCCATACCTCGGATCCGCCTTCCACGGTAGCTTCTCGAAACCTTCGGTACGCAGGGCGCAATGCCCGAACTCCTCTTCCACCACGCCGGTGAAGCGGTACACGCCGCGCCCGCGGAAGGGAGGATACTTTGGTCCAGGTTCTCCGCCCGGTCCGAATGCCGAGCTTCAGAAACGCAGCCCAGACAAGTCCCTGCGCCCATCGATGATGCGAACGATGTGGATCACATCCTGCCCTGGCTGGTAGAAGATGTTATAGTGACCGATGAGCACCACCCGCACGCCTTCATGCCTGGTGGGCCTGCCGAGATAGGGATTGCGGGACACCAGCTTGATCGCCACCTCCCAACGCTCATATAGTTTCTTGCTGTAAGCGGAGCTCCCGTTGCGGTCGATCCAATTTTTCAAGATCGCCTTTCGGTCGCGAAGGGCGGATGCGGTCCAGGCTACTTCGAAAGCCATTTCTCAATGGCCTTGTTCGCTTTCGCGGCGGGAACCACGCGGCCCTTCTTGATATCCTCAAGGCCCTTTTTGATCGCGCGCCGCTCCTTGGCGTTCGTCTCGTACACGGCGATCTCCTCGCCTGCGGTCTTGAGCATGTGCTCCAGTTGACGGAGCAGCAGCGCATCCTTCGTGAGCTTCACACGCGCGATCACGCGCTTTTTGAGTTCTGCGGTAGACATGACCCAAAGTTACGATCACTTCTCCCCATACCTCGGATCGGCCTTCCACGGCAGCTTCTCGAAGCGTTCGGTGCGCAGGGCGCAATGCCCGAACTCCTCTTCCACCACGCCGGTGAAGCGGTACACGCCGCGCCCGCGGAAGGGATGGCGCGCGGCCACCTGCGGGAACTGGGTGCTGTCCCAGAAGTCCCCGGCCGGGTCTATGAAGGAGCCGAAGCTCATGTACTTGCCCGTTTGCGTGGTGGTGGTCTTCACATGGATCATGTAGCCGAGCATCTGCACGCGCTGGCCGATGTGGCGGGGCATGTCGCGCTTGAGGATGAAGGGAGGTAAGGAGGTGAGTGGCGAATGGGAGTTGGTGAATGGAGCAGACGGGGCATCGCTCTTCCATTCACCATTCACCAACCGCCATTCACCGGTATCCACCAACGAGAACGGATCGCACAGCGGGAAGCCCAGCAGTTCCAGCTCGTCGTAGGCGTCGGCCAGCGGGTAGTGGTGCAGCTCGGGCAGCTTGGGCTCCTCCACCCGGGCGATGAAGAGGTCGCCGGTGCTGCTCACGGCGGCGGGGCGGTGCAGCAGGGTGGCGTCCCACAGCAGTTGCGGCTTGCTCTTGCCGGTGAAGCGCAGGGCGCCCGCGCGGATGAGGATGCGCGCCTGCTCCAGGCCCAGCGGAACGCGCTTCAGCAGGTCCTGCAGGTCGGTGTAAGGCCCGTTGCGGTGGCGCTCGTGCAGGATGAGCTGCGCTGCTTCGCCCTCGAGGCTTTTGATGTTGGAGAGGCCGAGGAAGATGCGGGGAGGAGGTGAATGGCGAATAGGAGTTGGCGAATGGTGATCTCCTCCATTCGCCATTCGCCATTGACCATTCACCTGCCGGTCTTTTACCAAGGAGCACAGCTCTTCACTCCGGTTCACGCACGGCGCCTCGATCACCGCCCCGGCGCGTTTTGCTTCGTGCAGGTAAAACTCCAAGCGGTAGAAGCCGCCGAAGTTGTTGGCCACGCCCACCAGGAACTCCAGCGGATGGTGCGCCTTCAGGTAGAGGCTCTGGTAGCTCTCCACAGCGTAGCTGGCGCTGTGGCCCTTGGCGAAACTGAAGCTGGCGAAGCTCTGGATCTGGCGCCACACCTCCTCGGCCTCGCCCGGCGGGTAACCGAAGGCCTTGCAGTTGGCGAAGAACTTCTGCTCCACCACCTTGAACTCCGGCCGGTCGCGGTAGCGCAGGTTCATGCCGCGCCGCACCGTGTCGGATTCTTCCAGGTCCAGCCCGCCGTAGAGGTGCACCACCTTGATCACGTCCTCCTGGTACACCATCACGCCGTAGGTCTCGGGCATGATCTCCAGCAGGCGCTTGGGCGCGTTCTTGCGGCGCTCGGGGTCGTTGTGGCGCAGCAGGTACTCGCGCATCATGCCGCTCTCGGCCACGCCGGGGCGGATGATGCTGCTCGCCGCCACCAGCCCGAGGTAATCGTCCACCTTCAGCTTCTTCAGCAGCATGCGCATGGCGGGGCTCTCCACGTAGAAGCAGCCGATGGTATCGCCCTTGCGCAAAAGCTCCTTGATCGCGGGGTCCTGCTTGAAGCGCGGGATGTCGTGGATATCAATGCGAGGAGAGGTGAATGGCGAATGGTCATTGGCGACTGGTGCTGCGCGTTTCCATTCGCTATTCGCCATTGACCATTCACCCCGGCTTTGTCCGTTCACCAGCTCCACCGCATCCCGTATATGCCCCAGCCCGCGTTGGCTCAGCAGGTCGAATTTGTGCAGGCCCATGTCCTCGCATTCCAGCATGCTGATCTGCGTGACGGGGAAGCCCTTCGGCGGACGGAACAGCGCGGCGAAATGCGTCACGGGCTGCTCCGTGATCACGATCCCGCCGGCGTGGATGCCCAAATGGTGCGGCATGCCGATGATGCGCTTGCCGTGCGCGATCACCGCCTTCGCCACCTTGTCCAACTCGTTGCTCTTCGCGAGGGCGCTGGGCTTTCCGCGCGCGAAGTAGCCGTGGTCGCCTTCCGAAAGCGCGTCGATCTCCGCCGGCGGCAGCCCCACGGCCTTGCCCAGCTCGCGCACGGCGCCTCGCCATTGGAAGGTGGTGTAGGTGGCGATCTGCGCCGCGTGGATGCCGCCCGCACGGCCGTCCGCGCTGTTGTACTTGTTGAACACGTACCGGTACACCTCGTCGCGGTCCTTCCAGCTGAAGTCGATGTCGAAATCGGGCGGTTTCTTGCGTGCGGGGTTGATGAAGCGCTCGAAGTAGAGGTCCAGCTCCATGGGGTCCACATCGGTGATGCGCAGGCAATAGGCCACCAGGCTGTTGGCGCCGCTGCCGCGCCCCACGTGGAAGAAGCCCCGGCTGCGCGCATGGTTGACGATGTCCTGGTTGATGAGGAAGTAGCTGATGAAGCCCATGCGCTCGATCACGTCCAGCTCGTGGTGCATGCGGGCCAGCACCTTGGGCGTCACCTCCGGGTAGCGGTAGCGCAGGCCCTCGCGCGTGTCGCGGTGCAGCTTCTCGCGATCGGCGCGCAGGTCGTTGGTGAAGGCCACGCGCGTCTTGTCGCTGCCGTCGAAGGCGATGGTGCATTGTTCCAGCAGCCGCTCCGCGTTGTCCACGAGCTGCGGCCACTCGCGGTAGATGCGGCGTACTTCTTCCTCACTGCGGAAGCACTCATCCTGCCCCGCCAGCTCCTCCTTCGGCAGCATGCTCACCACGGTGTTCGCGGCCACGGTGCGCAGCAGGCGGTGGGTGTTCCAATCGCTCTTGCTGCGGAAGGTCACCGGCATCAGCGCCACCAGGTCGTTCACCCTGCGCGACCACGGCGAGAAGGGCAGGCGCGTGAGATCCCCGGGCTTGATGCCCACACGCTCGTTCGGGCGCAGTTGCTGGGGTGCGTGCGCAAAGGGGTGGATGATGTACACGTCCTCCATCTCCGGTGCCCGCTCCGGGAAGGGTTCATCATCCAGGAGATGCCCGCTCAGCAATTCATTCAGCCGCTGGAAGCCGTTGTTGTTCTTCGCGATGCCGATGTACAACAGCCGTGCGCCCTGGCGGAATTCGATCCCCGCCACAGGCCTGACACCATAACGCGGCGCGTCGCGCACGAAGTCGGGAATGCCCGCCGAGCAATGGATGTCCGTCAGCGCCAAGGTGCGCACACTCGCCCTGGCCGCTTCTTCCAGCAGCACCTCGGGCTTCATCACGCCGTATTTGAAGCTGAACCAGCTGTGGCCGTTGAGGAACATGATCGCCGTGTATCCCGTCGATCCGGCGACGGATAATATACCAACGAACCATTCACCCCAGCGCGGCAACGTGCCCCCCCTTCTGCCCGTCACCCTCCACGCAGCGATCATTCACCCCAAACGCTCCACCATGAAAAGGACCTTGACGCTTTCGATCGCCTGTGCGGCGGTCCCGGCACTCACCGCGCAAACCATCGTGCAAACCGGTTTCTCCTTCCAGCCTGACAGCATCAGCGTGACCGTCGGCCAGGAGATCACCATCACGTTGAACTCCCCCCACACCGCCACGGAAGTGGACGAGGCCACGTGGAACGCCAATGGGAACACCCCGAACGGCGGGTTCGACTTCGGCGCCGGCACGCACACCCTCACCCTGACCGTCCCGGGCACGTACTACTACGTCTGCGTGCCGCATGCAGGCATGGGGATGAAGGGACGCATCGTGGTGGAGCCTGGCACGGGCATGGCCGAACAGGAGGCCGCCCCCTGGCTTCCGACCTTCCCCAACCCCGCTTCGAACGAGGTGCGGATCCCTTCGGCCGTCGCCGGGCAGCTGTTCACCCTGACCGATGCCCAGGGGCGCGTGGTGCTCCGCCAGACCACCACCGGTGCGGACCGCGTGGACATCACCACCCTCCCCACCGGGAGCTACAGCGCCCGCCTGAGCGACGCCACCAACAAGGTGGTGGGCCGGGCACGGATCGCCGTTGTGCGCTGAGCCGCTCCTGCCGAAGAACGCCCGTTCCGGCCGGAACGGGCGTTCTTGTTGGCTCCCCTCACGGACCCTGCGGCGTACGCCATGCAGGTGAGCCCCTCTTCTCCGGGCGGGTCACTTCCCGTACTTCACCGCCCCTTGGGCCAGCAGGTGCTCGATGTCGTTGTTCACGCTGAGGATGAGCAAGGAGGTGGCCGTGCAGAACACCGGGCTGGTGATGCAGTGGTGGCCGTTCCAGCTTCCATCCTGGTTCTGGATGTCCACCAACCGCCGGGTGGTCTGGCCGTACCAGTTCTTCCAGCCCTGGTCCTTGGCGATCACCAGCGATTCGCCGGTCTGCAGGAAGCTCAGGAACTCCTCGCCCCCGTTGTTGCCGAAGCCGGTGATCACGTGGTCGGCCTGTGCCTGCGCCTTGGCCGCGTTGTACACCTGGTAGGCGGCGTTCAACCGCTCGGCTTCGGCCGGGGGATAGCCCACGAGCTCCAGGGTCTTGCTGTCCACGGCCGCGTCCTGGTCCAGCCGGCCCTCCTTCTTCGCCTTCGCCACCCGCTCGTTCACCTCCCGCGCCTGGGCCGCGCTGTTCCTGGTGCTGCTGCTCACGGCGTAGAGGGTGACGCCGGCGGCCCGCTCGGTGGCCACCGTGCCGGTGTTCGCGTCGAAGTTGGACCGCTGGTAGTCGCGTGCCAGGCGCAGCGACTCCTCGTCCACCTCGGCCCCCGCGCTCCTGGCGCTTTCCAAGGCGCTGGCCGCGAAGCTTGACTGGAGCACGCCCGCCCAGCCGTCGCCCTGCACGCTGCCATCGCTGTTCTGCGCACGCTGGATCATGCCCACGCAGGTGTTCAGGGCCCGCTTGGCGCGCAGGTAGGTGCCATGCTGCTCACCGATCCGGGCCAGCAGGTTGGAAAGGAACTGCGCGGTGAGCGCCACATCGATGTTCGCCCCCAGCTTGGTCTGGATCTGCGTGCCGGTGAGCGTGGTGATGTTGGTGCTTCCCTTCGGTGTGCGCTCCACCTGTTCCAGAAGGTAGGTGGTGGCCCGCTTCAACTGTTCGGCATGCGCACCCTTGTCCAGGGTGCTGCCCAGACGCATCATGGCCATGGCCACCATGGCCGTGGTGGCCGGATCGGTGCTCACCGCGTGCGGGTCCATGATGTCCTGCCGGGCGTGCGTGCCGCTGCCGAAACCGCCGTTGGCGGCCTGCGCCTTCACCAGCCACTGGAGGCCGCGCTGTTCGGAGCGCAGCACATGATCGGGTGTGGCGAGCACGAAGGCGGGATCGAGCCCCTCCCCTTCGTACACGGTCCGGAACACGCAGCCATGGACCGTATCCTGCGGACCCGTGGCCGGGCCGGTGCGGTGTTCATGGGAGTAGAACATGCCCGCCGGGATCCTGGCCTGGCGGAAGGATATCAGCGCGGTGACCGCGCCGGTCGCAACGAGGAGGGCGGGAAGGAACAGGTGCTTTTTCATGGCCTTCGGGGTTGGTACTGGTCGATCGGATGCCTTGTGATGTCATCCACGAACACGGTACACCTTCCCTGCCCAACGGTTCGATCGCGTGGCGCACGAGGCCCCTCCTGTACCGGACGACCGGTGTCCCTCCGCGTTCCGCCGCAGGTCCCATGCGGACGACGCCCGATCCGGATGCACGAAGGGCGGACCTGCGCCCGCCCTTCCGCTCAACTTTCCTGGGGGCCTACGCCTCCTGCAGCTTCCTGGCCGCGCGCTCGCGCTCGTTCTCGTCGAGGAGGATCTTGCGGATGGTTGGATCCGGGACAGCTATCTTGCCACGTACGGATGCATGCCCTGAACACCACCATGGACAGCATCATCCGAACACTCGAGCGCCTTTCACCATTGACACCGGAACAGGAAGAGTCGCTCCGGGCTTTGCAACCCTTTCTATGCGAGGTGAAGATCAAGAAAGGCGGTCATCTGCATCGCCCTGGTGATATACCTGCCACGGTCGCCCACGTGGAGAAGGGGATCTTCGGCCACATGATCACAGATACTTCGGGCAACGAACGCATCCTGCGCTTTTACCAGGAGGGCTCCTTCATTGAGGACTGCACGGCGTTCAATGCGCAGCAGCCGATCGAATATGCGATCCAGGCGCTCGAGCCCTGCACGGTCTCCTACTTCAGGCTGATGGAAGTGGCGCATCTGTACACAGCGCACCCGGGGTTCGAGAAACTCGGGCGCTTGATGATGGAAGGGGCATCATCGGAAAACGAAAAGCACCTGACCATGCTCATGCGGTACAACGCGGAGGAACGGTACTGCCACCTGCTCAAGGACTCGCCCGAACTGGCGCAGCGGGTCTCGGTGACCCATCTGGCGCAATACCTCGGGATCAACCGTGTGACCTTGAGCAAGCTCCGAAGACGGTTGGTCGAGCGTGTCGTTTTGTAGCTTAGGCTACACGCCAGAAGTTGCGGGCCTATTGTTCTTTGGTGCTATTCCCACCCCCATGAAACAACCCATTGATGTCCGTATCTTCTGGGGTCTACTGACCGGTACCCTTGCCGCACTGGTGTTCGCATTCGGCGATCTTTTCCTGGCCGAGCAGGGACTCTTCATGGAGGCTGAAAGTCGTCCCGATGAGTTCGCGGCGTTCGTCACAAGCGCCAGCTACCGGTTCTGGGCCATGCGCGGACTTTATGCGGTGCTGCTGGAGATGTTCGCCTTCTTGTGCCTGTATCTGGCCTTGCGCAACGGACGGGCTGAGCGCCTCGCGTTCTGGGCGCTGGTCCTGTTCCTGGTCCATATCGCCACCGGCCAATCCCTTTTCGCCATCCTGTATTACATCTTCCCTGGGATCGGAGAGCTGCACCAGCAAGGCGTGGAGCAGGTCATCCGCCTCGCCCACATGAACGGTGGACTGTTCGCCTTCGTGGTCGGCGGTGGGATCGTTTGGCTCATCGCCAACATCCTGTTCGCCATAGCGATCTGGAGGGATGGGACGCTGCCGAAGGCATCGGGCATCATCATCCTCATCGGATTCCTGCTGATCGATGCTCCCAGCCCCATCGTGCAATTCATCGCCAACCTGGTATGGGGCGGTGCCTTGCTCTGGATCGCCATTGCATACCGCAAGCGCCGCTTGAGCGAGGCTGGCTAGCGGAGCATCGCGGCTCGCGCCGGTCCACTACACCTCCTGCAGCTTCTTGGCCGCGCGCTTGCGCTCGTTCTCGTCGAGGAGGATCTTGCGGATGCGCAGGTTCTTGGGGGTCACCTCCAGGTATTCGTCCTCGGCGATGTACTCCATGCACTCCTCGAGGCTGAACTTCACGGCCGGTGCGATGCTGGTCTTCTCATCGCTGCCGCTGGCGCGCATGTTGGTGAGCTTCTTCACGCGGATCACGTTCACACCGAGCTCTTCGCCGGGTTTGGGGCTCTCGCCGATCACCTGGCCGGCATAGACCTCCTCGCCCGGCTCGATGAAGAACTTGCCCCGGTCCTGCAGCTTGTCGATGGCATAGGCGATGGCCGTGCCCGTCTCGGCGCTGACGATGCAGCCCGGGCGCGGTGTGGCGATCTGGCCCTTGAACGGCTCGTAGCCTTTGAAGCGGTGGGCGATGATGGCCTCGCCCTCGGTGGCGGTGAGCAGCACGTTGCGCAGACCGATGATGCCGCGTGCGGGGATGCTGAACTCCAGCACCGTGCGGTCGCTCTTTTGCTCGATGTTGAGGATCTCACCCTTGCGCCGGGTCACATGGTCGATCACGCGGCTGCTGAACTGCTCGGGCACCTGCACGGTGAGCATCTCGATGGGCTCGTGCCGCTGGCCGTCCACCTCCTTGTACAACACCTGCGGCTGGCCCAGCTGGAACTCGTAGCCCTCGCGGCGCATGGTCTCCACCAGGATGCTCAGGTGCAGGATGCCGCGCCCGAACACCAGCAGCCGGTCGGGGCTGTCGGTCTCCTGGAGCCGCATCGCCAGGTTCTTCTCGATCTCCTTGAAGAGGCGGTCGCGCACGTGGCGGCTGGTGACGAACTGCCCTTCACGTCCGAAGAAGGGCGAGTTGTTGATGGTGAAGAGCATGCTCATCGTGGGCTCGTCCACCGTGAAGCGCGGCAGGCCCTCGGGGTTCTCGGCGTCGGCGATGGTGTCCCCGATGTCGAACCCTTCCAGGCCCATCACGGCCACGATCTCACCGCAACCCACCTCCTGCTTGACCTTCTCCTTGCCCAGGCCCTCGAACACCATCAGTTCCTTCACCTGTCCCTTCTGGCGGCCACCGTCGTTCTTCACCAGGGTGACCTGCTGGCCCGGTCGGATGGTGCCGCGCGAAACCCGGCCCACGGCGATGCGGCCCTGGAAACTGCTGTAGTCCAACGAGGTGATGCGCATCTGCAGGGTGCCCTCCACCTGCTTCGGGGCCGGCACCTTCTCCAGGATCACGTCCAACAGGTGGCTCACGTCCGTGGTGGGTGTCTTCCAGTCGGGTCCCATCCAGCCGCCCTTGCCGCTGCCGTACACCACGGGGAAATCGAGCTGGTCCTCGTTGGCGTCGAGGGCGAACATGAGCTCGAAGACGGCCTCATGCACCTCCTCGGGGGTGCAGTTGGGCTTGTCCACTTTGTTGATCACCACCACGGGCTTCAGCCCCAGCTCGATCGCCTTGCCCAGCACGAACCGCGTCTGTGGCATGGGGCCCTCGAAGGCATCCACCAGCAGGATCACCCCGTCGGCCATGTTCAGCACACGCTCCACCTCGCCGCCGAAGTCGCTGTGGCCCGGCGTGTCGATGATGTTGATCTTGGTGCCCTTGTACCGCACGCTCACGTTCTTGCTGAGGATGGTGATGCCGCGCTCCCGCTCCAGGTCGTTGTTGTCCAACAGCAGGTCCTTCACCTCCTCGTTCACCCGGAAGAGCTGGCATTGGTGGAGGATCTTGTCCACCAACGTGGTCTTCCCGTGGTCCACGTGGGCGATGATGGCGATGTTGCGCAGGTCGGTCATGGCGGGCACCGCAGGGCGGCGGAGGTTGAAAGGGCGGGTAAAAAGGCCGGCAAAGGTAGAGGTTCCGGACGTGCTGCATGGCGGATCGCTATCTTTGCCGCGCTTCACGGCGGGGACCGCCCCTCCGTGACCGCACCGGCCCCGTAGTTCAATTGGATAGAATGACAGATTCCGGTTCTGTTGGTTGCAGGTTCGAGTCCTGCCGGGGTCACCAGGAAAGCGTCCGCAAGGGCGCTTTTCCGTTCCAGGCGGGACCGCATTGACGCCCTCGCCCTCCGGGGCGGCAAAAGTCCACGCGCGGATCGGCTTCCTTTGCCCGGATGCGCATCGACAAATTCCTGTGGTGCGTGCGGCTGCACAAGAGCCGCAGCCTGGCCTCCGAAGCCTGCCAGCGCGGTCGCGTGCGCCTGAACGACCGGGAGGTCAAGCCTTCGGCCGAGGTCGGGGTGGGCGATCGCGTGGCCGTGCGCCAACCGCCCATCTGGCGCGTGTACCGGATCACCGAAATGCCCCGCACCCGCATGGCCGCCAAGCTGGTGCCGGCGCACCTGGCCGATGAAACACCCTGGGAGGACCTGCGGGAACAGGAGATGGCGCGCATGGTGCGGAGCGGCTACCGCCCGGCCGGGGAAGGCCGGCCCACCAAGCGCGACCGCCGCGACCTCGACCGGGCCTGGGGGGATGAGGGCTGAGGGAGGAGGGCCGAGGACCGGACCGCAAGAACGGAACGGTTAACACCCTTTCACCTTTGTTAACAGCACCTCCCTCAAGGCCCGGGATACTTTTGATCGGCATTCCGACCCCACCATGAAAGCCCTGCTCCGCACCGCCATCGCCCTGCTCCTCCCCCTGCCGCTGACCGCTCCGGCGCAATCCACTGGCGGCGGTGATGACCGCAAGGTGCGCATCGAGATCACCACCACCGAGGATGGCCGCACCACCCGCGTGGAACGGGAGTACGACCTGACGGATGAAGGCTCCCTGCAGGAGGCCCTGCGGGAACTCGGCGTGCTCGAGGAACTGGGCACCATCGGCGCCGACGAGAACCTGATCATCGACCTGCGCCGCCTGCGCGACGGCGGTGCCCTCAAGGACATGAGCCTGGCCTTCGCCATGGCGGAGGATGGACCGCACCACCCGCCGCACGGCTACCTCGGTGCCTACCTCGGCCTGTACAACACGCCCCAGGAGGGCAAGGGCCGCAAGGGTGCGGACCTGAAGGGGATCGTGCTGACCAAGGTGATCGAGGACGGGCCCGCCCACACGGCCGGGCTGCAGGATGGCGATGTCGTGGTGGCCATCGACGGGGATCCGGTCGGTTCCCTGGGTGCCTTCACGGAGCGGATCCAAGGCCACCGGCCCGGCGACGTGGCGACGCTCACCATCGTGCGCGGCGGCAAGCGGATGGAACGCCCCGTGACCTTGGGACAACGGCCGGGCGGCCCCGAGGACCAGGACTTCGACTTCGACTTCGACTTCGACCAGGACCTCGACCTGTTCATGGACGAGCCGCTGACCGGCTTCCGCATGGGCCCGCGCGCCTTCCTGGGCGTGAACGGCGAGGATGGGCCGGGGACCGCGGGTGAAGGTGCCTACATCGGCTCGGTGGAGGACAGCACGGCCGCACAACGCATGGGCCTGAAGGCCGGCGACCGCATCGTGGCCATCAACGGCGATGCCGTTACCGATTTCGGCGATCTGGCCGGACGCATCGGCCGGATGGAGCCGGGGGACACGGTGTGGTTGGAAGTGCTGCGCAACGGCGTCCGCGAGACCTTCACCGGCCCCTTGGGCGAACGCGCACCGCGCTTCTGGGCCATGCCGCCGGCGGCCCCCATGGAGCCCCGCTCCGGCGAGGACCACGCGGCGATGCGGCAGGAGATGGAACAGCTGCGCCGGGAGATGGAGGAACTGCGCCGCACCATGCGCAGCGACATCCTGCGCGAAATGCACGTGGAGGTGGCCGCAGTGGATGTGACCCCGCAGGAGCGTGAATTGCTGCGCGGCAAAGGCGTCCACGGTCTGGATGACAGCCCCGCGCTGGGCGACCTGCGCTGCTTTCCCAACCCGAACAACGGCTTCTTCCGCCTCCAGTTCGAGGTGGCAGACCGCGGCGACCTGGGCGTGGACGTGCATGACGCCCAAGGCGATCGCATCTACCACGAGGTGGTCTCCGGCTTCAAGGGCCGCTACGAACGCACGCTCGACCTGAGCGACCGCCCGGACGGCACCTACTACCTGGTGATCTCCCACGCGGGCAGGACGCTGGCACGCAAGCTGATCAAGCAGTAGGAACGCACGTACGCGTGTTTACCTTGCCGGCATGAACGCCCTCATCCGGCTCATCATCACCACCATCGCGGTGTTGATCTGCGACCTGTTGCTCGACGGGGTGAGCCTGGGCGACCTGGGCGAGACCCGGGGCGTGCTCACCGCCCTGCTCACCGCCGCCGTGCTCGGCCTGCTGAACGCCTTCCTGCGGCCGCTGTTGATCCTGTTCACCCTGCCGGTCACCGTGGTCACCCTGGGCCTCTTCCTGCTGGTGATCAACGCGGCCGTGGTGCTGCTGGCGGCCGAGCTGGTACCGGGCTTCGTGGTGCGCAACTTCTGGTGGGCACTAGGCTTCAGCCTCCTGCTGTCGGCGGTGGAGAGCTTTCTGAACGCGCTCGACCGGGGGCCCCGGCGGCCGCGCACCGAGCACCCGTGATCCGGGTCCCGCCAGGCAGGCGTGCTCAGTTGTCGCCGTCCAGCAACCCGCCCAGCCCGCCCAGGATGGACCCTTCCTCACGGCGGCGCCCACCGGCACGCGGCGCAGCGGCCACGATGTTGTCCGCCAATCGGCTGAACGGCAGGCTCTGCAGCCACACATGGCCCGGTCCGCGCAGGGTGACGAAGAAGAGACCCTCGCCACCGAACAGCGTGTTCTTGATGCCGCCCACGAACTGGATGTCGTAGTCGATGCCGTAGGTCATGGCCACCAGGCAGCCGGTGTCCACCCGCAGCAGTTCCCCGGGTGCCAGCTGGCGCTCCACCACCGTGCCCCCGGCGTGGATGTACACCTGGCCGTCGCCCTCCAGTTTCTGCATGATGAAACCTTCACCCCCGAAAAGCCCGGTGCCCAGCTTGCGCTGGAACTCGATGCCCACCGAAACGCCCTTCGCCGCGCACAGGAAGGAATCCTTCTGGCAGATGAGCCGCTGGCCATGCTGGCGCAGGTCCATGGGCAGGATCTTGCCGGGATACGGCGCGGCGAACCACACGGTACGGCGCACCGTGGCCTCGTTGGTGTAGGCCGTCATGAACAGGCTCTCCCCCGTGAGCACCCGCTTGCCGGCGCCCCACAGTTTGCCCATGAAACTCTGTTCCTGGCCGTTGCCGTCGCCGAAGATGGTCTGCATGCGCACCCCGTCGTCCATCATCATCAGGCTGCCCGCTTCGGCGATCACACTTTCCTGCGGGTCCAGCGTGATCTCCACGCATTGCATGTCATCCCCTACGATCCGGTGGTCGATCTCGTGCGCCTTGCGGTCCATGGTCGGTCTGAATGTGCCGCCAAAAGTAGCGCCGTCGCCGGGTGCGCCCTTCGGGATCACACCAGCGGTGGCCGTCCGGGACGGAGAGCCGACGCAAGACCTGCGACGGGCGGGCCGTACCTTGGCCGCTCCACCGCCGCACCCGGATGCCCGCCACCCAGACCCGATCCGCACCCGCTCCCATCGCCACCGGAACACTGCTCCGTGCCTGGGAGCTGATGTGCACGGCCAAGGCGATGACCGAGCTGTACGAGGAACATTTCAAGCTCACCAGCAAATACGTGCATGCCACCAGCCGCGGCCATGAAGCCATCCAGCTGGCCCTGGGCATGCAGCTCAAACCGCAGGACTTCGTGGCCCCCTACTACCGCGACGACAGCATCCTGCTGGGCATCGGGATGGAGCCGTACGAGCTGATGCTGCAGCTGCTGGCCAAGCGCGACGACCCGTTCAGCGGGGGGCGCACCTACTACGGTCACCCGAGCCTGCGCCGCCATGGCATGCCGCGCATCCCGCACCAGAGCAGCGCCACCGGCATGCAGGCCATCCCCACCACCGGCATCGCCCTCGGCCTGTGGTACAAGGAACGGGCGGGGTTGCCGCATGACATGAACGGTGGGTCGGGCGACGAACCGCCGGTGGTGGTCTGCTCCTTCGGCGACGCCTCGATCACCGAGGGCGAGGTGTCCGAAGCGTTCCAGATGGCCGTGCTGCGCAAGCTGCCCATCATCTACCTGGTGCAGGACAACGGCTGGGACATCAGCGCCAGCGCCGCCGAGATACGCGTGGGCGATGCGCCCGATTATGCCAAGGGCTTCCCCGGCCTGGAGGTGCGCAGCATCGACGGCACCGACTTTCCGACCTGCCACGCCACGCTGGAGGAAGTGATCGCCACGGTGCGCCGCGAGCGCCGCCCCTTCCTGGTGCATGCCCGGGTGCCCCTGCTGAACCATCACACCAGCGGGGTGCGCATGGAGTTCTACCGGAGCCCCGAGGACCTGGCCGAACACCGCCGCCGCGACCCGCACCCGCGCTTCCTGCAACAGCTGCTCGACCGGCGGATCCAGCTCGACGGCCTGCGCCAGCTGGAGCAACAGGCCAAGGCCCGGGTGAAGGCCGACTTCGAGCGTGCCTGTGCCGCACCCGATCCCGCGCCCGAGGACCTGCACACCCACGCCTTCGCCCCCACCCCCGTGACCGAGGAGCGTGGCGTGCGTACCCCGCCGGACCGCGAACGCACGGTGATGGTGGACTGCGCCCTGTTCGCCATCCGCGAGCTGATGCGCCAGGACCCGCACTGCCTGCTCTACGGCCAGGACGTCGGCGCCCGCCTGGGCGGCGTGTTCCGCGAGGCGGCCACGCTGGCCAAGGACTTCGGCGACCACCGCGTGTTCAACACCCCCATCCAGGAGGCCTTCATCATCGGCAGCACCGTGGGCATGAGCGCGGCCGGGCTGAAGCCCATCGTCGAGGTGCAGTTCGCCGATTACATCTGGCCGGGGCTCAACCAGCTCTTCACCGAGGTGGCGCGCAGCTGCTTCCTCACCGTGGGCAAGTGGCCCGTGAGCTGCATCATCCGCGTGCCCATCGGCGCCTACGGCAGCGGCGGCCCCTACCACAGCAGCAGCGTGGAGAGCGTGCTCTGCAACATCAAGGGCATCAAGGTGGCCTACCCCAGCACCGGCGCCGACCTCAAGGGTCTGATGAAGGCGGCCTACCACGATCCCAACCCCGTGGTGATGCTGGAGCACAAGGGCCTCTACTGGAGCAAGATCCCCGGTACCGAGGACGCCCGCAGTGTGGAGCCGGACGAGGACTACATCCTGCCTTTCGGCAAGGCCCGCATCGTGCTCGAGGCCGATCCGCAGGCCATCGCCGACGGCACCGCCGCCGTGGTGGTCACCTACGGCATGGGAGTGTACTGGGCCAAGGCCGCCACCAAGGATCACCCCGGCCGTGTGACCGTGGTGGACCTGCGCACCCTGGTCCCCCTGGACGAGGACACGGTGATGGCCCAGGTGCGCGCGCACGGCCGCTGCCTGGTGGTCACCGAGGAACAGGTCACCAACAGCTTCGCCCAGGCCCTGGCCGCGCGCATCGGAGAGCAGTGCTTCCAGGCCCTGGACGCTCCGGTGCGCACCCTGGGTTCGGCGGACATGCCGGCCATTCCGTTGAACAGCACGCTCGAAGCCACGATGGTGCCCAGTGCGGCGAAGGTGGCCGCGGCCCTGGACGAGTTGCTCGCCTACTGACGTGGAAGAGCATTTCATCCGGGTGGGGCGTACGGCCCGCTACCATCAGCTCGGCGATCCCCGCACCGCGCCCCGGCTCTGGGTGGTGGTGCACGGCTACGGCCAGCTCGCGCGCTACTTCCTCAACGCCTTCGCACCCGTGGCCGGCCCCGATGCCGTCGTGGCCCCCGAGGGGCTGAACCGGTTCTACCTCGATGCGGCCCATCAACGCGTGGGCGCCACCTGGATGACCCGGGAGGACCGTGAGCACGAGATCCAGGACCACGTGCGGTACCTGGACACGCTGGTGGACCTGCTACAGCCCACGGCCGGGCACCGGCCGCTGCACGTCCTGGGCTTCTCGCAAGGTGTGGCCACCGTGGTCCGCTGGCTCGTGCACGGCACGCATCACCCGCGGCAGGCCGTGCTCTGGGGCGGGAGCCTGCCGCCGGAGCTGAAGCGCGAGGACCTCGCCAGGGCCTTCGCCGGCTGCAACGTGGACCTGGTGCACGGGGAGCAGGACCATTTGGTACCGCAGGCACAGTGGGAACAGGGTGCGGAACGCCTCACAGCCGCCGGCATCGCGGTGCGGCGCCACCTGTTCCAAGGCGGCCATATCCTGGACCCGGTGGTACTGCGCCGCTGTTTCGGCTGATCAAAGGGTGACCGGGTCGCTCATCGGCTTCCAGTCCAGCAGGGCATCGATGGTGCGCACGGTCACCGAGTGGTAGTTGGGCCGCGCGTGCTGGTAGATGCTGCGCGCCATCGCCCGGCCTTTCTCGCTGGTCTGCAACGCTGCGAAGAGCGGCTCCACGAACTTCCGCCTTCCCACCTCGGTGAGGAAGGCATCCAGGCGTTCGTAGGCCGGCGGATAGTCGTTGCGGACGCATTGTTCCAGCCAGGCGGCCACCACCTCCGCATTGCCCGAGCCGGTGAAGCCGAAGGCCCCGTCCAGGTCGGCCATGCGATCCCCGCTCAGGCTGTCCGGCAGATGCCGGATGAAGTGCATCCACTCGAAGGTGGTCCAGCCCGCCGTTCGCAGGTCCTTGGCGGGGGTGCCCGTGCGCCAGCGTTCGATCTCCACCTCCACCTTCAGGAACCGGTCGCTCACCGGGACCACCAGGTCCTTGGGGATGCCGGTGCCGTACACCCACGCCTGCACGTCCACCTGAACGTTCAGGGGGCGCACCAGGTGTTCGTCCAGGTAGGCCAGGAACTCCTCGGTGGTGATGGCCTGGAAAGCGAACCGATCGAAGTAGGCGCGCAGGAAAGCGTCGAAGCGCTCGCGGCCCACGGCCTGTTCCAAACGGCGCAGGAAGGCGTACCCTTTCTCGTAGGCGATGTCGGTGACACCGTCGTCGGGGTCCCGGCCCGCCAGGTCCAGCTTCAACCGCGTGTCCGCGACCGCCCCGTCGGCGTCGAGCCGCTCCACCGTACGCTGCAGGTCCTGGTAGCCGAGCAGGGCCAGCATCCCGGCGTAGTCGGTCCCATAGAGCTTCTCGCAGATGCGCTTCTCGAAGTAGACGGTGAAGCCTTCATTGAGCCAGAAGTCGTTCCATGTGGCGTTGGTCACGAGGTTGCCGCTCCAACTGTGGGCCAGCTCGTGGGCGATGAGGGCGGTGAGGGACCGGTCGCCGGCCAGGATGGTGGGCGTGGCGAAGGTGAGGCGTGGGTTCTCCATGCCGCCGAACGGGAAGCTGGGCGGCAGCACCAGCACATCGTACCGCTCCCACCGATAGGGGCCGTACAGCGCCTCGGCGGTCTCAACCATCCGCTCCATGTCGGCGAACTCCCAGGCCGAGCGTTCCACCAGCGCAGGTTCCGCATACACCCCGGTGCGTGGCCCGATGGGCCGGAAGGCGATGTCGCCCACGGCCAGGGCCATCAGGTAGGCCGGGATCGGCTGGTCCATCCGGAACCTGTAGCGCCCGTCGGCCGCCCGCTGTTGGGGGTTCGCCGCGCTCATCACCGCCATCAGTTCGCTGGGCACACGCACCTCGGCCTCGTAGGTGAAACGGATGCCCGGACTGTCCTGGATCGGGATCCAGCTGCGAGTGAGGATCGCCTGCCCTTGGGTGAAGAGGAAGGGATGCCGACCGCCCTTGGTCTGCCCCGGGTTCAGCCACTGCAAGGCCCGGGCGGTGGGACCCGTGGCATACGCCACGCGCACCGTGTCCACGGTCCGGGGCAGTTCCACTTCCAAGGCCGCTCCCAGCTTGCCCGGTTCACCGAGCTTAAAAGGCAGCGGGCTGCCCTTCCCGTCGGTCACCGAATCGATCCTCAGGCCGTCCGTATCCAGCATCAACCGCTCCCCATGGCCCGGAGCCAGTGCATAGCTCGCCGTGCCCGAGATCCGGCGCTCCCGCATGTCCACGGCGATATCCAGGATCAGATGCTTGATGACGGCCTCGTTGGGCCGAGCGGCGCTGTGGATGTCCATGGTGGCGGCGTTCTTCGACATCATGCCCTCCTGTTGACCCGTGTCCCCACCCGGCCCGTCATGCGGCGTGCAATGCGAAAGCAGTAGGGCGAGGAGCGGTACAACCGGATGTGGGCGGGCGGGCATGTTCGTATGGCGGTCGCGAATGTACCGTAACACCATACCGATCACACCGTTCCCTCGACACGGGTCGTCACAGCGGCCCGGCCGTATGCCCCACATAGTAGCGGTCCAGCGTAGCGGAGTACAGGATGTAGAACGTCGCCATGGCCACAAACGCAAAGGCCGCCCCAAGTGGGACGGCCTCCGTTCTGAGCGACCCTCCCGCCTCAGGCGGGATGCCCTACCGGGCGCCGCCCACCCATCGGCAGGTTCACGCGTGCGCTGCGTTCCGCCGCATCGGCCGTATGCCACACAGGATAACGGTCCTACAAAGTTGGCTTCGGGATGTATGTGCCGCAAACGCAAAGGCCGCCCCAAGTGGGACGGCCTCCGTTCTGTCGGGGTGACTGGATTCGAACCAGCGACCCCTTGCACCCCATGCAAGTGCGCTACCGGGCTGCGCTACACCCCGAACGGGCCGCGAATATAGCGGTTCCATCCATTCCGATGGCCGCTGTCCCGCATCCAGGCCCCGTGCGAGCCAAGGTGCCTTTACAACTGCCCCAAGGAGACCAGCAAGGCAAAAGCCGTAAGGGCCAGATAGATGCCGAAGGTCAAAAGGCTCGTGTGGTGCTTGCGTAGAAAGGTGTTCATAGCGGCTGCGGTCCTTGCCGCCAAAGGTCCGGAGATGGCGACCGCCCCACCGCACCTCATGGCCGCCGATCCTGCAAGGTTGTCCACAGGGTTGTTCACAAGGCCGGATACCGTTCATGGGATCCGCAGGACGTTCATGGAACCGGTCCGCCACCCGCATACCCCCCGGCTACTTTTGCCCCCCGCATGCGCCATCACCTGCTCGCCGTGTTCCTGCTGGGGGCCACCGTCGCCACGGCCCAGGACCGTTTCACCCTGAGCGGTTACGTCAAGGATGCCTCCAGCGGTGAAGCGCTGATCGGAGCAGGGGTGTACCTGCCGGCGCTCAAGAAAGGCACCGCCACCAATGCCTACGGCTTCTACTCCCTGACCTTGGAACGGGGCACCTACACCGTGAACACGAGCTACCTGGGGTACGGTGACCGTTCCCTGGAGGTTGAACTCCATGCCGACAAGCTGCTGAACATCGAGCTTCAGCCGGACGCCATCATCGCGCAGGAGGTGACCATCACCGGCAAGGACGGACGGCAGAACACCGAGAGCACGGACATGGGCCGGGCCGAGCTCGACGTGCAGCAGGTGAAGCTGCTCCCGGCCCTGCTCGGCGAGGTGGACCTGCTGAAGACCCTCCAGTACCTGCCCGGTGTGAAAAGCAACGGCGAGGGGAATGCCGGTTTCTACGTGCGTGGCGGCGGGCCGGACCAGAACCTCATCCTGCTCGACGAGGCCACGGTGTACAACGCCAGCCATCTCTTCGGCTTCTTCAGCGTCTTCAACGCTGATGCCGTGAAGAACATCGAGCTCATCAAGGGCGGCATCCCGGCCATGTACGGCGGCCGCGTCAGCTCCGTGCTGGACATCAGCATGAAGGAGGGCAACGACAAGTCCTTCCACGCCCAGGGCGGGATCGGTCTCATCAGTTCACGGCTCACCGTGGAAGGGCCCATCGTGAAGGAACGCGCCAGCTTCCTGTTGAGCGGCCGCCGCACCTACATCGATGTGCTCACCAAGCCCTTCATTCCGGACAGCTCGGCCTTCGGCGGTTCGGGCTACTACTTCTACGATGTGAACGCCAAGGTGAACTACCGCCTGAACGACCGCGACCGCCTTTACCTGAGCGGTTACTTCGGTCGCGACGTGTTCACCTTCGCCACCAGCGACCCGGATGCGCCCACCTTCCGGATCCCCTGGGGCAACGCCACGGTGAGCGCCCGGTGGAACCACGTCTTCGGGCCCAAGCTCTTCATGAACACCACGGCCACCTTCAGCGACTACCGCTTCGAGTTCAAGGCCGACCAGGAGCTGTTCGCCTTCAAGCTCTTCAGCGGCATCAAGGACCTGGGGCTGAAGCTGGACCTGAGCCACTACGCCAGTGTGCGCCACACCCTGAAGTACGGCGGGCAGTACATCCACCACACCTACACACCCAGCACCGTGGAGGCCCGCAGCGGCAACACCACGTTCGACATCCTGGCCCCCAGCCTGCTGATCGCACATGAAGGGGCCGTGTACGTACAGGACGAGTTCGACCTCACGGACGAGGTGCGCATCAATGCCGGGCTGCGGCTGACGGGTTTCGCCCATGTGGGCCCCTTCGACGAATACGTGATGGACGAGCAGGGCGAGCGCACCGGCACGCGGTCCTACCCGGGCGGCAAGATCGTGGGCAGCTTCCTGGCCCTGGAGCCCCGGCTCAGCGCACGGTATCGCATCAACGAGCGCAGCAGCGTGAAGGCCAGCTTCAACCGGGGACAGCAGTACGTGCACCTGGCCAGCTTCAGCAGCATCGCCCTGCCCACCGACGTGTGGATCCCCGCCAGCCGCGAGGTGAAGCCTCTGATCGGCACCCAGTATGCGGCCGGGTACTTCCGCAACTTCCTCGACAACATGGTGGAGACCAGTGTCGAAGTGTACTACAAGGACCTGCGCAACCTGGTGGAGTACGCCGAGGGTGCCGAGCCCCAGGGCAACGGCAACGCGAACTACTACACGCAGCTCGTGTTCGGCAACGGGTACAGCTATGGCGCCGAGCTGTTCGTAAAGAAGGCCACCGGCAAGCTCAACGGCTGGGTGGGCTACACCTGGAGCAAGACCATGCGCATCTTCCCGGACATCAACGGGGGGCGCGAATTCCCCAGCCGGTGGGACCGCCGGCATGACCTGAGCGTGGTGGCCGTGTACGAGCTCAACAAGCGCTGGAACTTCGCGGGCACCTTCGTGTTCGCCACCGGCCAGGCCGCCACCCTGCCCGTGAACCGCTACTTCGTGGAAGGCAACCTGGTGAGCGAGTACACCGAGCGCAACGGCTTCCGCATGGCGCCGTACCACCGCCTGGACCTGGCCGTGACCCTCAACAACAAGGAACAACGCAAGGTGAAGGACCGCACCACCGGCGAGGTGAGCTACCGCACGCGCCGCTGGCGGAGCAGCTGGACCCTGGCGGTGTACAACGTGTACAACCGCGCCAACCCCTACTTCATCTACTTCGACAACGAGGGCAACGCCGCCGACGGCAGCCTGCGCGTGGTGGCCAAGCAGGTGAGCCTCTTCAGCATCCTCCCCTCCATCACCTGGAACTTCAAGTTCTGATGAAGCCCCGCGCCCTGCCCCCCGTGTCCGCCCTGGCCCTGGCCCTGCTGTTCGGCGCCTGCGAGAAGGAGATCACCGTGGACGTACCCGCCACCGAGCCCCGCCTGGTGGTGGAAGGCACCATCGAGCCCGGGTCGCCCCCCATCGTGATCCTCACCCGGACGCAGAGCTACTTCGCCCCCACCGATCTGAACGCCTTCACCCAGCTCTTCGTCAAGAACGCCCTGGTGACCGTCAGCAACGGCCTGGTGACCGACACGCTGGACATGGTCTGCTCGTCCATGCTGACCGATGCGCAGGTGCTGCTCGCCGCCGAGGCCACCGGGCTCGACCCGCAGTTGCTGGCCAGTGCGGACATCTGCATCTACTCCACCACCGACCCGGCCATCTTCGGGCAGGAGGGCGGGGTGTACGACCTGCACATCGAGGCCGAGGGCCACACCCTGACGGCCACCACCACCATCGTGCCGGCCGTGCCGCTGGACTCCCTCTGGTTCCGGCTCCTCGACCAGGACGGCAGCGACGGCGACGACAGCACCGGTTTCGTGTGGGCTCGCAGCACCGACCCCGCGGCACCGGACAACTTCTACCGGGTGATGACGCGCCGGCTCAACCTGGGCACCGACGGCCTGGCCCAGGACCCCACGTTCGCGGCCCCGCTGGGTAGCACCAGCAACGATGAGTTCTTCAACGGCCAGCCCATCGAGTTCATCATCGCCCGCGGCAGCAGCAGCTTCTCCGACCCCGACGACCGGGGCAGCACCTTCCTGCGCGGCGACACCGTGGCCGTGAAGCTCATCTCCATCGACAAGGCGACGTACGACTTCTACCGGAGCTACGAGAACAACGTCGCCACCCAGGGCGACCTCTTCACCCAGCCGGCCAACGTGCGCAGCAACATCAGCGGCGGCCTCGGCGTGTGGGCCGGCCTGCACGCCTTCACGGACACCCTGGTGTGCGAACCCTGAGGTCGGTGACCCGCATCACCGGGAGGCCCTTCCGCTGCGCGTAGCTTTGCCGCCCACAAGACCATGCCCACACCCGAACACGTCAAGTGCCTGATCATCGGATCGGGCCCCGCCGGCTACAGCGCCGCCATCTACGCCGCCCGCGCCGACCTCAAGCCCCTGTTGATCGAAGGCCCGCTGCCCGGCGGCCAGCTCACCCAGACCACCGAGGTGGACAACTACCCCGGCTACCCCCAGGGACGCACCGGCCCCGACATGATGGAGGACCTCAAGCAGCAGGCCCTGCGGTTCGACACGCGCATCCGCAGCGGATGGGTGACCAAGGTGGACTTCACCGGGCCGGTGCACAAGGTGTGGGTGGACGAGAAGGAGGAGATCCATGCCGACGCGGTGATCATCAGCACCGGCGCCAGCGCCAAGTGGCTCGGCCTGCCCAACGAGGCACGCCTGCGCGACATCGGCGGCGGGGTCACCGCCTGTGCCGTGTGCGACGGGTTCTTCTACCGCGGCCAGACCGTGGCCCTGGTCGGTGCCGGCGACACGGCCTGCGAGGAGGCCACCTACCTGGCCAAGCTCTGCCCCAAAGTGTACATGCTGGTGCGCCGCGACGAGTTCCGAGCCAGCAAGGCCATGGTGCACCGCGTGGAGAACACCCCGCAGATCGAGGTGCTCTTCAACACCGAAGTGAAGGACGTGCTGGGCGAACACGCCGTGGAGGGCATCATCGCCGTGAACAACAAGACCGGCGCCGAGCGCAAGCTGGACGTCACCGGCCTGTTCGTGGCCATCGGCCACAAGCCCGCCACCGACCTGTTCAAGGGCTGGCTGGACATGGATGCCAACGGCTACCTGAAGCACGACCCGGACCGCACCAGCACCAAGGTCCCCGGCGTGTTCGTGGCCGGCGATGCCGCCGACCACGTGTATCGCCAGGCGGTCACCAGCGCGGGCACCGGCTGCATGGCCGCGCTCGACGCAGAGCGCTGGCTGGCGGCGCAGGGGAAGCACTGACCCACTACGGCCACGCCTCCCACTGGGTGGTGCGCAGGAAGAACCGCACCCGCTCCCTGCGCTGCATGGGCAGGTCCCAGTCCCCGTCGTAGTGCACGTGCGTGGGCACCAGCAGGCCGTCGCGCACGTCCAGGTCCACCACCATGGCGATGTCGAACCGAAGGATCAGGCCCGCGTGCTGCATGCGGTACTCCCGGGCGATCACCTGCCCGCTGGCCTTGTCGAACCAGGTGTCCATGGTGCGCACCACCACGGCGTTCCGTGGCGCATCCGGCCGCATATCCGCGCTGAACACCCAGCAGTCGTGCCCGTTGCGCACACCGCTCCAGATGCTCATGGCGTAGTGCCGGGCGATGTCCGGGTCGAAGAGGGCCAGCTTGTCCCCCACGATGGGCACCTCCAGCTCCTCGCCGGGGCTGAACATGAACCGTTTGAGGTCCGCCCGATAACGGTCGAAACGTGAGCCACCGGAACGCCGGCCGTCGAGGTCGGCCACCGAGCGCGGCACCGGGCGCGCCCCCTCCGGAAAGAAGAGGCTCTCGAACATGCGCGCCGTGAGGTAGCGGTGGTCGCCGTCCGGTTGGCGCAGCCTCCCGGTCTCGCGTACGCTGTCCGTCACCTGCACCGTCCGGTCGGCACCGTCGGCGCCCTGGATGCGCACCAGATGGGCCGTGCGGAAGAAGCCCGCCCGTTCCCGGTCGCGCGGGTCGTGCACCCGCAACTCCCCCTCGGTGCGGTGCGGATGCACGCGCAGGTTCAGGAAGGCATGCCGGAAGGTGGTATCGGTGCGCACCCGGGCGATGAACGCCGCCACATCGAACCCCTCACGCTGCGCCACCACCACCGCCTCGTCCAGCAGAATGCCGGCCGGCAGGCTGTCCTGCTGGGCGGCCACCGGTGCCCGCCCAAGCAGCACCGGCACGAGCACCTGCACGGCCCTGCGGAGCGACCATCGCGCGAGCATGGCCCTGTGGATCAATACCGCCGGGTGGGCCCCAGGCTGGTGTAGAGCTCGTACTTCTTCTTCACGTAGAGCAGGAACTCGTATTGGCTGAGCCCCTGCATCACCGCGTCGGGAACGGCGCAGAAATCGATGAAGTCGTCGAAGCTTTCGTCGCCCAGGTTGATGATGTCGTACTCGGCGTACTTGTGCAGCAGCTCCTTGAGCAGCGCGCGCTTGCGGTCCTCGTTCTGCAGCCGCGCCACCTCGCGCCTGCTGCGTTCGCGGCGGCTGAACTCCTGGTACAGGAAGGTGATGGGGCTCTGCAGCGCGTCCACCGTGCTCACGCGGTAGTCCGATTCCTTGTAACCGAGCTTGGCGATGTCCTGCTGGATCTGCCGCAGCGTGCGCTCACTGAGGACGCTGGCCTCGGGCAGCACGATGGTCCACGGGGAAAGCACGATGAGCACCCGGTACTCCGGCCGCGGCACGCTGTCGCGCAAGGAGAACGGCTTGGTCACGTACCCGCCCAAGCCCACGAGCACCGTGTCGGTGGGCAGCATGCGCACGGTGAACGTGCCGTCCGCGTTGCCGAACGCACCGGATCGCGTGCGCTTGTTCACCACCATCAGGTCGTAGTAGCCGCCTTGGTGGCCCTGCGCGTTGACCCGGCCGTGCACGGTGACCTCCTGCTGGGCCATGCCCCCCAAGGCCGCCAGGAATACCACGGCCGCCAGCAGCGTATGCAGGTAGGGCAGCGGCCGGGTCATCGGGAACAAAGGTAGACCGGTGGCCGGGCAAGGTCCGTGCCGGTCCGAGAACGACGAAGGGCCCCACCCACGCCCTTGCGGACGGGGTGAAGGCCCTTCGCATGAAGGCCTGTGCATCTGTAAGCCGGGTTCTGTTCCCCCGCCTTGCGGCGGAGGCCCTCGTCATCTATCCAGGACCCACCTCGCGATGGGCCTCCATCGACCTACCCGCCGGGGTCGGGCGGGCCGCCCTTACCGCCGCCGCCCCTTGCGGAGCGTTGGTGGTTCCCGGCCTATTTTGTCTTTCAGCCCGTGGGGTTTACCAAGCTGCCGATGTCGCCACCGGCACTGGTGGGCTCTTGCTTTGAGCGCCGAAGCGCCTATCCCGCACGGAGGCGGGCCCACCTTTTCACCCTTGCCACCACATCGCTGCGGTTCGGCGGTCTCCCTTTCTGCGGCACTTTCCGTGGACGTGGCGTCCCCGCCACGCCCCCTTCCCGTTAGGAAGCACGGTGCCCTGCGCTGCCCGGACTTTCCTCCCTCCCCGCCTTGCGACGGGGACAGCGACGAGGCGATGCACAGGATGCCAAGGAACACGTTCAACGACGGCGGTGGATCAGCACTTCCGTCGCCCCCGAGCCGTAGCGCCGCGGGTCGGCGTCGTGGTACTGCACCGTGTCGTAATACTGCAGCAGGCGGCGCACCTCCTCGCGCAGCACCCCCTCGCCCACGCCGTGGATCACGATCAGCTTGCGCTTGCCGTCGCGGATGGCCCCTTCCAGTGCCCGCTCGAAATAGGCGAGCTGGTAGCTCAGCTTCTCGGCATCGCTCAACCGCGTTTCGTCCTCCACCAGCTCGTGCAGGTGCAGGTCCACCTCGGCCACGCTGTTGTCCTCCGGGCGCTTGGGGGTCTTGCCCGGCCGCGTTTCCCGTCCCGCGTTCCGGATGCGCCGCCGTTCCTCCATCGCATCGTTGGCCGCGATCATGCCCGCCTGGTGGTCGGTGACCCGGTGGTCGTGCTCGCCCATCACCCGCAGCACCACGGCCCTGGCCGGGTACTCCAGCTCGAAACCGTCGTGCGTACGCACCACCACCCGCCCGCGCGGAAGCAGCCGCAGCACCGTGCCCCCGCCCTCCTCATCGAGGAACGAGACCTTGTCGCCCGCACGCAGTTCCGCGCCCATGCCGCGAAGGTACGCGGCGCCCGGGCCGGTATCTTGGCCCGCCCCGAAGACCATGAAGGAACGAGGACCCTGGACCACCCTGCACGAAGAGCTGCGGTACGAAACACCCTGGATCGCCGTGAGCCACCACCGCGTGATCGACCCCGGCGGCCGGGAAGGCATTTATGGCGTGGTGCATTTCAAGAACCTGGCGATCGGCATCGTGCCGCTCGACGAGGACCTCAACACCTGGATCGTCGGCCAGTACCGCTACCCGGTGCAGGCTTACAGCTGGGAGATCCCCGAGGGCGGCGGTAAACGCGACATCCCTCCGCTGGAAAGCGCGCAACGCGAACTGCGCGAGGAGGCCGGCATCGTGGCCCGGCGCTGGACCGAACTGCTGCGGATGGACCTGAGCAACTCGGCCAGCGACGAACATGCCATCATCTACCTGGCGCAGGACCTCAGCTTCCATCCGCCCCAACCGGACCATGATGAGGAACTCACCCTGCGCAAGCTGCCCTTCGCCGAACTGCTGCGGATGGTGCTGGACGGCGAGGTGACCGACAGCCTCACCGTGGCCGCCGTGCTCAAGGTGCAGGTGCTGCTGCTGCAAGGCGGGTGCGATGCCCTGCGTCAGAAGTAGAGCCCGTGCAGCAGGATGCGGCCATTGCTCCGCCATTCCACCGCCGGTGAGGGCAGCTTGATGCAGTTCAACAGGAACAGCACGGTGCGCCAACCTTTGCCCCGGACCGGGATCCGTTCCAGGTCCACATCCATGGCCAGGACCAGCTGCCGGTAACGTCCATCGCCCGGCAGGGCTTCGGCCGTGCGCATGCCGTCGCCGCCGTGGCCCAGGGCCAGTCCCAGCCAGTCCAAGGGGCCAGGCGTGCGCGTCCAACCGCCCCAGGCCGTGGTGAGCCAGATGGTCTGTGCGTTGTAGTCCTTGATCATCTGCTCCGCCACGGAGCGGCCCAGCACGTCGGGGCGCTCGTCGGCATAAGGGCTCGGCCATACGCTGTACTTCAACTTCACGCGCTGCTGCCCCCAACCCAGTTCCTGCCCCAGGAAGAGGCCGGCACCGGCCGCGTTGGCCACCATGTCCCATCCGCTGAACCCCCAGGCCGTGCTGAATCCGTCCAGGACCTCCACCCCGGAGAGGAAGACCAGCGCCGTGCCCACACCCCCCCACGCCGCCCGCCGCCGGGTCACACCGGCCGTATGCAACGTTCCCTGGCCCCAACGGCCGATCCAATAGCTGCTGAACAGATGGCCGGCCTTGTCCATCTGCAACCATTCGGAGCCGTCATCGAACCCGTGGAACCGGCCGCGTTCGTGCTGTGCATACCACGCTTCGTTCAGCCCGATGAGGCTGCCGGCCACCAAGGCGGCCGCGCCCGATGAAACGGCCGCCAAGCGCCCGGGCCGGATCGCCGTACTGTCCGCTCCTGCCGTTTGCGCAGCCGCCGGGGCCGCAACGAACCACAAGGCGACCGCCCACGTTGAACGGAAGCTAGGGCATCCCCTCGACAGGCGCTCCATGGCTGATCCGTTCCACGCGGCTAAAGGTATTCCCACCCGCCAAGGGATTTGCCAGGGGGTCCGCAGGCCAGTAACTTTGCGGGTTGCGCCCTACCGCCCCTACTCCGCTTCCCCTGTGAGGACCTGTCGTTACCTGCTTCCCGTCCTCCTGGCGGCCCTGTCCATCCTGGGCCATGGCCCGGCCCGGGCGGGCACTCCCGAGCTGCAACGCGCCGGGGACCGCCCCGTCTGGTCGAGCGACCTGGCAGGCCATGGTATGCTGGGGCGGGTCAGCGCGCACGGCTTCACGGTGAAAGGCGCCGACGGCTCCTGGGTGCAGACCCTGGCCGTGCAGCGCATCGGTCGTATCGGACAGGCCCGGGCCTGGTCGCCCACAGCCGTGAGCGACAGGAACGGTGACCTGCGGTGGCGGCAACAGGACGTGGTGGTGCAATACCTCGCCGCCGAGGAGGGGTTGCGCCAGAATTTCCTCCTCGCCGAGCGCCCTGCCGGGAACCGGGAGCTGCGGATCGAACTGGGCACCAACGGCGATCTGATCCCTGTGGCGGTCACCCCGGTCGAGGTCCGCTTCATGGACCATCAAGGAACCCACCGGTTCAGCTACCACGACCTGCGCTGCTGGGATGCCACGGGCCGTGCCCTGAAGGCATCGCTCAGCGTGGCGCACACCCCCCGGGCCGCCATCCACATCACCGTGGACGACAGCCAGGCCGTTTACCCGGTCACCATCGACCCGGTGAGCGCGAGCCCGGTCCTGGTGCTCTCCTCGCCCATCACCGGTGCGGACTACGGCACGGCGGTCGCCACGGCCGGTGACCTGAACGGCGACGGGTACAGCGACCTGGTGATCGGGGCGCCCATGGCCACCAACGGCCAGACGAACGAAGGGGTCGTTTATGTGCACTACGGGTCCAACACCGGGATCACCGCCGCTCCGAGCGTGGTGCTGGAGGTGAACCAACAAGGCGCCCAGTTCGGTTGTGCGGCCAGCACCGCCGGCGATGTGAACGGCGACGGATACAGCGACCTCATCGTCGGCGCCAGGACCTGGGAGGACGATGTGGCGAACCAGCTTTCGGAAGGGGCCGCGTTCGTGTTCCACGGCTCGGCCACCGGGGTCTCCACCGTGCCGGACCTCACCCTGCAGACGAACCAGGCCGCCGACAACTTCGGCTCCAATGTGGCCTGCCTCGGGGACATCAACAACGACGGATACAGCGATGTGGGTGTCGGGGCCTACCTGAGCAGCTACCCCTCCTACCAGGAAGGTGCGGTGTTCGTGTACCTCGGCAGCGCCACCGGACTGAACCCCGTGCTGCGGCACCGTTTGGAACGCCACCAGGGAGGCGCGCACTTCGGACGCAGCCTGGCCTGTGCCGGGGACATCAATGGCGACGGCTACAGCGACGTGGTGATCGGTGCCTCCCAGTGGACCGTTGCCCCCGGCTTTGACCAGGGCGCCTCGTTCATCTATCACGGAGGGCCAACGGCCCTGGGTGCCGGAGCCAATCCAGCGCCCGACCTCACCCTGTTCGGCACGCCCACGGTGAACGACAACAACTTCGGATGGAGCGTGGCCTGTGCCGGCGATGTGAACGGTGACGGGTACAGTGACGTGGCCATCGGTGCCTACCGGGACCAGATCGGCACGCAGACCGGAGAAGGCGTCGTGCGCGTGTTCCACGGCAGTGCCGCCGGGTTGAACCCCACGGCCGCCGTCGCCTTGGAAAGCAACCAGAACAACGCCTGGATGGGGCGCTGGGTCAGCACGGCCGGGGATGTCAATGGCGACGGGTACGGCGATCTGCTCGTCGGTATCCCGTACTACGCCAACCCGCAGGTGCAGGAAGGCCAGGTGAGGCTCTATTTCGGGTCGGCCACCGGCATCCTGCCCACGGCGATCTTCAATTACGAACTGAACACGGCCGGGGCCTTCCTGGGGGAATGCGTGTCCACCGCCGGCGACATCAACGCCGACGGCTTCTCGGATTTCATCTTCGGTGCTTTCAAATACGGCTTCGGTGGTGGGGCCGCGGTGTACCTGGGCGGCACTTATTCCATGCAACTGACCTCCACCACCACGGGCACGGGTGGTGCCGCCGGCGCCGCCCTGGGTGCCGCCGTGGGCAATGCGGGCGATGTGAACGGTGATGGTTACGCCGACGCCCTGGTCGGTGTCCCCGACGGAAGCAACGGGCAGGCCGGCGAGGGGCTTGTGCAATTCCGGCTCGGCGGGCCCGCGGGCCTGCCGGCCGCACCCACGAGCACCCTGGAAGCCAACATCCCCGGGGCCCGTTTCGGTGCAAGCGTCTGCACGGCCGGCGATGTCAACGGCGACGGCTATGCCGATGTCATCGTGGGCGCCCCGCTCTCCGGCGGGACCGGCAGGGCCACCATCCATCATGGCGGCCCCGGTGGGCTTGCCCTGGCACCGGCCACCACCCTCAACGGCACGGCAGGGTCCGAGTTCGGTGCGAGCGTCAGCGCCGCCGGCGACATCAATACCGACGGTTATGCCGACGTGCTCGTCGGAGCACCGGGCACCTCGCAGACCTACGTGTACCTGGGCTCTCCGGCAGGCATTCCCGTGGCACCCCATGTGGTGCTCGCTGAACCTCCTGCCGCCAACCGCTTCGGCCATGCCGTTTGCACCGCCGGCGATGTGAACGGCGACGGCTTTTCGGACATCATCATCGGGGCACGTGACCTGAGCAACGGCCAGGCCGGCGAGGGGGCCGCCTTCGTGTACCATGGTTCGGCCACGGGCGTGGTGCTGCCTTATGCGCGCCGGTTGGAGATCGATCAGGCCGGTGCACGCTTCGGCGTCAGTGTGGCCGGTGCGGGCGACGTGAACGGCGATGGATTCTTCGATGTCGTCGTCGGGGCCGACCGCTGGGAGTCCGGACAAACGGACGAGGGCGGCGCATTCGTGTACCACGGCTCGGCCGCGGGCGTCGGTGCCGCACCGAACACCACGCTGCAACGCAACATCGCCAACGGTTTCATGGGTGCCAGCGTGGCCGAGGCCGGCGACGTGAACGGCAACGGCTATGCCGACATAGCCGTGGGCAGCCCCGGCTACGAAAGCGCCGTGGCCCAAGCCGATGAGGGGGCGTTGTACGTCTTCCAGGGCACCCCGGCAGGCATCAATGGCGCGCTGTTGGACATCATCGAGGCCAACGTGGCCGGCGAACAGCTGGGCAGCGCCGTGAGCGGTGGCGGCGATGCCGACGGCGACGGCTATTCGGAAGTGCTCGTCGGTGCACCGTTCGCCTCGCCCACCTTCATCAACGAAGGCCGCTGGCATTGGCACCGAGGTGACCGGGGCTATGCGCTGGACCGCTACTCGCGGCAGTACATGGCCGACCTGGTCTCTCCGCTCGCCACCAACTGCATGGACTTCGGCGTGCCCGACTATTTCGGTATCGGTCATCGCGCCCGCAGTCCCATGCACCGGTGCGACGGGCGCCTTCGCTGGGAGGTGGTGTTCGAGGGGCAGGCCTTCTCCGGAGCCCCCATCACCAACAGCCTAGGCAGCACCGGGCAGAGCGCCGGATGGACCGACCTTGGCGTGGGCGGCACCGAGATCAAGGAGCTGATCTACAAGACCGCCGGCCACCTGCGCTACAAGTGGCGGGTGCGCGTGGAGTACGAACTGGCCAAGCTCTTCGACGGACAACGCTTCAGCCGCTGGTTCTATGGCTACGCCTCGGGCATGGGCGACATCGGGGTGCTGCCCGTGGAGCTCGTCAGCTTCACCGGATGGCCCGAGGAACGGGTGAACCACCTCTCGTGGAGCACGGCGAGCGAACACCACACCGCCCGTTTCCTCATCGACCGTGGCACCTCCCTGGAACTCCTCCTCCCCATCGGCAGCGTGGACGCCGCCGGCGAAAGCCAGAGCACGCGGACTTATACATTCGACGACGCTTCACCGCCGGACGGGCTCGCGTACTACCGGCTGCGGACAGAGGATTCCGATGGAAGCATACAGGTGGGTCCGGTGGTCCCGATCGACCGGAAGGACCTGGGACCGGCCATGGTGGTGTCGCCCCGGCCATCGACCGGCCTGGTGCAGGTGCGTTGGAACTTCCCGGCCGTGTCCATGGAACTGGTGGACATGGCAGGCCGGCCGCAGATACGCCGGGCCGTCGCACCCGACGTCCGTTCGCTCACCATCGACCTCGGTGCCTTCCCCCTCGGGGTGTACATCCTCACCCTGCGCGATGGCGCCGGGCACCCGACCGAACGGACGACAGTGGTGAAGGAATAGCGGTCACGCCCCGATGGCGGCCTTGCAGGCGGCGAGAATGGCCCGCGCCCCCGCCAGTGTTCCGCTCTCGGCATAGGTGCGCAGCACGGGCTCCGTTCCGCTCGCCCGGATCATGAGCCATTGTTCACCGTCGAAGTGGTACTTCCACCCGTCGATGGTCTCCACCCTGCGCACCTCCAGGTCGCCGAAGCGGGTGAACGCATTGTTCGCGCACTTCTGCAGCACGTCCTGCTTCAACGCTTCGCTGATGTGCAGATCGTTGCGGTCGTAGCTGAAGGGCCCCACGATGTCGTACACCTCCTGCACCAGCTCGTCGAGCTTCTTGCCGCTCTTGGCCATGAACTCCCAGATGGTGAGCCCCATCCAGATGCCGTCGCGTTCGGGGATGTGCCCCTTGATGGCGATGCCGCCGCTCTCCTCACCGCCCAACAGGACATCCTCGGCGATCATGATGCCGCAGATCCACTTGAACCCGATCTTGACCACCTGGTATTCCAGCCCGTAGTGGCGGCACATCCGCTCCACCTTCGGGGTGGTGCTCACGGCCACCACCACCTTGCCCTTGTAGCCCTTGTACTTCACCAGGTAATGGATCAACAGCAGGATGATGTGGTGGCTGTCCACGAACTCGCCCCTGCCGTTGTACAGTCCGATGCGGTCGGCGTCACCATCGGTGGCCAGGCCGCAGTCGATGCCGCCCTGGCGGATGCGCTCGCTGAACGCCGTGAGGTTCTTGTGGATGGGCTCAGGGGCCTGGCCCATGAAGGACGGGTTGTGCTCGCAGTGCAGCAGGTCGGTATCCGGCAGGATGCGGCGGATCACGTTCTGGCCGGCGCCGTACATGGCATCGTAACCCAACCGGAGCCCGCTCTTGCGGATGGCGTCGAGGTCGAAACTGCGTTCCACATGTTCCACGTACATGGTCTCCAGGTCCACGTAGGCCAGCAGCCCGTCGGCCTCGGCCTTCCTGAGGTCGATCGCGTCCAGATCGATCCCGTGCGCGGCC
The DNA here is from genome assembly GCA_013360395.1 of Flavobacteriales bacterium. Classification (GTDB taxonomy): domain Bacteria; phylum Bacteroidota; class Bacteroidia; order Flavobacteriales_F; family PHOS-HE28; genus PHOS-HE28. The sequence goes on from JABWBQ010000019.1 coordinate 62,666, forward strand.
GGGATCATGTCCTCGACCTCCTGCACATGCTCGGGGACCAGGGGCCCGCCGTAGTGCCCCTTCAGCTTGTATCCGTTGTAGCTCGGCGGGTTGTGGCTGGCCGTGAGGATCACCCCCATGGACGCCTTCAACCGCAAGGCGCCCAGGGACACCATCGGCGTGCTGACAAAGCCCCGGGCCAGATGCACCTTGATGCCCATGGAGACGAAGACCTTGGTGGCCGTCCCGGCGAAGAGCTCCCCGGCGAAGCGGCAGTCGTGGCCCACCACGATCGAAGGCGCGTCGGGGAACCGCTCGAGCACCCACTTGCCCGTGGCCACGCTCACCCGCGCCACATTGTCCACGGTGAAATCCTCTGCGATGATGGCCCTCCAGCCATCGGTCCCGAACTTGATCTTCGTCATCGTCATCATTTTGCAGGCGCGAAAGTAGCCGCCAACCGGTGCCGGCACCGGTGCCGTCCATGGCGGTATCAACAGGTCAGCGGTAAATGCCGCGTGCGTTGAGGGCCCGCTGGTAGCGCCGCGCGTTCACCAGATGCTGCTCGTAGGTCCGCGCGAAGTTGCTGTATCCGTCGAGGGTCTCCCGGGCGCAGAAATAGAGGTGATCGTGCCGCGCGGGGTTGAGCACCGCGTCGATGAAGCCCGGCTCGGGCATGTTGATCGGCCCGGGCGGAAGCCCCTTGTGCGTGTATGTGTTGTACGGGGAATCCACCCGCTTGTCCACGTCGAGGACGCGGTTCACGCTGTCCAAGCCGAGGGCGAACTTCAACGTGGGGTCGGCCTGGAGGGGCATGCCGATGCGCAACCGGTTGAGGTAGACGCCGGCGATCATCGGTGCCTCGTCCATTTTCGCTGTTTCGGCCTGCACGATGCTGGCCAGGATGCTCACCTCCATGGGCGACAGGCCGATGGTCCGCGCCTTGTCCATCCGTTGCGGATCCCAGAAACGCTCGTGCTCGCGCTTCATACGCTTGATGAAAGCGCCGGGGGTCTCGGTCCACCACACCTCGTAGGTGTTGGGCAGGAACAGGCCGATCATGGTCTCGGGGCTCAGCCCCAGCCCTGCGATGGTCCCTGGGTCGGTCATGGCCTGCAGCAGGGCCACGGAATCGGCCTCCACCTGGCGCGCCACCTGGCCGGCCAGCTGCGGCAGGGTGCGGATGTTGGTGAAGGTGATCCGCACCGGGTCCTGTTCACCGCTGCGCAGGCGGTCGATGAGCGCGTTCAGGCTCGTGCCGCCCGCGACCACGTACCTGCCGGGCTTCACCCGTGCGGTGTAGCGCTTCCGACCGGCCAGCCAGCGGAAGGTCGCACGGTCCGTCACCAGCCCCGCGGCGACCAGGCTGTCCAGCACCTGTTCCATGTCCGCCCCGGTGGGAATGAGCAGCTCACGGTCCACCTGCGGGCCGGGGCCCCGACCGAAGAGCTTGCGCCACATGCCGTACCCGATCGCACCGGCGAGGAGCATCAGGACCAGGGCCCCGATCAGCGCGATGCGCCAGCGTTTCATGGGTCGATCCTTCCGGTGAAGACCTGGTTGACGGGTCCGATGAGCCGCACTTCGCGGAAGCCCGGGGGGGCCGCCGTGGCCTCCACGCTCAAGGCCCCACCCCGCGTGCGTACCGCGCACGGGCTTCCCACCAACCCACGGGCCATCGCCGACAACGCGGCCGCCGTCACACCCGTGCCGCAGCTCAACGTCTCATCCTCCACGCCACGTTCGTAGGTCCGCATTTCGAGGCCGTCCGGACCAAGGCGCACGAAATTGACATTGATGCCTTCCCGGGCATGGCGCGGGCCGTAACGGATGGCCCTGGCCTCGGACAGCAGGTCCACGGCCTCGGGATCGTCCACCCACACTACGAGGTGCGGCGAGCCGGTGTGCACGCTGTCGGTACGCTCGTCCACCCTTTCCACGGCGCCCACGTCGCGCATGCCCACGCACACCCGGTCGCCCGACCATTCCGCCCGGTGCTCACCGTCGATCGCCGTGAAATTCACCGGGGAGCGGTCGCCCGTGAGGGCCGACCAGCAGGCGTAAGCCGCCCGGCTGCCGTTGCCACAGAAACTGCGGCTGCCGTCGGGGTTCAGGAACTCCATGTGGAAGGCCGTGCCGGTCAGGTCCGGCTGCCGGATCAGCACCAGCCCGTCGGAACCGATGCCGAAATGGCGGTCGCACCATCGACGCACACGCGCCCTGTCCTGGTCGGGGAACCGCATCATGCGGTCGTCGATCACGATGAAATCGTTGCCCGTACCCTCCCACTTGCTGAATGCCCAGCCATCGGTCATGCTGCAAAGATGCGTGCACCCCGTCCGCAGCGGATCGTGCGGCGAACAGCGCGATCAACACATTTTAACGCCCGGCGACCGATGAAGCACCTGCCAGAAGCGTTGTTTCGTGCGGTGCGGCACACCACTTGATGCACCACCGAACACCATGAAACGCACGTTCTCTTATTTCCTCGCCGCCCTTGCCGGAGGCATCCTGGCGCTGGGCGCCTACGACCTCCTGCGTCGTCCATCGTCCTCCCCGACCGGCACTTCGGCCACCTTGCGCACACCGGTGGCGGTGCCCACCGCACTTGCCGGCGCCGCAGCCCCGGTGGACCTGGTGCCCGCCGCAGAGATCTCGGTGAACGCCGTGGTCCACGTCACCACCGAGACCATGGTGCACTACCGCAACCCGCTCCAGGACTTCTTCTGGGGTTACCGGCCCAGCCAGCCGCAGCCGCGTGAAGGGGTGGGCAGCGGTGTGATCATCGCCGAGGATGGCTACATCGTCACCAACAATCACGTGGTGGAGGGTGCCGACAAGATCTCGGTGCATCTGAACGACAACCGCTCGCTGCCCGCACGCGTGATCGGCAGGGACCCGAGCACCGACATCGCGCTCCTGAAAGTGGAGGCCGAAGGATTGCCTGTTCTGGCCTTCGGCAACTCCGACGAGGTGAAGGTCGGCGAATGGGTGCTGGCGGTGGGCAACCCGATGAACCTCACCAGCACGGTGACGGCCGGGATCGTGAGCGCCAAGGCGCGCAACATCAACCTGCTGCAATACGACCCGGGGCGCGACATCTTCCCGATCGAGAGCTTCATCCAGACCGATGCGGCGGTGAACCCCGGGAACAGCGGCGGTGCCCTGGTGAACACCCAGGGGCAGCTGATCGGCATCAACACCGCGATCGCGAGCACCACCGGGCAGTACACCGGATACTCCTTCGCCGTGCCGTCGAACATCGTGAACAAGGTCACCAACGACCTGTTGGAATACGGCAGCGTGCAGCGTGCGTATCTCGGGGTTAGCATCCGCAACATGGACCAGACGCTGGCCGACCAAGCCCGCATGGACCGCATCCGCGGGGTCTACGTGAACGGCCTGACCGAGGGCGGCGCCGCCCAGGCCGCCGGGCTCAAGGAGGGGGACGTGATCCTCAAGGTGGGCAACATCGAGGTGAACAACGTACCGCAACTGCAGGAGCAGGTGGGCAAGTTCCGCCCTGGCGACCGGGTGACGGTGACCGTGCTGCGCGATGTCCGCGAACAGGTGGTGGACCTCACCCTCCGGGGCAGGGACGGCACGGGCACGCTCGCGGCGGCAACGGCCAAACGCGAACTGAGCCAGGTGCTCGGAGCCCAGTTGGCCCCGGCCACCAGCGATGAACTGCGCGCCTTGAAGCTGGAGAACGGCGTGAAGGTGGTGGCCGTGGACTCCGGACGGCTGCGCAGCAGCGGGATCCGCGAAGGCTTCATCATCACCCGGGTGGACGACCAGGCCATCCGCACGCCCGAGGACATCGAACGTGCGATCGCCAACAAACGCGGTGGTGTGCTTATCGAGGGCATCTACCCCAACGGCACCCGTGCCTACTACGGATTAGGCATCTGAAGCGGTTGTGGCCCAGCCGGTTGGAACATCCTCCGCGAACCACAGCAACGGGGCACCTTGTCCCGTAGGGAGGTGTGCCCTTACCTTCGCGCCAAGGCCGTTCCGGGGGCCTGTTCGCTCCTCCACCGGAAATCCCTGACCACCAACCACTAACACCCTCCGCACCGTGACCAGCAGGATGCGCCAGCTCAAGATCACCAAGTCGATCACCAACCGGGAGAGCCAGTCGCTTGACAAATACCTCCAGGAGATCGGCAAGGAAGGGCTGATCACGGCGGACCAGGAGGTGGAGTTGGCGCGTCGGATCAAGGAAGGGGACACCCGCGCACTGGAGAAACTGGTGAAGGCCAACCTGCGCTTCGTGGTCTCGGTGGCCAAGCAGTACCAGAACCAGGGGCTCAGCCTGCCGGACCTGATCAACGAAGGCAACCTGGGCCTGATCAAGGCGGCACAGCGCTTCGACGAGACGCGCGGCTTCAAGTTCATCAGCTACGCGGTGTGGTGGATCCGCCAGAGCATCCTGCAGGCCCTGGCCGAGCAGAGCCGCATCGTGCGTCTGCCGCTGAACCAGGTGGGTTCGCTCAACAAGATCAACAAGGCCTTCGCCAAGCTGGAACAGGAGTACGAGCGTCCGCCCAGCGCCGATGAGCTGGCGGCCCTGCTGGACCTGCCCCCCGAGAAGGTCGCCGACACCATGAAGGTGAGCGGTCGCCACATCAGCATGGACGCCCCCTTCGTGGAAGGCGAGAGCAACAGCCTGCTGGACGTGCTGCCCAACAACGACAGCGCCCCGGCGGACAGGCTGTTGCTGAACGAATCGCTCAGCAAGGAGATTGAGCGGGCCCTGAGCACCCTCACCGAACGGGAACGCGACGTGGTGAAGCTCTTCTTCGGGATCGGCATCAACCACGGCCTCACCTTGGAGGAGATCGGTGCGAAGTTCGACCTGACCCGCGAGCGCGTGCGGCAGATCAAGGAGAAGGCCATCCGCCGATTGCGGCACACCAGTCGAAGCAAACTGCTCAAGGCATACCTCGGCTGACCATCGCGCCCCGCCCTTGGCGGGGCGCGTCCTTTCACCGAACATCCCGACCAACCCCCATCAACCATCCATGCAGACCCTGGAAGCCAGGACCGGCTACGAGACCGGCCTGAAGGATTTTGTGGACCGCGAAAAGGCGGCCGTCGATCTGGTGAACTCCGTCGGCCAGCTCATGTACGGCCGCAGCGTGGAGCTGGTGTTCTTCAGGAACCACCTGCTCGACATCAGCATCAGCGAGGTGCTGAACCTGTTCAACTACGCCAAGAACGTGGTGCAGAGACCCATCGATGTCTTCACCACCACCGAGGTGGCGCGGGCCCTGCTGGCCATGGAACTGGCCCCGAGCAAGATCGACATCGGCAAGCTCACCTGGGAATACACCCAGAGCGGCAGCAAGGACCTCGGCAAGTTCCTGGCCACCACGCTCAGCGGGTTCATCGGTGCCGACAAGCACAAGTTCGAGCCTCGTGACGTGGTACTTTACGGCTTCGGCCGCATCGGCCGCATCGCCGCCCGCGAGCTGGTGAAGCAGGCCGGTAAAGGCCAGCAGCTCCGGCTTCGTGCCATCGTCACCCGCACCCTCACCGACGAGGAGATCGTGAAGCGTGCGGCCCTGCTCCGCAACGACAGCGTGCATGGCGCCTTCCGTGGCAGCGTGGTGGAGGACCTGGCCAACAAGTGCCTGATCATCAACGGCCAGCGTGTGCAGCTCATCGCGGCCAACAACCCCGAGGACGTGGACTACACGGCCTACGGCATCAACAACGCCCTCATCATCGACAACACCGGGGCGTTCACCAAGCGCGCCGACCTGGGCCGCCACCTCAACGCCAAGGGCGTGAACAAGGTGATCCTCACGGCCCCGGGCAAGGAGATGCCCAACATCGTGTACGGGATCAACCACAAGGACCTGGACATCGAGAAGGAGCAGCTCATCAGCGCGGCCAGCTGCACCACCAACGCGATCTGCCCGGTATTGAAGGTCATCGAGGACCGCATCGGCATCGAGAAGGGTCACATCGAAACGGTGCATGCCTACACCAATGACCAGAACCTGCTGGACAACTACCACAAGAAGCCGCGCCGCGGTCGCAGCGCGGCCATCAACATGGTGATCACCAGCACGGGTGCGGGCAGCGCGGTCACCAAGGCCATCCCCAGCCTCAAGGACAAGCTCACCGCCAATGCCGTGCGCGTACCCACGCCGAACGGCTCGCTCGCCATCATGAGCCTGAACCTGAAGAAGGCCGTGACCCGCGACGAAGTGAACGAGATGGTGCGTGATGCCGCGCTGAACGGCGATCTCGTGAACCAGATCCACTTCCAGATCGACCCGGAGCTGGTGAGCAGCGACATCATCGGCGATACCTGCTGCAGCGTGTTCGACAGCAACGCCACCATCGTCGGCCCGGACGGACGGACCGCCGTGCTCTATGCCTGGTACGACAACGAGTTCGGCTACACCAAGCAGGTGATCCGCCTGGCCAAGCATGTGGCCAAGGTGCGCAGGCTGATCTACTACTGAACCGCTTTACGACCCCTTCCGGAAAGCCCCGCACATGCGGGGCTTTCCACTTTCCACCCGGATGGGCCGAGCCGCCCCTCGTCCCTGGCCGTGCTCCAAATGCCCGCGGGAACGTGTCACGATCCCGCTTGGGCCCATGCCGCAGTTTCCATAGTGCCCGGCCCATCCATACCGCATGGCGGTATTGGAACAGCCATCATCCCGCGTGCCAAGGTCCACGGAGCCAGGGCCTGCCCGCTCCGGACCCCGGGGGACCGGACCTTCGGAAGCACCGCTGGACCTGATGAGCCTTGAGTGAACGCCTCCGCGCCGATACCGGTCCGCGACCGCGGGCACTGTTGATCGTACGCCCCGGTGTTCAACACCGGCAGAACGGTCATGGACCCTTGCGGAATGGTCCCAGGGTGAGCCGGATCGTATCGGAAGGAGATCCCTCGCGATCACCGTCACCCGAACGCGCACACGGTGCCCCGCAAGGCGGACGCGATCTCCTGCCGTTACAAGGAGGTACCATCGCATGATGGCCCGCACCGGTACAGTCTTCCGTACCGGTGGACCTCGAACGGAGCAACGCTTCCCCGGCCGGTGAAGCTCACGGACGTCGGATCGACAGGCGCCATTACGCACTCCCGGTCCCCAAATACACGAAGGGCCGTCCCGGATGGGACGGCCCTTCGCCTGGAAGATCCGTTCAGCTTACTGGCGCACCAGTCGCTGGGTGTGGAAGCGGTCGTTCACGCGCACGTTCACCAGGTACACCCCGGGGGCCAGGGCGCTCAGGTCCA
>JABWBQ010000133.1 GCA_013360395.1 Flavobacteriales bacterium
TGTGGTCCGCGGACGTGGTCGCGACCGATGCCTCACCGGCACGGTCCACCTCGTCCGTGGCGACCCACCACCAGGTGGCCGCGCCGCCCGCCGCGATCCCGCCGGCGAGCAACAGGGCCAGCAGGCTCCCCTTGCTCCAGCGCGAGCGGCCGGTCCCGGCGGCCATCGTGCGTTCCAGTTGCACCCAATCCGCCGAGTTGTACGGCACCTCGAACTCCTCCAGGGAGTTCCGCAGCCGTTGCTCGAAGGGGTCCAATGTGTTCTTGTTCATGTCGGTGGTCGCGGTGCTCAGCGCAGCTTATGCTCCTTTCTGAGCATCTTTTTCAGGTTGTTCTTCGCCTTGGCCAGGTTGCTCTTGGAGGTGCCCACGTTGATCCCCAGCAGGTCGGCGATCTCCTTGTGGGTCATCTCCTCAAAAACGTACAGGTTGAACACCGTCCGGTAGGCCGGTGTCAGTTTCTGCATGGCATTGATCACATCCGCAGGACGCAGTTCCAGTTCCTCCTCCCCGGCGCTGTCCTCCAGCACGTCCTCCTCGTCCTGGTCCCCGAAGTCCTCGATGCTGCGCTCTTCACCCAGCAGCAGGTAGGCGTTCTTGGTGCGGCGGAAGTGGTCGATCGCCGTGTTGACCATGATGCGCCGCACCCAGCCCTCGAAGCTGCCGCTGCGGTTGAACCGGTCCATGCTGCGGAACACCTTGATGAAACCGTCCTGCAGGATGTCCTTCGCCTGGTCGGTGTTCTTGGTGTAGCGCAGGCACACGGCCAGCATCTTGCCGTAATAAAGCTCGTAGACCCTTTGCTGGCTGCGCCGTTCCCCGGCGATGCACCCGTCGATGAGGGGCTCCAGGCCCGGCTCCAGGCCGGCTTCCACGGGCTGCATGGAAGGCAGACGCCGTTCGATCGGGTCGGTTGCCAGGCCGGGGGGCATGGGAGCACGTTGGACGGTCGCCAAGGTAGCCATCAATACCGTGCAGACGCGATCCCGGCCGGAAGGATGCCTCCCCGCCCCAAGTGGGTCATTTTTCCCCGCCCCGACCTGGACCCGGGGGCAACGGTGACCAGGCTCAGTCATCACCCGGTCCGCTGGTCTAATTTCGCCCCCGCTCCGGCTTGCCCGGGCATTCACAAACCGACCAAACCGTCATCTCATGAAGATCACCGTCGTGGGGGCCGGCAACGTGGGCGCCACTTGCGCCGACGCCTGTGCCCGTTGGGAGCTCGCCAATGAAGTGGTGCTGCTCGACATCAAGGAAGGCTTCGCCGAAGGCAAGGCCCTGGACCTGTGGCAGACCGCGCCCATCAGCCTGTTCGACAGCCGCATCACCGGCAGCACCAACGATTACGGCAAGACCGCCGGCAGCGACGTGGTGGTGATCACCAGCGGCCTGCCGCGCAAGCCCGGCATGAGCCGCGACGACCTGATCGCCACCAACGCCAACATCGTCAAGAGCGTCACCGAACAGGTGGTGAAGCACAGCCCCAACGCGATCCTCATCGTGGTGAGCAACCCGTTGGACGTGATGACCTACTGTGCCTTCCTCACCAGCCGGTTCCCCGCGCAGCGCGTGTTCGGCATGGCCGGCATCCTGGACACCGCCCGCTACCGCGCCTTCCTGGCCACCGAGCTGGGGGTGAGCCCCAAGGACATCCAAGCGGTGCTCATGGGCGGCCACGGGGACACCATGGTGCCCCTGCCCCGGTACACAACCGTGGGCGGCATCCCGGTCACCGAACTGGTGGCCAAGGACAAGCTGGACGCCATCGTGGAGCGCACCAAGAAAGGCGGCGGCGAGATCGTGAACCTGCTCGGCACCAGCGCCTGGTATGCCCCCGGGACCGCTGCGGCCCAGATGGTGGAGGCCATCGTGCGCGACCAGAAGCGGGTGTTCCCGGTGTGCGCCTGGCTGCAGGGCGAATATGGCCTGAAGGACGTGTACATGGGGGTGCCCGTGGTCCTGGGCCGCAAGGGCATCGAGCGCATCATCGAGCTCAAGCTCACGGCCGAGGAGAAGGAGCTGTGCAACGCCAGCGCCAAGGCCGTGCGCGAGGTGATGGACGTGCTGGACAAGATGAACAACGTGCCGGCCTGAGGCCGTCGCAACGAACGGGAAGAACGCCCGCCCCCTGCCATCCGGCGGGTCGGCGGGCGTTCCCGTTCCCGGGCCGGGGTCAGCGCACCACCATCAGGCGGCCGCGCAGCCTGCGCCCGCCCCCGTCCACCTGCACGGCGTAGGCGCCGGGG
>JABWBQ010000020.1 GCA_013360395.1 Flavobacteriales bacterium
GTGTACGACGGCGGGCGGGTCCGAGCGACGGGCCCGCCCGCCGTGCCGCCGCATGCGTGCGCAGCCGGGCCGCACCACGTGCATCGGTGATCCGGTCCCTGCGGACGGTCCGTTCATCTTGGCCGTTCGCCTTCCATCCGGATCGGGCGCTCCTGCACGCCGCATGTGCCCATCTTCGTGTGCAAGCATCCCCACCATGGACCCCCAAGCCCGCCTGCGCACCCTATCGGTGTTGCACTACGCCTACGGCGCCTTCATCTGCTTCTCAGGACTGGCGCTGCTGGCCCTGGTGCTCATCGGTCATTTCATGAACAGCGACTGGCTGGCCGAACATGCCCAGAGCGATGTGCCGGGTTGGATGGGCACCTTCATCAGTGGTCTGGGCTGGACGCTGTTCGTTGTGGTGGAGGCCGTGGGGGTGCTGAACCTGCTGGCGGGCGGATGGCTTTCCCGGCGCACCAACCGCACCGCGTGCATGGTGGTGGCGGCCTTCGACCTTCTGAACCTGCCTCTGGGCCTGTTGCTGGGGGTGTTCACCCTGGTGACGCTCAACGACGAACGCGTGTCGGTGCTGTTCGAGCCCACGTTCCGTTGAACGGCATGTTCACTCCGGGTGGTCGCGCCCCATGGCCTGCCGGGCCTGCCGGAACTGCTCCTCCTCGGCGGCGAACACGCGCTTGAGGCTGTCGCTGACCTCCTTCTGCTCCAAGCGCTCCAGGTCGGGTTGACCGGCGTCCACCCAGGCGGAATACCAGAAGCTGCCAAGGGCGATGATGCTGGCGTTCATCCGGCGTTCCACCATGCCGCCCATGGCCGCCTCGTACGCTGCGGTGTACTCGCGGCTGTACGTGCGCATGCCGGTGCGGCCCCGGTCCTCCACCACGTACTGCCGGTCGTCCGGCCAGGCCTCGTCCACCGCACGTTCGATGGCCAGCACGCTGTCCACGGCCGCGTGGCTGTCGCGCACCGCGTCCCAGGCGGCGCGCAACGGCGCGGCCAGATACCGGGCACGGCCCACCAGGTGGTCGTAGTTCTCGGCGCTGAGCTCGGGGATGCGGCTCTCCCAGAAGGCGTGGATGCCGTGCTGGCCCGTGAGCTGCCCGTTGTAGTTCTCGGTGGTGTGCAGGGGCACGTGGGCATCGGCCACATAGTGGCCCAGATCGGTGGCGTTCCGCAGGATGCGGTCCACGTCGCCGCGCTGGAAGGCGTTCACCAGGCGGCCGTAGGAGCGCTCCACCTGCCAGGGAACGATGCCGTAGGCCTTCAGGGTATCCTCGGTGAACTTGGCCACGGCTTCCTCCCAGCGCTCGGGCATCACGGCGAAGGGGTCCTGTCCGCCGCGCGCGTAGTGGTCGATGTCGATGTAATGACGTGCCGCCTCCTCGGGGTCGGCGTAGCGTCGGCGGTCGGGGTCCACCGCATGGTCGCTGATGAGGTCGATATGCCGCTTGAAGAAGGGGAACATGGCCGGCGGCAGCGTGAAGCAGGCCATGCGGTTGATGCGTTTGTGCCCGTAGAAGCCCCAGGAGCCCGCCTCCTCGGCCAGCGCGAAGGGCCAGGCGATGAGCACGGCCAGCGGCACGGCGAGGAGGGCGATGCGGGGCGGGCGCATCAGGCCGCGGTTTCGTGCGCCATGGGCACCAGCACGCCGTTGCGCAGCACGGGGATCACCCCGGTGGTATCGGCGGTGAGGCAGTACTTCACGTCGGGAAGCATGCGCAGCTGTTCGATGCGTCGGCGGCGGGGTGCCGCCTTGAGGATGCCCATGATGTTCTCCCGCGCCGCATGGAACAGGTATTGCGCGGCGATGCTGCTGTCCTCCTCCAGCCCGAAGCGGCCGCTGTCCAGCAGCCGGTCCATCACCGCACCGGCGAAGGTGCTGTCCTCCAGGTTGAACTTGCCCTTCCAGCCGGCGCAGAGCAGCAGGATGTTGCCGTCCTGGCGCACCAGCCAGTCGCTCAGGGCGGTGAGGTTCAGGAAGGAGCCGATCACCAGCCGTTTGGCATCCCGGGCCAGGGCGATGGTGCGCGTGCCGTTGGTGGTGGTCATCACCAGGGTCTTGCCCATGATCTCCGGCCCCTGGAAGGCCAGGGGCGAGTTGCCGTACTGGAAGCCCTCCACCACCTCGCCGTTGCGTTCGGCCGCCACGATGTGACCTTCCCGACCGAGGTAGGTGCGGGCCTCCTCCACCGAGCTCACCGGGATGATGCGCTCCACGCCATGGGCGAGCGCGGTGACCATGGCGCTGGTGGCGCGCAGCACATCGATCACCACCACGATGTCCATCTCCGCCGCGTACAGGGGGTACTGGTCGGGGAAGAAGCAGACCTCCACCCGGTACCGGTAATCGGGGTTGATGGTGCGGGCGCTCATGCGGGTGCCTTGTAGAAGGGCAGCCCCACCACGCGGGCCCGCAACACCTTGCCCCGCACGTCGATGAGGAGCTCGCTACCCGGGGCGGCCAGGGCCGCGGGCACGTAGGCCAGGCCGATGGGCTTTTGCAGCGAGGGGCTGTGCGTGCCGCTGGTCACCGTGCCGATCACCGCGCCGGAGGCGTCCACCACGGAATGCCCATGGCGCGGTATGCCGCGGTCCAGCAGTTCGAAGCCGACCAGCTTGCGCTTCACGCCGGCCTCCTTCTGGGCCTTCAGTGCGGCGGAGTTGGTGAATTCCTTGGTGAACTTGGTGATCCAGCCCAGGCCGGCCTCCAGGGGCGAGGTGCTGTCGTCGATGTCGTTGCCGTAAAGGCAAAAGCCCATCTCCAGGCGCAGGGTGTCGCGCGCGGCCAGGCCGCAGGGCTTGATCCCGTGCGGTGCACCGGCGGCCATGATGGCGTTCCAGGCCTTTTCCAAGAGGTCGTTGGGCACGTACACCTCGTAACCGCCGGCGCCGGTGTATCCCGTGGCGCTGATGAGCACCAGGCCCACACCCTTCATCTCGGCATATTGTGCGGTGTAGTAGGCCATGGCCGCCAGGTCCACGGTGAACAGGCCCTGCAGGGTGGCGGTGGCCTTGGGACCCTGCACGGCCAGCAGGCCCATGCGGTCGCTGATGTCCTCCAGCCGGGCGTCGAAGCTGTTGTGGTCGTTGATCCAGTCCCAGTCCTTGCGGATGTTGCCGGCGTTCACCACCAGCAGGTAGTGGTGATCGTCCGCGTGCTGCATGCGGTACACCAGCAGGTCGTCCACGATGCCGCCGGTGGTGTTGGGCAGGCAGCTGTACTGCACCTTGCCCACGGTGAGCTTGGAGGCATCGTTGCTGGTGACGCGCTGGATGAGGTCGAGGGCGCCGTCGCCCCGCACCAGGAACTCGCCCATGTGGCTCACGTCGAACAGGCCCACGCCATTGCGCACGGCGAGGTGCTCGTCGTTGACCCCGCTGTACTGCACGGGCATCAGGAAGCCGGCGAAGGGCACCATCTTGGCGCCGAGGGCCTCATGCACGTGCCGGAGCCTGGTGGACTTGAGTTCGGTCTGGGTTTCCATGGGTTCGGATCAGGTGGTTGAAGAGGTCGATGTAATGGTCGCGCCAAGCCACCGTGGAGTAGTGTTGCTCCACGGTCGTCCGGGCCGCATGGCCCAGCCGGGCACGAAGGTCGGCATCCTGGATGAGCAGGCCCAACTTCGCGGTCCATGCGGCGGGGTCGGCGGCCAGGAAGCCGTTCTCCCCATCGCGGACGATGGTGCTGTTCACGCCCACGGGCGACATCACCGGAGGGATGCCCATGGCCATGTACTGCAGGCCTTTCAGCCCGCATTTGCCGCGGCTCCAGGGGTCGTCGCGCAGGGGCATGATGCCGATGTCCATCGGCGCCAGGTCCTCGGGTTCACTGTCGTGCCGCCAGGGCACATTGTCCACCGGCACGCCTGGCAGGGTGAAAGGCTGGTCGCTCACCACGCGGAACCGGATGCGATCGCCCCAGCGCCGCACCAGGTCCTGCAACATGGGCGCCGCCTTGCGCAGATGGGCCATGCTCGTGCGGCTCCCGGTCCAGCCGATCACCACCGGGCCGGGGTGCGGGGTGTGCGTGCGGGGCACGTAGCGCTCGGTGTCGATCACGGTGGGGATCACCTCCACGTTCGTGTTGTGCCAGCGGGCGTATTCGGCCAGGTGCTCGTTGCCCGCGATCACGTGCTGGGCCAGGCGGATCAGCGTGGCGGTCTTGCCGGGGTCCTTCAGCCACCGCAGATGGCGGTTGCCGTCGCTGACGTCCATGTGCCAGATGGCGTCGTCGAAGTCGTAGATCACCGGTGTGCCGCTGCGGGCCAGGGCCCGCTCGAAGCGGGTGCTGCCGGTCATGAACGCCTCGCGCTGCACGAACACCAGGTCGAAGCGCGGGGCCATGCGCACGTGTTCCTGGCGCAGGCGGAAGCTCTTGAGGAAGATGCGCGCCTTGGCGGCGAGGTTCCCCGGGGTGTAAAAGACCGCGTCGTCCGCCTCATCGATCAGCGAGGCGTAGTGCACGGTGAACCCATGCCTTTCCCAGTAGGGCATGAACTGGTCAAAGCGGTAGCGCTGGCTCGGGGAGCGGTCGCGGCGGTGCGCGCCGATGAACAGGATGCGGGGCATCGGTGACCGCAAAGAAAACCCATGGCCGCCACGCGCAGGCGTCCCGTACCTTGGTCGCCACGCCGCATGGAACGTGCGAAGGCCATTCCGCGCTGGGCGGTCCTGCTGGTGGACCTGGGCCTGTGCCTGACCGCCCTGCTGGCCGCCTACCAGTTGCGCTTCAACTTCCAGGTGCCGTCCTGGGAATGGGCGTTGCTGTGGCCGGTGCTCCCGCTGTACATGCTGGTGCGGCTGGGCTCCTTCCTGGTGGCGGGCATCCAGCGCGGCATGGTGCGTCACACGGGCACCGACGATGCGCGGCGCATCTTCTTCACGATCATGGCCGGCTCGGTGGTGCTGGCGCTGCTGAGCCTGATGCGCGAGCGCTTGTGGGACGGGCGGTACCTGCTGCCCTTCTCGGTGCTGATCATCGAGACCATGGGCGCCCTGATCGCCATGATCGCCTCGCGCATCGCCGTGAAGTTGCTGTACCTCAAGGCCCGGGGCAGCGGCAAGGAGCGCATCGGCGTGGTGATCCACGGGGCCGGTGAGGCGGGGCTCATCACCAAGCGCACCCTGGAGCGCGAGGGGTCCGTGCGGTACACGGTGGAGGCCTTCGTGGACGACGATCCGCGCAAGGCGGGGCGGCGGCTGGAGGGCGTGGAAGTGCTGCATACCGAGCGGCTGCCGGCCCTGCTGGCCGAGGGCGGGGTGGACCAGGTGATCATCGCCATCATGAACCCCGACCCCGAGCACCGGCGGCGCGTGGTGGACGCGTGCGTGGCCGCCCGGGTGCAGGTGCGGAGCATCCCCCCGGTGAGCGCCTGGATCAACGGGCAGTTGAGCGCGGGGCAGATCCGTGAGGTGCGCATCGAGGACCTGTTGGGGCGCCCGACCATCCGGCTGGACGATGCCGAGGTGCGGGCGCGCTTCGCCGGTGAACGCGTGCTGGTGACCGGTGCGGCCGGCAGCATCGGCAGCGAGCTGTGCCGCCAGCTGGCCACGCTGGGAGCGGGCCGACTGGTGCTGCTGGACCAGGCCGAGAGCCCCCTGCACGACCTGGCGGTGGAGCTTGGTCGCGCCGCGCCTGCCGTGGAGCTGGCCATCGTGGTGGGCGATGTGCGGGAGGCCGAGGTCGTGGACCGCCTGATGGCCGCCCAACGGCCCGCCGTCGTCTTCCATGCCGCGGCGTACAAACATGTGCCGCTGATGGAGCTGCAACCCGCCGAGGCCGTGCGCACCAACGTGGGCGGCACGGTGAACGTGGTGCGGTCGGCCCTGCGGCATGGGGTGCGCGAGCTGGTGCTGGTGAGCACCGACAAGGCCGTGAACCCCACCAGCGTGATGGGCGCGAGCAAGCGTGTGGCCGAGCTGTTCGTGCGGGCGGAGCATGCACAAGGCACCGCCACGCGCCTGATCACCACCCGGTTCGGCAACGTGCTGGGCTCGAGCGGCTCGGTGATCCCCCTGTTCCGTCGGCAGATCGCCGCGGGCGGGCCGGTGACGGTGACGCATCCGGAGGTGACGCGTTACTTCATGACCATCCCCGAAGCCTGCCGCCTGGTGCTGGAGGCCGGCACCATGGGCCGGGGCGGCGAGGTGTACGTGTTCGACATGGGGCAGCCGGTGCGCATTCAGGACCTGGCCGAGCGGATGATCCGCCTCAGCGGCAAGGAGCCCGGACGGGACATCGCCATCGTGCACACCGGGCTGCGGCCGGGCGAGAAGCTGTACGAGGAACTGCTGGCCGCCCAGGAGGACACCCAACCCACCCACCACCCGCGCATCCTCATCGGCCGCGACCACGGCGCCCCTCCCCCGGGCACCATCGACGCCATCCATGCGTTGGTGAACGCCGCCCAGGACGACCAGGCCGAGGCCATCGTGGCACGCATGAAGGCCCTGGTCCCCGAGTACCGCAGCCGCAATTCGGTGTTCGAGGCCCTCGACGCCCCGCACCCCCGGTAGGCGGGTACCTTTGCGGCCCATCCGAACCGCTCCATGACACGCGACAGGAACCTGGACATCGCCAAGGCGCAGAAGGACATCGCCGAGCACATCGGCGTGGGTGCCGACGGGCTGGTCTTCAACTTCGAGCAGGGCCCCGCCGGCCGCACCAAGCTGCACCTCATCACCATCAACCCGCGGCACAACCAGAGCTTCCTCTTCCACAGCACCGAAGGCAGCGACAAGCTGGACGCCCTGCGGACCATGCTCCAGTACGTGCGCACCTACAAGGAGCGGGAAAGCTCGTACACCATCCAGTGGACCATGCGCGGGGAGAACCAGTTGCAGACCTCCTACTTCCACGCCCGCAACGTGCTGGACGCCCTGGACAAGCTGTACTACGACCGCGACCCCAACAGCATCGTGGTGTTCTCGGTGATCCTCAACCCGATCACCTGAGCATGGCACGCGTGGTCACCGTCCCTGTGCAGGTCCGGTTCGGCGATGTGGACATGGCGCGGCATGTGCACAACGCCGTGTACCTCTCCTACTTCGAGCTGGCGCGCATGGCCTTTCTGGCCCCGCTCTACGGGCCGGGCCACGACTGGACCACCGAAGGGCTCATCCTGGGCCGCAACGAGGTGGACTACCGGCGCCCCGTGGGGTTGCGCGACGTGGTGGAGGTGGACTGCCGGTGTGTGCGCGTAGGCGGCAGGAGCTTCGACCTGGCCTACACCGTGCACGTGATCGACGGCGCGGCACGGACCTTGTGTACCGAGGGGCGGAGCGTGATGGTCTGCTTCAACTACCTGACCAACGCCACCATACCCATCCCCGAACGCATCCGCAAGGCCCTGGAGGCCGATGCCACACCATGAAAAGGACCGTTCTCCCCCTGGGCGTTGTAGCCCTGCTGTTCGCACCGGCCCCCGGCACGGCGCAGGACCTTCAGAACATACTGGGCACCGCCGGACAAATCCTGGGCGGTGGTGGCGGCACCGGCGCCTTGAGCAACGAAGAGGTGGTGCGCGGCCTGAAGCAGGCCCTGGAGGTGGGCAGCCAGCGCAGCGTGGACCTGGCGGGGCGTGACGGTGGTTTCTGGGACGAGCCGCGGATCCGCATCCCCTTTCCGGCCGAAGCCGAGAAGGTGCGGAGCACGTTGCTGGGCCTGGGCATGAACAAACCGGTGGAGGATTTCGAACGCACGCTGAACAAGGCCGCCGAGACCGCCGTGAAGGAGGCCGTGCCCGTGTTCGTGGACGCCATCACCGGCCTGAGCGTGGAGGACGGCTTCAGCATCCTGAAAGGAGGGCCCGACGCCGCCACCAACCTGCTGCGGCAGCGTACCACGGAGGCGCTCACCACGCGGTTCCGGCCCATCGTGGAACAGGCCACGGCCAAGGTGGCGTTGACCGGCTACTGGACGCCGCTGGCCAATGCGTACAACAGCGCGGCGCTCTTCACCGGCGGCAAGGCCGTGGACCCCGACCTCAACGCGTACGTCACCGACCGGGCCATCGCAGGCCTGTTCACCCTGCTGGCCGACGAGGAACGCAAGATCCGCCAGGACCCGGTGGCACGCACCACGGAGCTGCTGCAGCGCGTCTTCGGCAACTGAACCCCATGCGCGCCACACGGACCATACCCCCGGGGAGCCACCTGGCCGACAGTGAACTGGTGCTGGGCCCCGACGGCACGGTGTATCACCTGGGCCTGCGGCCCGAGCACATCGGCGACCTGGTGCTGGTGGCGGGCGACCCCGGTCGGATCGCCAGCATCAGCGCTTTGTTCGAGCGCATCGAGCACCGGGCGCAGAACCGCGAGTTCGTCTCGCACACCGGCATCTACCACGGCACGCGCGTCACGGCGCTGGCCACCGGCATCGGCACGGACAACATCGACATCGTGCTCAACGAGCTCGACGCGCTGGTGAACATCGATCTGGAGCGGCGCACGCCCCACGACACCACGCGAAGCCTCCGCATCGTGCGGCTGGGCACCTGCGGCTCGTTGCAGCCGGACATCCCGGTGGACGACCGGATCGTGAGCACGCATGGTCTGGGGCTGGACAACGTGCTGCATTACTACGCCCACGAGCACGACGCGGCCGAACAGGACCTGCTGAACGCCTTCGTGGCGCATGTACCCTGGCCCACCGCCCTGCCCCGCCCCTATCTGGCCGCCGGGGACCAGGGGTTGGTGAGCCTGCTGGCCGAGGGCAACCACGCCGGCATCACGGCCACCGCCGGTGGTTTCTACGGTCCGCAGGGCCGGCAGCTGCGGCTGGGCACCGCGGTGGCGGACCTCAACGAGCGTTTCACCGCCTTCCGGCATGGAGGCCACCGCATCGCCAACTACGAGATGGAGACCAGCGCGTTGTACGGCCTGGGGGCCCTGCTCGGGCACCGGTGCTGCACGGTCTGCACGGTGGTGGCCAATCGGTTCCGCCGCGAGTTCAGCCGGGACCACCACGCGGCGGTACGGCGCATGGTGGGCGAAGTGCTGGAGCGATCAACAGCCTAGTGCTGGAAAGTACGGACGGCCGCAGCCCGCCCTCCCGCTGCGCCCCGGCTACTTTCGTCGGGGCCGCGCAACGGCCAACGGGGGGCATGAGCGAGAACGAGATCCAGGCCTTGATCACCCTGATCGAGGATCCCGACGAGGACATCTACGCGCAGGTCAGGTCCAGGATCGTTTCCATGGGCGACCGCATGCGGCCGGTGCTGGAGCGTGCCTGGGAGGTGGACGACCTGGGCGACCTGTTCCGCAGCCGGGTGGAGGACCTGCTGCACACACTGCACCTGGACCATGTGGAGGGGCGCCTCAAGGAATGGTGCGACAAGGGGTGCGAGGACCTGCTGGAGGGCGCGCTCATCGTGAGCCGTTACCGCTACCCCGACCTGGACGAGCACCGGTTCCGGGCCCGGTTGGCCGCCATACGGCAGGATATCTGGCTGGAACTGAACGACCACCTCACCGCCTTCGAGAAGGTGCGGGTCTTCAACCACATCTTCTTCCAGGTCCACGGTTTCAAGGGGAACAAGCGCAACTACCACGCCCCGCAGAACAGTTTCATCAACGACGTGCTCGACAGCCGCAAGGGCAATCCGCTCTCCCTGTCGATCCTGTACCAGGCGCTGGCCGAGGACCTGGACCTTCCATTGCGCGGTGTGAACCTGCCGAACCACTTCGTGCTGGCCTATCTGGAGGAGGACAGTGTGGGCGGGGGCAGCGGGTTGCAGCAGAACATCCTGTTCTATGTGAATCCCTTCAGCCAGGGCGACATCCTGGGGCGCAACGAGATCGACGAGTTCCTCCAGAAGCTGCGGATCGAGCCGCAGGAGGCCTTCTACCAGCCCTGCACCAACCGGGACATCGTGCGGCGGCAGTTGAACAACCTGCACCACAGCTACGCCAAGCAGGGCGATGCCGAGCGGGCGGGCGAGCTGGACCGGCTGCGGCGCGTGCTGGGGGCTCCCGCCGATGAACCGCCGCGGCTCAATCCCTGAAGATCAGCCTTAGGGTGGCGGCGATGATGCGCAGGTCGAGCGCCATGCTGCGTTCGCGCACGTAGCGCAGGTCGAGCGCGAGCTTCGCCGGCATGACCTCCTCCACGTATGTGCGCTCGGGGTCCGCCGAACGTGCCAGCAGTTCGTTCTCGTCCACGTAGTCCAGGCTGGCCATGCCGGTGATGCCCGGCCGGACGCGCAGGACCTGGCGCTGTTCCGGTGAGTACAGGGCCACATAGCGCGGCACCTCGGGGCGGGGGCCCACCACGCTCATGTCCCCGACGAGCACGTTCCACAGCTGGGGCAGTTCGTCGAGCTTGGTCTTCCGTAACACCCGCCCCACGGGGGTCACGCGCGGGTCGCTGCCGCCGATGGTGAGCTGCCCCCTGGCCTCGCTGCCCGGACGCATGCTGCGGAACTTGAGCAGGCGGAACTCCCGGCCGTCGCGCCCCACGCGCACCTGCCGGAAGAACGCCCCGCCCGGGGAGGTGAAGGCCACCGTGAGTGCGAACACCAGCAGCAACGGCGCCAGCAGCACCAGCGCCACCAGTGCGAAGACGATGTCGAAGGCCCGCTTGACGATCATGGGTCAACCCAGCACTTCGGACACGGCCTCCTTCACGGCGTCCACCACCTGGTCCACCTGCTGGTCCGTGAGGTCGTAGTACACCGGCAGACTGATCTCGCGGCTGTAGTGCGCGTAGGCGTTGGGGAAGTCGGAGATCCGGTGGCCCTGGCCCTTGTAGAAGCTCAGCAGGGGCAACGGGATGAAGTGCACGTTCACGCTGACCTCGCGGCGGGCGATGGCGTCGATGATGGCATCGCGTTGCGCCTCTTCGGCCTCGCGGACGCGGAGCATGTACAGGTGATGGCTGCTGGTGCGACCGCCGTCGGAGAAGGTCGGGACCAGGAAGCGGCCGTCGGCGGCGAAGGCCGCATCGTAGCGGTCGCAGATGGCGCGGCGCCGCACCAGGGTGTCGTGGTCGTAGCGGTCCAGCTCCACCAGTCCGATGGCGGCCTGCAGGTCGGTCATGTTGCACTTCCAGCCGGGGAACTCCACATCGTAACGCCAGGCCCCGGGCCGGGTCTTGGCCAGGGCGTCCTTGCTCTGGCCGTGCAGGCTCATGGTGTTGAAGTGGCGGTACAGTTCCTCGGGGTCGAAGGGTTCGGGCAGGTGGAAGGCCAGCGCACCGCCCTCGGCGGTGGTGAGGTTCTTCACGGCGTGGAAGCTGAAGCCGGTGATATCGGCCTGTGCGCCCACGGCCCGTCCGTCGATCCGTGCGCCGAACGAGTGGGCGGCATCGGAGAGGACCAGGGCACGGCCCAGGCGCATCTGGGGGTTGCTCCCCGCCACGCGCAGGTTCACCGCCGGGGTGAAGAGCGGGGAGCACTCCTCGGCGATGCGCACGAGCTCCGGCACACGCGCCGGCAACCCGCCGATGTCCACCGGCATGATGCATTTGGTGCGCGGATTGATGGCGCGGCGCACCGCGTCGGGGTCCATGGTGAAGTCGTCCAGCACGTCCACCAGCACGGGTTTGGCCCCCACGTGCATCACGATGTTGGCCGTGGCGCAATAGGTGTAGGCCGGCACGATCACCTCGTCGCCGGGGCCGATGCCGAACCAGCGGAGCACCAGTTCACAGGCATTCGTCCAGCTGTTGAGGGCCACCACACGGTCCACACCGCAATAGGCCGCGAGCCGCCGCTCGAACTCCTTGGTACGTGGGCCGGTGGTGATCCAGCCGCTGCGGAGGGCTTCCTCCACGGCCTTCACGGTGCGGTCGTCGATGCGCGGCGGGCTGAACGGGATCATGGGCCAGGGTGCGTTGTGTGCTGCGTTCCGGCCGGCAAAGGTCGGTGCGGCGCATGGACGAACAACCAGGAGAAGAAGGCGAGGAAGACCACGCCGGCCTGGACCTCCAGCATGCTCTCCACGGTCCAGTTCAAGGCGTTCAAGGCGAGGAAGGCCGTCAGGGTCGTATCGCCGTTGCGCAAGCCCGGCACCAGGGGGACCAGCACCAGCAGCACCACGAGCATCAGCCCCGGGATGCCCAGGGCGACCCCGGTGTTGAGGTATTGGTCGTGGGCGTTGAGCCGCTTCTCCAGGGGGTCCACGTAGCCCAGGTCGGCATAGGCGCGCAGGAGCTCATCCTTCACGTCGCCCGTGCCCACACCGGCCCATGGTCGTGCCGCGATCAGCCTGGCCGCGGCGTCCCATACCATCCGGCGGTCGCTCGTGCTGTTGGCGGTCCCGCCCCCCTCCCCGCGCAGGACGTCCAGCACCTGCACCACGCGTTCGCGCATCAGGCCGTTGGTGGCGATGAGGGTGGCACCGGCGAGCAGGGTTGCGCCCAGCCCCCAGGTCACGGTCCTGCGCAGGCGCGCGTCGCGGCGGTGCAGCAGCAGCACGGCGATGGCCGCGATGAGCAGCACGGCCCACCCGGCCTTGCTGGCGCATAGAAGGATGCCCATCAGGAGCACGGCCGCCACCACCACCCGTTGCCGCGACCGCAGCCTCCGGCAAGTCGTCCTGCCCGCAAGCAGGAACAGTGCCAGCGTGAGGTACATGGCCATGTAGCTCGGATGGTGGAAGGCCGCGAACCCCGAGGAGAAGAAGGGAACGCTGAGGGAGAAGCCCGTCACCTCCCCATCGGGCAGCGTGACCACCAGGTACCGCACGGCACGGAACATCGCCCGTGCAAGGCACAGCAACACGGCCAGCACATTCGCCCCCACGTAGGCGTCGATGGCCCGGCCCACATGCACTGGTGGGCTTCCCAGGAGCGCCAGGAACGCGAAGAGGAGAAGCGAAGCCTTGATGCCCAGATCGAGCCCGGCGAAGTCCATGTTCGTGGTCCAGAGCAGGCCCAGCACATGCAGCAGGTACAGCAGGGCCGCCCAGAACAAGGGTGATCGCCAGTCGAGCCGACGGCCGGGGCCACGCTCACCGGCGAACCGCGCCCACAGCGCGCCGCCCAGCAGCACGGCGATCAATGCGGGCACCAGGGCCGGCAACAGGGGCAGGGCCACGGCGATACCGGTGGTGGCGGCATCGACCACGGTGGCGGGGCGGAAGGGCCGGCGTTCAGGCATGCGGGCGGGCGCGGTCGCGCAGCAGTTCCAGCGTGAGTTGGTCCAGAGTGCGGGCGTCGGCCATGTTGGCCACCACCCGGTCGCGGCCGTTCGAGCGGCGGCCCAGCAGCAGCACCTCTTTCAGTGCTTCGGCCATCCGTGCGGGGTCGCGCTCCACGATGGCACCGGGGGCGACCCCGGCCAGCCGCTCACGCACGTCGCCCACATCGTTGGTCACCACGGGCAGGCCACAGGCCATGGCCTCCTTCACCATGGTGGGGCTGCCTTCCTGATCGCTGCACAGCAGCAGGGCGTCGGCGGCGCTCAGCACCAGGGGCATCCGTTCGGAGGATACGTCGCCGCGCAGCACTTCCAGGCAGGCATCGATCCCGTCGGCCCGGAGACAGGCCTCCACCTGGCGGGCGATGTCCAGCCGTTTCACCGGGGAATCGCGGTGGTTGAACAGGATGCGCCACGGTTTGTCGGGCCAGGCCAGGCGTTGGCGCGCCTCCAGGTACGGCACGGGCACACAGTGCTCCAGGTCCACGCCCATGGGGATCACCCGCACGCGACCACGGCGCCACCACAGCCGCCGGCGCAGGCCTTCGCTGACGCAGATGATGCCGGAGGCGCCCAACGCGGCCAGCTGGGAGAACAGGCGGCCGGCCAGGTCGCGCAGGAGCCCATCGCCCGGGGTGCGGTTGAGGTCGCTGCCGTGATAGGTGACCACCACGGGCACCGGGCTGCTGAGCACGCTGAGCAGGGCCGTGATGGTGCCGTAGTGCACGTGCAGCACCCCGGCGCGGTGGCGCGCGATGGCCTCCCGCAGGGACCGGCGCGACCGGAGCAGGCCGCCCAGGCTGCTTCGTTCGGCGAAGAACCAGGTCGCCACCGTCACGTTCGGCATGGCGGCCAGGGCTTTCGCTTGTCGGCGCGCGAAGACCATGCTGTGGTCCTCCGGCCTCCCGGGGATCACCACCAGGATGCGGAGATCCGGAAGGCCTGCGGCGGGCATCATCGTGCGAAGATGGCACCGCAGGCCGAATGGGCCTTCAGCGGTTGGTGGGCACGTCGGCCGGCCGCACCTTCCGGCGCATCAGGGTGAAGCGCAGCAGCCCCTGCAGGTAACCCACGCCATAGGCCACATGCACCGTGGGGAAGGCGAGCAGCAGCCACGGCAGGGCGGCGAGGCGCCCACCGCCGATCGCGATGCGCAGCGCTACGAGGGTCACCGTGAAGAGGTACACCGACACCAGCGCGACCCAGGCCGGCGCGATCCAGGCATGCAGCGGCGCGAGCAGGGGCAGGCCCAGGAGCGCGAGCACGAACAAGGGCGGGGCGAACTGCCGCAGGGTGGCGGGCTTGCCGAGCTTGAGGTTCACCAACGGCTTGAACAGTCCGTACTCCCGGTACATGCGCCAGAGTTTGCCGAGCCGGTCGCGGCTGTAATAACGGATCACCACTTGCGGGAGCAGCATGATCCTTCCGCCCGCGCGGAGGATGCGGCCGTTGTGCTCATCGTCCTGGTTACGCACCAGGTCCTCGTCGAAATAGCCCACCCGGTCGAACAGTTCCCGGCGGAAGCATCCGTAGGGCACCGTATCCACGGCACGCTCCCCGGTGGTGCCGAGGCGGAAGTGCGCGTTGCCCACGCCCAGCGGGCTGCTCAGCACCCGGGCGATGGCCCACGCCTTGTCGCTCCCGTTGGCGGGCACGGTCTCCCACACCCCGCCGACATTGTCCGCGTGGAGCCTTTCGAGGCCTTCCACCAGCACGGCCACGTAGTCCTTCGGGTAGCGTGAATGGGCGTCCAGGCGCACGATGTACGCGCCCCGTGCCTTACGGATGGCCGCGTTCAGACCATGGGGCACCACCCCGGCCGGGTTCTCCACCAGCCGCACCGCGGGCTCCTCCCGGGCGATCCGCTCCACGATGGCGTGGGTGTCGTCCCTGCTGGGTCCCACGGCCACCAGCACCTCGAGGTCGAATCCACGCCGTTCCTGCGCCAGGGCGTCGCGGATGGCATGGGCCACGTGGTCCGCTTCATTGCGGCAGGGCATCACGATGCTCACCAGGGTGCTCATGTGATCGCGGGGCTTGTGGGCTTGGGGAGCCGCCGGCCTGCTGCAGCGGCCACGGTCACCACCAGCACGGGCATCAGCAGACCTTCGAACACGAGCCCCTTGAAGGCTTCGGGGCCGTTGCGCACCAGCACGGGCAGGTAGGCGGTCCAGCACATCGCCCCCATGACGGCGAACACGCGCCAGGCCAGCGGTCCCGACCGCACCCTGCCGCGCAGGCGCAGGAGGGCACCCCAGCACAGGCCCAGCAGCGCGCCGCCAAGGGGCAACCCGGCCCAGCCCGCGTTGAGGTACCAGGCCGCGGCCTGGTGGATGGTGTAACCCTGACCGGGCTGCAGGCCCGCACCCGCCGCGTACACCTCATAGGCGCCCGGAGGCCGTTGCGGGAGCAGCGCTCTCGGCAACATCGAGCCGGCCAGGCTAAGGAAACTGACGCCCCATTGCGGGGGCACGTCGTGGCGCAAGATGCCGTAGAGCGAGAAATGCGCGGCGAAAAGCTCGTTGGACAGGAGTGGTTTGAGCACGTCGGCCACCGGTCCGCTGTACGTGCCGGGCACGTGGGCGATGAGCGGGAGGGTGAACGGCTCCTTGACCGGTACCGCGTCCGTGCGCAACGCTGCGAGCGAGCTCCAGTTCAGGTCCCGGACCTTCCCGGCGATCAGCAGGGGCAGGGCTGCGGCCAGCGCGTAAGCGCCAAGCCGGATCGGTGCGTGCGTGGCGGCGTTGGCCGCGAAAAGCAGAACGCCGAGCAGGAGCGCCATGAACAGTTCGTGCCGGTTGCCGAGCAGCACCAGGTACACGGACATCAAGGCCACCGCGACCGGGTAGGCCCAGCCCGCCCAGTGCTGACCGTGGGACGTGAACGACCGTCCCTGGCGTGCCGTGAGGTGGATCGCCCAACCCAGCAGCAGGGCGAAGCAGGCAAGCTCGTTGGTCAGGCTGTGCAGGGTGGCACCGGCGAAGGCGGTGTGCCGGGTGTACTGATAGATGGACAGGTCGGCCGCCATGGCCTGGAGGATCAGCGGCCGCACAAGCAGAAAGCTCAACGTCGCCCCGGCCAGGGCGAACAGGAAGAAGACGCGGTGATCCACGCGCCAGGGCTCCGGCCGCACATCGCGCCGCGCAGGCAGGCCCCGCACCACCCCGAGCACCCCGGCCAGCAGAGCCATCAGGAAGACGCCGTAGCCGGTCAGCGCAAGCAGGTAGTCGCGGTCCAGCTCGAACGGGAACATCTTCTCCATGAGGTAGTAGTAGTGCAGCCCGATGCGGTAGCCGTGGTAGCCGCTCATCGCATCGCCGATGAAGAACCAGGCGCCCAGCAAGGTCCAGGCGTAGAGCACCGCCATGCCCAAGAGGAAGGACCGGTCGCCGGTGTGCCGCACCACCCGCCTGGTGGCGACCGCCAGGGCCACGGTGACCAGTGCGAGCAGAAGGTAGGCGGCCATCACGGGGCGGTTGGTTCGGGGCGGTGTGTGTGGCCGGGATCCGGCCGGTCGGGGGGCCGAAGTTCGGTCGGGCGCCGGTCCGGACCACAGCAGCGCCAAAGTTCCGCTCCATCACGCCACCGCAAGGCCGTGGAACGGGCGCGATGCGCGAGTTGTGGAAAGTGCTGTTCCCTGTTGACCTTCGCCCCATGTCCGCGCTTGTCCCCTCCCCCCTGCGCCCCGGCGACACCATTGCCATCGTGCCCACCGCACGCGCCATCACCACCGACGAGCTGCGCGACGGCATCGCCCTGGCCGAGGGATGGGGCTTGAAGGTCAAGGTCGGGGCGGGTGTCGGCCGCAAGCACTTCCAGCAGGCGGGCACGGCCCAAGAGCGTGCCGCCGACCTCCAGGCGGCCCTGGACGACCCCGCCGTTCGTGCCATCTGGTGCGCCCGGGGCGGCTACGGCACTGTTCACCTGTTGGACCATCTGGACCTTGCCGTGCTGCGCCGCGACCCCAAGTGGATCGTGGGCTTCAGCGATGCCACCGTGTTGCACAGCGCCCTGCACGGCTTGGGGGTGGCCAGCCTGCACGCGCAGATGCCCTTCCACATCGCCGCAAAGACCGAGGCCTGCCGGGACAGCCTGCGCAGGGCCTTGATGGCCGATGAACACGCGCTGGCGACCAATGCTTGGGTGAGCCACCGCAGCACCGACCCACTTGCCCTGTTGAACCGTGCCGGCCGCGGAGAAGGGGTGCTCGTGGGCGGCAATCTCTCGCTGCTCCATGCGCTGCGCGGCACGCCCTACGATCTCGATCCCCAGGGCAAGATCCTCTTTCTCGAGGACTTGGACGAGCTGCTCTACCACCTGGACCGCATGGTGCAGAACCTGCGGCTGGCAGGCTGGTTCAAGGGATTGTCCGGGCTGATCGTGGGGGGCATGAACGACATGCGCGACAAGGACCCGAACGATCCGTTCGGCCGCACCGCGGAACGCATCATCGCCGATGCCTTGGGAGACACCGACTATCCGGTGTGTTTCGGCTTTCCTGCAGGCCACATCGCGGACAACCGCGCCCTGGTGCTCGGCCGGGCGGCACAGCTCCACGTCACGTCGGAGGGTGCGACCTTGCGCTATCCTTCCATCGGCCGCGCCGCGCCCCTGGCATGAGCACATCCCGGCCTGGCCAGGGCGCCCGGCACCGTTGGCACGCTTCCAGCCCCGAGCGCTTGCGATCCGCAGGCCGATGAACCGCCCCGCATCCGCGTGCGCCCGTGCTTGATCATCGCCGGACCGGGGCGGGGAGCATCCGCATCACAAAGACTTAACGATCGGCACAGGTGTGCGCAACATGGCGCCGGGAGCTTTGCGGCGCGAACGGACAAAGGCGTTCGCCCAAGCGATGCAACGGATCCTGCTGCTTCTCCTCCCCCTGTTCCTGGCCTGTGACACGATGTCCCAGCACGGCACCATCGCCGGGATGATCACCGCGGCCGAAGGCGGCGCGGTGCAGCCGATGCCCTTCGTGAACGTCATGATCAAAGGCACCGCGCACGGCACGACCACCGGCATGGACGGCACCTTCCGCCTGACCTGCCCCGTGGGCGCGCAGACCGTGGCGGTGAGCCTGCTGGGTTTCGCGCCGGTGGAGCGCACCGTGCACCTGGCGGAAGGGGCCACCTGTACAGTGGACCTCACGCTGCAGGCCGCGGAGAACACCCTGCAACAGGTGGACGTCGTGGCGTTCCGGCGCACCGAGAGCGATGGCGCGGTGCTGCTGGAGCTGCGCAACAGCCGGCAGGTGGTGGACGGTGTGGGCCGCCAGCAGATCGCCCGCGGACAGGACCGCAACGCCGGTGACGTGGTCAAGCGCCTGCCCGGTGTCACGCTGCAGGACGACCGGTTCGTGATGGTGCGCGGCCTGGCGGACCGGTACAACACGGTGCTGCTGAACGAGGTGCCGGCACCGAGCCTGGAGCCGGACAAACGGGCCTTCAGCTTCGACGTGATCCCCAGCGGTGCGCTGGAGCGCCTCCTGGTGTACAAGACCGCCGCCCCGGAGCTTCCGGGCGATCTCGTCGGCGGCGCGGTGAAGGTGCACACGCTGGCCGCGCCCGCCGGGGATGTCACACGCATCACCGTGGGCACCGCGATCCGCGCCGGCACCACCTTCGCACCGTTCCTTCAAGGGGCCGGCCATGCGGCCGATGCGCTGGGCTACGGCGCTGGTGCCCGCAAGCTGCCCGACCACTTCCCGGCCGACCTGAGCGGGCAGAGCCCCGAAGCGCTCCAGGCCCTGGGGCGTGCGCTGCCCAACACCTGGACCACCCGTGAAAGCACCGCCATGCCCGATGTGCGCGTGGGCCTGCTCCTCACCCGCACCCTGGGGAAGCCGGACGCGCACAACCGCTTCGGCACCGTCACCAGCATCGATTACGCCAACACCTGGCTGGCCTACACCGCCAGGAACCGCAACTTCAACGCCTACGACCTCGCCACAGGCCGCAGCGACACGATCCACGACTACCTCGACCGGGAGAACATCCGCACGGCCCGTGTGACGGTGATGCACAACTGGACCGCGCTGCTGGGCCGGGGCACCAGGCTCGAGCTGCGCAACCTGTTCAACCAGCAGGGACAGGACCGGACCACGCTGCGCACCGGCCGCAACCTGGAGGAAGGTTTCGCCGTGCGCAACCACGCCTTCCACTACCGACAGCGCACGGTGTACAGCGGGCAGTTGCACGGGGAGCACACCCTGGGCGAAAGAGGGCAAAGCACCTGGACCCTGGGCTACGGCTACGCGCGCAGCCAGGAGCCCGACCTGCGGCGCGTGCGCACCATCCGCGACATCGATGCCACGGACGCCCCCTACCAGCTGGTCGTTCCACCTTCGGCCTCCACGCTCGATGCCGGCCGTTTCCACAGCGACCTGCACGAGCGCAGCCTCACCGGTCGCTTGGACCACCGCCAGCGCCTGGCCCCGGCCGATGCCGCGCTGGTGCCCGAGCTGGTGGCCGGCGTGTTCGTCGAGGACAAGGACCGTACGTTCAGCGCACGCTGGATGTCGTTCACCCAGGCCAACCTGCTGACCTTCGACCCGGCGCTGCTCACCGAGGACCTGTCCACCGTCTTCAGCGCCGGGAACATCAACCCGGTCACCGGCTTCGAGCTGGCCGAGGGCACCAACCCCAGTGACCGTTACACGGCCCACAACACGCTGTTGGCGGGGCATGCAGGCGCTGCGCTCACGCGGAAGGACCGCTGGACCGTGAGCGGCGGCGTACGGGTGGAGCGGAACCGTCAGCAACTGCGCAGCGCCCGGTTCGGCGGGCAGCCGGTGCGGGCGGACAACACCGTCACCCATGCGCTTCCCTCGGTGAACGCCAGTTACCACATCACCTCGCGCAGCCTGGTGCGCGCGGCCTGGGGGAACACCGTGAACCGGCCGGAGTTCCGGGAGCTGGCCCCCTTCGCCTTCTACGACTTCAGCATGAACAACGTGCTCTTCGGCAACGATTCGTTGACGGTGGCCCGCGTGATGAACGTGGACGCCCGGTGGGAGTTCCATCACGACGCCGGGGAGATCATCAGCATCGGGGCCTTCCACAAGCGTTTCCGCGACCCCATCGAGATGTACTTCGTACCCGGCACGGGTTCGGGCGGCACCCGCAACTTCACTTACGACAACGCGGTGGGGGCGCACAGCACCGGGGTGGAGGCCGAGGTGCGCAGCACGCTCGGCGCCTGGGGCGTGGGTGGCGTGCCGGGCCGTTTCGGCGTCCTGTTCAACGGGGCGTACATCCTCACCCAGGTGGACCTGGGCCAGCGTGCCGTGGGGCAGGCCCGCCAGCGCCCGCTCATGGGGCAGAGCCCCTATGTGGTGAACGCCGGCCTTCACTACGAGGACCGGGAACGCGGCCTGCTGTTCAACGTCGTGTACAACGTGATCGGCCGCCGGCTCTTCGCCGTGGGCAGCTACGGCACGCCCGACCTGTACGAGATGCCGAGGCACCAGGTGGATGCGACCCTCGCGGCGCGCAAGGGCCGCCTGGAGCTCAAGCTCGGTGTGCAGGACCTGCTGAACGCGCCCGTGCGCCTCGTGCAGGACAGCAATGCCAATGACCGCATCGACGCCCGGGACGAGGAGGTCCTGAGCTACCGGCGCGGCCAGCTCGTCTCCCTGAGCGTGAGCGTGCGCTTGTGAGCGCTGCGGTCCGCAAGCTTCACAGCGTGCTAACACCGAATGCGCGAAAGCATCATGCCCCGTTCATCATGAGCTAATGCCGCGTAGGTCCCTTTGCGGCATCGAAACAAAACGATCGAAATGACGAACATCCATTCCCGCCCGCTGCTGGGCGCCCTGCTGCTGGCGGCCCTGACCGCCGGGTTCGCCGCCTGCTCCCGCAAGGAGGGCTGCACCGACCCCCTGGCCACCAACTACGACCCCGATGCGCAACGCGACTGCTGCTGCGCGTACGCCACGGGCAAGACCTTCACCATCACCGACCTGGGCAACGGGGTGAAGCAGGTGCAGGGTGAGACCGACCAGGACGTGACCCTGACGAGCGGAACCAAGTGGCTGCTGCACGGTTTCGTGTATGTGAACAGCGGGGCCACCCTCACCATCGAGCCGGGCACCGTGATCAAGGGCGACAAGGACAGCAAGGCCACGCTGGTGGTGCGCCGGGGCGGCCGGTTCCACGCGGAAGGCACGAGCACGCAGCCCATCGTGTTCACCAGCGCCCAGCCCGCCGGCCAGCGTGCGCCCGGCGACTGGGGCGGGATCATCGTGTGCGGTAAGGCCCCGGTGAACCTCCAGGGCGGCGAGGGGACCATCGAGGGCGGTGTGGACGCCACCTTCGGCGGCTACGACGCCACGCACAGCTCCGGCATTCTACGCTACATCCGGATCGAGTTCTCCGGCGTGCCCTTCCAGCCCAACCAGGAGATCAACGGGCTGACCCTGGGCGGCGTGGGCAGCGGCACCACGATCGACCACATCCAGGTGTCCTACAACGGCGACGACAGCTATGAGTTCTTCGGCGGCACGGTGAACGTGAAGCACCTGGTGGCCCTGGCCAGCTGGGACGACGACTTCGACATGGACAACGGGTACGCCGGCAAGGGCCAGTTCCTGGTGGCGCTGCGCGACCCCGCCATCGCCGACCAGAGCGGCAGCAACGGGTTGGAGCACGACAACGACGGCCAGGGCACCGCGGCCGCGCCGTTCACCGCACCGGTGCTGAGCAACGTGAGCATCTTCGGGCCGCAGGCCACGCCCGGCACCATCATCAACGGCAGCTTCAAGCGGGCCGGTCACCTGCGCCGCAACACGCACAGCAAGGTGTTCAACAGCGTGTTCGCCGGCTTCCCCACGGGCCTGGTGGTGGACGGGGCGGCGTGCGAGGCCAACGCCGATGGTGGGGACCTGAAGGTGCGCCGCTGCGTGTACAGCGCGATGGGCACGCTCACCGGTGTGGCCAGCGGCAGTACGTGGGACATCCAGAGCTGGTTCACCGCCGGCGGCAACGTGAGCGTGGACGACAACGGCGCACTCGGTGTGGCCGATCCCTTCCAGCTCACGGCGCCCGGCTTCCAGCTCACCGGCGGAAGCATGCTGGCCGATGGTGCCGCCTTCGGCGAACCCGAGCTCAACGATCCCTTCTTCGAGCAGGTCCCCCATCGGGGCGCCTTCGGTACCCAGGACTGGACCGCGGGTTGGTGCAACTGGGACCCCCAGCACACGCCTTACTGAGCGCCAGCGCACATCCTTTCCGGGGAACCCCGCCACCACGGCGGGGTTCTCCGTTCAGGTGCGGCGCACGTGCAGCAGGGTGGCATCGCCGTAGCTCAGGAAGCGGTATCCTGCAGCGAGGGCATGCGCGTAGATCCGGCGCCAATCGTCGCCCACACAGGCCGCCACGAGCAGCAGCAGCGTGCTGCCCGGCTGGTGGAAGTTGGTGATCAGCACATCGGTGGTGCGCACCCGGTAGCCCGGGGCGATGAGCAGCCGGGTGCCACCGGTCACGTGCGT
The DNA here is from genome assembly GCA_013360395.1 of Flavobacteriales bacterium. Classification (GTDB taxonomy): domain Bacteria; phylum Bacteroidota; class Bacteroidia; order Flavobacteriales_F; family PHOS-HE28; genus PHOS-HE28. The sequence continues at coordinate 22,627 of JABWBQ010000020.1, forward strand.
CAGCCCGTGGCGGTCCATGCGTTCGAGCACGGCACCGAGGGCCACGTGCGGCGGTGGCGGCGGCGCAGGGCGGTCGTAGGGCTCCCATTGTTCCACGCGGAGCTCGTCGCCAGCGCGCCCTTCAACCAGGGCCACGCCGTGCCAATACAGGCTTTCCAGGGTGCGCAGCGTGGTGGTGCCGATGGCGACCACGGTGCGTACCCCCAGCGCATCGCGCACGGCCGCCACGGTGGCGCGGGGCACCGCGATGCGCTCCTCGTGCATGGCATGGCCCGCCATGGTGGGCGCATGCACCGGGCGGAACGTTCCGGCGCCCACGTGCAGGGTGACGCGGGCCTGCTCCACCCCGCGGGCCTTCAGGCGCTCCATCAGTCCGGGCGTGAAGTGCAGGCCGGCCGTGGGCGCGGCCACCGAGCCTTCCTCCCGGGCGTACACCGTCTGGTAGCGCTCGCCGTCGGCGGCTTCGGCGCTGCGGTGCATGTACGGCGGCAGGGGCACCGCACCCACCCGTGCCAGAACCTCGGCGAAGGTGAGCCCGGACGGCCGCCAGGAGAAGGCGATGCGTGCGCCCTCCGGGTCGGGCGGCAGCCGCTCGGCGATCAACCGCACCCCGCCATCCGGTGCGGCATGGTCCAGCGCGAGGGGGCCCTGCTTCCACCGGCGGGCGTTGCCCACGGCGCACAGCCATGCGGCCTCACCACGGCGCTGGAAGGCCTGTTCCACCGGGCCGCCGTCCGCCGGGGCCAGGCAGAACAGTTCGATCGCCGCGCCGGTGCCCTTGCGGAATAGGAGCCGCGCCTTCACCACACGGGTGTCGTTCATCACCAGCAGCGCACCGGCCGGCAGCAGGTCGGGCAGTTCACTGAACATCCGGTCCTCGATCGCACCGTTGCGGTGCACGAGCAGCCGCGAGGCGCCCCGGTCGGCGGGGGGATGGCGCGCGATGCGATCGTCCGGCAGGTCGTACCGCACGGCATCGGCGGAGAGGTCGCGGGGGTGCGGCATGGGCCGCGAAGTTCGCCAGGGTGCCCGTCAAATGCCCAGTTCCACCTGGAACCAGAGGCCCCATCGCGTGCCGGCCGCATCGGTCGCGGCCATGCCGTCGCTCCAGGCGTAGCTCATCGCGGCCTGCACCTTCACCCGGTGGTGGTTGACGTAGTGCGACCAGCCGAGCCATCCCTCCTCGCGCTGCGGGAGCACGGAGGCCACGCGGCCGACGGGGGTCACCAGCGAATAGCGCGCCACCACCTCGTTGCGCGCACCGAGCATGTGGCTCACCTGGGTGTTCCAGCCCCAGCCCTGGAGCACCGGCACCACCGAGCTGTCGGCGGCCAGCACCAACGGGTCGCCCTCCACATCGCGTTGCAGGAACTCCGTGCTGATGGCCAGGCCGCGGTACTTCAGCACGGCATCGGCGATGAAGGTGTTCAGGGTGCGTCGTTGACCATCGGGCAGGGTGTGCCCCAGCTGCCCGCCCGCCCTGCGTGCGTGGACGTTCACGGCGTAGCCGGCCGCCACGGCGAGCTTGGGCGATGATTCCCTGGCCAGGTCGCCCTCGAACTCATCACCGCCGTCGGTGAACGCGCCGAGGGGCAGCCATTCCATGCGACCGGTGTAGCACAGGCCCTCGTCGCCTGGCGAGGCGTTGCGCCCCTCCCCGCTGGTCACGGCCGCCTTCACCGCGATGCCGTGCGTGCGGACCTTCCCCTGCCATGTGCCGAAGAATCCGAAATCGCGGTCGAGCGTGAAGGCGCCGTTCACGATGGACCGGTCGGGCAGTTGCTGGGCCCCGGAGGAGACCGTGCGCTGGCGGTTGCCGGGGAGCTTGGTCTGGCCGAGGGCGAAGGTCCAGTGCTTGTTCGGAGCGTACTGCGCCACGGCATCCCGGATGGGATGGGCCACGGTGCCTTCGATCAGGTCCATGTCGGCCCTGCTGAAGCCCAGCTGCACCTTGTACTGGACCTTGGGGCTCAGCACGTGCCCCTCGAAGCGCAGGCGCAGCCGACGCACACGGATATCGGTGCCGCCGATGGACAGCTCGTCACCGCGCTCGCTCCACAGGGCGAAGCGGTTCTGCATGCGGAAGCGCAGCGTCATGCGGAAGAGGCTGTCGTGTTCCAGGACCACGCCCTTGTTGCGGTCGAAGCGGGCGGTGAAGCCCCGGCCTTGGGCCTGTGCGGCGGCGGGGACGTACGCCAGCAACACGAAGGACAGGAGGACAGCACCCGCAAGTGAGGTGCGGGGGCGGGCCGGGCCGGGGCTCCCCTGCCCTTTCCGGCGGAACAGGCGTCGATGCCCCGGCAGCCGCCGGTGGCGGAAGCCGCAGGCGCTCGTCGTATCCGGCAGGTCGGTCACCGCTCAGGCCACTTTCAGCGCGTTCTCCACCTTCTCCTTCAGCAGGGCATGCTTCACCACCTCGATCATCTCGGTGACGTAGGTGAAGCGCATGCCCTTGGTGTAGCGCGCGTCGATGTCCTCGATGTCCTTGCGGTTGTCCGTACTGAGGACGATCTCCTTGATGCCGGCGCGTTTGGCGGCGAGGATCTTCTCCTTGATGCCACCCACGGGAAGCACTCGGCCGCGCAGGGTGATCTCGCCGGTCATGGCGGTGAACTTGCGCACCTTCTGCTGGGTGAAGGCGCTGGCGATGCTGGTGAGCATGGCGATGCCGGCGCTGGGTCCGTCCTTGGGCGTGGCCCCCTCGGGCACGTGCACATGCACGTTCCACCGCTTGAACACATCGGCGTCCAGGCCGATGATGTCGCTGTGGGCCTTGAGGTATTCCAAGGCGATGATGGCGCTCTCCTTCATCACATCGCCCAGGTTGCCGGTGAGGGTGAGCTTGCCCTCGCCCTTGGTGATGCTGGTCTCGATGAAGAGGATGTCGCCGCCGGTGGGGGTCCAGGCCAGGCCGGTGACCACGCCGGCCACGTCGTTGCCCTGGTATTTGTCGCGGGCGTGGCTGGGGCCGTAGATCTTCACCAGGTCCTCCGCCGTGATGGTGACGCTGTGCTTCTGCTTGAGGGCGATCTGCTTCGCGCGGTGCCGCACGAGCTTGGCGATGCGTTTCTCCAGGGTGCGCACGCCGCTCTCATCAGTGTACTGCTCGATGATGGCGTCGATGAGGCCCGGGGCGAGCTTGAGCTGCTTGGGTTTGATGCCGTTCTCGGCGAACTGCTTGGGCAGCAGGTGGCGCAGGGCGATCTCCACCTTCTCCTCCTGGGTGTAGCCGTTCACCTCAATGATCTCCATGCGGTCGCGCAGGGCCGGGTGGATGGTGCTGAGGCTGTTGGCCGTGGCGATGAACATCACGCGGCTCAGGTCGTACTCGATCTCCACGTAGTTGTCGTGGAAGGCGTTGTTCTGTTCGGGGTCGAGCACTTCGAGCAGGGCGCTGGCGGGGTCGCCGTGGAAGTCCTTCCCCACTTTGTCGATCTCGTCGAGCACGAACAGGGGGTTGCTGGTGCCGGCCTTCTTGAGGCTCTGGATCAGGCGGCCGGGCATGGCGCCGATGTAGGTCTTGCGGTGGCCGCGGATCTCGGCCTCGTCGTGCAGACCGCCCAGGCTCATGCGCACGTACTTGCGGCCCAGGGCCTCGGCCATGCTCTTGCCCAGGCTGGTCTTGCCCACGCCGGGCGGGCCGTAGAGGCAGATGATCGGCGCCTTCATGTCGCCCTTGAGCTTGAGCACGGCCAGGTGCTCGATGATGCGCTCCTTCACCTTCTCCAGGCCGAAATGGTCGCGGTCCAGGATCTTCTGTGCGTTGCGCAGGTCGAACTTGTCGGTGCTGTACTCGCCCCACGGCAGTTCGAGCAGCAGCTGCACATAGTTGTGCTGCACGCTGAACTCGGCGCCCGCGGGGTTCATGCGCTGCAGTTTGGCGAGCTCCTTCTCGAAGGTCTCCCCCACCTTCGCGGACCACTTCTTGCGGGCGGCCTTGGTGCGCATCTCCTCCAGCTCCTGCTCGATGGGGTTGCCGCCCAGCTCGTCCTGGATGGTCTTCATCTGCTGGTGCAGGAAATACTCGCGCTGCTGCTTGTCCACCTCGGTGCGCACCTTGCTCTGGATCTCGTTCTTCATCTGGAGCATCTGCAGCTCCTTGGTGAGGTGAGCCAGCAGCAGCTTGGCGCGCTCGCGCAGGTCGGCCACCTCCAGCATGCGCTGCTTCTCGGCCACCTCGGCGTTCATGTTGCTGCTGATGAAGTTCACCAGGAACGACGGCGAATCGATGTTGCGCAGCGCGAACTGGGCCTCGGTGGGGATGTGCGGGCTCTGCTTGATGATCTCCAGCGCCAGGTCCTTGAGGCTGCTCACCAGCGCATGGAACTCCTTGTCATCCTTGGCCGGTCGCACCTCGGCGAACTCCTTGATGCGCGCCGTGTAGTAGGGGTCGGTGCGCACCATCTCCAGCACCTCGAAGCGCTTCTTGCCTTGGATGATGGCCGTGGTGCTGCCGTCGGGCATGCGCAGCATGCGGATGATCTGCGCCAGGGTGCCCACCCGGTTGAGGTCCTCGGGCCGGGGCTCCTCGATCTGGGCGTCCATCTGGCTCACCACCCCCAGCGTGCGGTTGCCGCGGTACACGTCCTGGATCAGGCGGATGCTCCGGTCGCGGCCCACGGTGATGGGGATCACCACCCCTGGGAAAAGCACCGTGTTGCGCAACGGCAGGATGGGCAGTTCCGGCGGGGTGGACTCCGCGTTCATCTGCTCCTCGTCCTCGGCCGTGATCAAGGGGATGAGCTCGGTCTCGTTCTCGATGGCCTCGGAACTGAAGAGCGCGGGGTCGCTGTGGAGAAGATCGTTCATCGACGGGTGGGTGCCAGGATGACAGGTTCAAAGGTACCCCTTGGCCGGACCGCTGCCGATCCGGGGATCCCAAAAAGGTGCGGACGACCATGGCAAGCGGCATGCCCCACGGGGCATCCTGCCCTTCCGTCAGTTCATGTGCGGTCCGTGGCGGTGTCGGCATGCACCTGGACCAGCACCGCGCGATCGGCCTCGGTGAGGGTCATGGACCGGCGTTCCATCACCCGCGCGGCCGTGCGCAGCGCCTGCTCCAGGGCGTGTTCGGCCAGGCCCTCGGCACCGCCCCAGGTGAAGCTGGGGACGTGCTTGGGCGGGAAGCCACCGCCGAACACGTTGGCCGCCACGCCCACCACGGTGCCGGTGTTGAACATGGTGTTGATGCCGCTTTTGGCGTGGTCGCCCATGAGCAGGCCGCAGAACTGCAGCCCGGTGTCGGCCATGGCCCGGTCGGCATAGCTCCACACCTTCACCGGGCCGTAGGTGTTCTTGAGGTTGCTGGTGTTGGTGTCGGCGCCCAGGTTGCACCATTCGCCCAGCACGCTGTTGCCCAGGAAGCCGTCGTGACCCTTGTTGCTGTAGCCGAGGATCACGCTGTTGTTGACCTCCCCGCCCACCCGGCACTCGGGTCCGAAGCTGCTGGGGCCATAGATCTTGGCGCCCATCTTCAGTTGTGCATGCGCTCCCAGGGCGAAGGGGCCGCGCACCAGGCAGCCCTCCATGATCTCGGCGCCCTTGCCGATGTGGATGGGCCCGCCCTTGGTGTTGAGGACGCTGGCCTCCACCACGGCGCCTTCCTCCAGGAAGATGAGCGAAGGGTCGCCCACCACGGTGTTGAGACCGCTGAGGGGCTGCGAGCGGCGACCCTCGGTGAGCAGGGCGAAATCGTTGATGATGGCGCGGCCGCAGTGCTGGAACAGGTGCCAGGGGCGCTCCAGGGGCACCACCTCGCCGTGGAAGGGCACCGGGGCCAGGTAGGTGGGCGGTGCGGACCAATCGGCCTCGGCGGGCGGCTGGCCACCGGTGCGGCAGATGGCCAGCACCTGTCCGTCCTTCACCAGCATGCGGCCGGGCTCCAGGTCGAGCACGGCACCCACCAGCTCGGGCAGCGGCAACAGGCCGGCGCGCACGTCGCGCACCAGGTCGGCGGTCACCTCGGGCCAGCGTTGCCGGAGGTAGGTCACGGTGCGGTAGCCCACGGGCAGCTCGGTCATGCGCCACCAGGCCTCGGCCACGGTGAGGATCCCCGGCCGCAGGGCCCCGACCGGTCGGGTGAAGGTCAGCGGGAGCAGGTGGCGATGGGCGCCGGCGTCGTGCAGCAGGATGGCCATGCGCCGAAGGTAGCCCCGACGGGCGATCCCGGAGGACGGTCCTTCCGGCCTACAGGCCGAACCAGGTGCAGACCCAATAGGCCAGCCCGGCCAGCAGCGCGCTCACCGGGATGGTGAGGATCCACGCCCACAGCAGTTGGATGGTGACCCCCCAACGCACGGCGCTGAGCCGCTTGGTGGCGCCCACCCCGATGATGGAACCCGTGATGGTGTGCGTGGTGCTCACCGGAATGCCCATCTGTTCGGTGAGGTAGAGCGTCATGGCCCCGGAGGTCTCGGCACACACCCCTTCCAGCGGGGTCACCTTGGTGATCCGCGTGCCCATGGTCTTGACGATCTTCCAACCGCCGCTGAGGGTGCCCAGGCCGATGGCGGTGTAGCAGGCCAGCGGCACCCAGGAGGGCATTTCCTTGATGTCGCCGATGGTGCCGTGGGCGATGAGCGCCGCGGTGATGATGCCCATGACCTTCTGGGCGTCGTTGCCGCCGTGGCCGATGCTGAAGGCCGCCGAGCTGAACAGTTGCAGCCGCTTGAACATCCGGGCCACGGACTGCGCCGTGGGGGTGCGGATCTTCTCGGTGTACAAGTAGGTACCGATGAAGAGCAGCACGGTGCACATGAGGCCCACCCGGATGATGGCGTTGTCCGAGCGGTCGAGCCGTGCCGCCAGCTTGTCCACGTCCACCTGCGGGTCGAGGTCGGACCGGACGGCCTCGGCGATGCCACGCCCCCCTTGTTCGTCAAAGCGGTCGAGCAGGGGCAGCACCGCCTCGTAGCGCGCCCGGGCCGCCTCCAGTTCGGCCGCCCGGGCGGGGTCGTCCGCCGCGGCCTTCTCCAGCACGTCCACCTGGTAGTACTTGGCCAGGTTCTCCTCCAGTTTGCCGTGCTGCAGGTGCAGGAACAGGAACCAGGTCGCCACGGCGGCCACGGTGATGAAGCCCACGCGCACCCACACGTTGCGGATGATGGTCACCAGGGTGATGAACATGGAGATGACCATGCCCACCAGCGGGGCCATGAAGATGAACAGCAGGGTCTTGGTGATCTTGTCGCTCTCGATCACCTGGGCGAGGGTGAAGCCGTCGGTGGTGGCCAGGGCGTGGGCCAGGGCGGCCCCGGCGAAGCCGCCGATGAGGGTGTGCGAGCTGCTGGACGGGATGCCGTACCACCAGGTGAGCAGGTTCCAGATGATGGAGGCGATGAGGCCGGCCAGGATCACCGGCAGGGTGATGAACTCCTGGTGGACCGTTTTGCTGATGGTGTTGGCCACCGCATGGTCCTTGAAGATCCAGAAGGCGGCGAAGTTGAAGAAGGCCGCCCACATCACGGCCTGGAGCGGCGTGAGCACCTTGGTGCTCACCACGGTGGCGATGGAGTTGGCCGCGTCGTGGAAGCCGTTGATGTAGTCGAACACCAGGGCCAGGGCGATGATGACGACCAGGAGCGTCATGGCCTCAGGCGTACTTCAGCATGATGGACTCGAGCACGTTGGCCACGTCCTCGCACTTGTCCGTGGCCTCCTCCAGGGTGCCGTACAGGTCGCGCTGCTTGATGAGGGCGATCGGGTCCTTCTCCTGTGTGAAGAGCCGCTGCAGTCCTCGGTCGTGCACCTCGTCGGCCTCGTTCTCCACCGCGTTGATGCGCACCACCAGCTCGGCGTGCTGGTTGTCCTTGTGCATGCGCCGCAGGCCCTGCACGGCCAGCTGGATGATCTTGCAGCCCTCATGCACCAGCCGGGCCAGCTCGGTGGCCGTGTCGTCCGGTTTGCCGATGCCGAAGAGCTCCAGGTTCTTGCCCGCCGCCAGGATGAAGTCCGCCACATCGTCCAGGCTGCTGGCCAGCAGGTGAATGTCCTCCCGGTCCAGCGGGGTGATGAAGTTGCGCGCCAGCTCGGTGAAGATGGTGTGCGTGAGGTCGTCGTTGGCCCGCTCGGTGATCTCCAACCGCTCCAGGATGGCCGTGCGTTGCGCCCCCGGTTCGGTGGCCATGATGGCCTGCAGGTCCTCGCTCATCCGCAGCACGTTGGCCGCCGATGCCTCGAAGTGGAAGAAGAAGATCCTGTCCTTCGGACGGAAGATCTGGAACAACGAGCCAAGGGACATGGGGTGCGGTTGAGGTGCGGCAAAAGTAACCGCCGCCCCTGCGCCCCGGCGGCCCGCACCGCAGTCTTAATACAGGCTTAACACCGGGCCGGTGCGCGGCCATGGGCCGGGCTTTGCGACCTTCGCCCCGGCACCCTCCCCACGCCCCCTCCGCATGCTCTACGAGTTCAACGGTTACCGCCCGGTGGTGCATCCATCGGCCTTTGTGCATCCCCAGGCCGCCGTCACCGGCAATGTGGTCATCGGGGCCGACGTGTACATCGGGCCCGGCGCGGCCCTGCGCGGCGACTGGGGCGAGATCGTGGTGAAGGACGGGTGCAACGTGCAGGAGAACTGCACCGTGCACATGTTCCCCGGCGTGAAGGTGGTGTTGCATCCCGGCGCCCACATCGGGCACGGTGCCATCATCCACGGCGCCACCGTGGGCGCCAACTGCCTGGTGGGCATGAACGCGGTGCTGATGGACAACGTGGTGCTGGGCGAGGGCTGCATCGTGGGTGCGCTGACCTTCGTGCCGGCGGACAGCGTGTGGGAGGCCCGGCAGGTGATCGTGGGCAACCCGGCGCGTGCGGTGAAGGCGGTGAGCGACGAGATGCTGGCCTGGAAGACGCGGGGCACGGACCTCTACCGGCAGCTGCCCGCCCAGCTGCACGCCACCCTCCGCCCCTGCGAGCCGCTGCGCGAGGTGGACCGCAGCCGCCCACCGGTGACGGCGCAGTACCGCACCTGGGGGGAGACGCGCCGCAAGGACTGATCAGTCGCGGTCCTCCTCCTCCAGATGGAGGGCGTGCATCATGCGGTGCACCGGCGGGGCCAGCAGCACGGCCACGGCCGAGGGCATGGCGATGCCGCTGTACAGGGCGTAGCACGCGGAGAACAGCTTGGCGCCGTCGGTGGGCATCGGGTCCACCGGTCCCATGCCCGCCAGGATCATCGCCGCGTTCAGGAAGGCATCGGCGGCATCCAGGCCGCCGAGGGTCGCATAGCCCCCGGCGCCCAGGGCGAGGCTGAGGCCCACGAAACCGAAGGCCAAGCCGCCGTAGCGCAACTGCCGGCGCCAATAGTGCCGCCGGTCGGCCAGCGGCTCGGATCGGTGCTCGAACATGACGCCAAGATAGAAGCGATCAACAACCCACCTTGGGCAAATGGCCCGGCCCGGCCGCCGCCCGGAGCCCCCGCCGCCATCACCTTCGCCCCGACCCTCCCCATGCGCGGCCTTTGGACCATCCTGCTGCTGATCGCCAGCAACACCTTCATGGCCCTGGCGTGGTATGGCCACCTGAAGTTCCAGGAGTGGCCCTGGTCGAGGCGGCTGGGGTTGTTCAGCATCATTCTCATCAGCTGGGGCATCGCCTTCTTCGAGTACGTGCTGCAAGTGCCCGCCAACAGGATCGGCCACGCGGGCCACGGCGGGCCCTTCACGCTGGTGCAGCTCAAACTGGTGCAGGAGATGATCGGGCTGGCGGTGTTCGCGGTGTTCACCGTGGTCGCCTTCCGGCAGGAGGCCCTGCGTTGGAACCACGCCCTGGCGGCGCTGCTGCTGGTGGGCGCCGTGTGGCTCGTCTTCAAGGACCGCTGACCCATGCAGATCCCCCTGTTGCAGGAGATCGTCATCATCCTCGGCCTGTCGGTGGGGATGATCCTGCTGTTCCGGCGGTTGAAGCTGCCGGTGCTGCTGGGCTTCCTGGCCACCGGTGCCCTGTGCGGGCCGCACGGGCTGGGGCTGGTGGGCGCCACCCATGAGGTGGAGCTGCTGGCCGAGGTGGGGGTGATCTTCCTGCTTTTCGTCATCGGCATCGAGTTCAGCCTGTCGAGCCTGGCCACGGTGGCCCGCACGGTGCTGCTGGGCGGCACCTTGCAGGTGGGCGGCACGGTGGCCCTCACGGCGGTGGTGGCCCATGCCCTGGGGCTGGCCTGGCCACCGAGCATCTTCCTGGGCTTCCTGTTCGCCCTCAGCAGCACGGCCATCGTGCTCAAGCTGCTCCAGGAGCAGGGGGCCGTGGGCGCTCCGCACGGGCGGGTGGCCTCGGCCATGCTCATCTACCAGGACATCATCGTGGTGCCCATGATCCTGCTGACGCCCATGCTGGCCGGGCACAGCGCCGATCCGTGGGGCGACCTCTTCGGCATGCTGGGCAAGATGGTGCTGCTGCTGGTGCTGGTGTACGTGATGGCCCGCCATGCCGTGCCGCGCCTGTTGAACGCCGTGGTGCGCACGCACAGCCGCGAGCTCTTCATCGCCACCATCGTGGTGCTGTGCTTCGCCACGGCCTGGCTCTCCAGCGCCATCGGCCTCAGCCTGGCCCTGGGCGCCTTCTTCGCCGGGCTGGTGGTGAGCGAGAGCGAGCACCGCTTCCAGGCCACGGGCAACATCCTGCCTTTCCACGAGGTGTTCATCAGCTTCTTCTTCGTGAGCATCGGCATGCTGCTGGACGTGGCCTACCTGTGGAAACACTTCGGGCTGGTGCTGCTCTTCACGCTGCTCACCCTGGTGGGCAAGGCGCTGATCGCCACGGTGGCGGCCATGGTGCTTCGCTACCCGCTGCGCACGGCGCTGCTCACCGGTCTGGCCCTGTGCCAGGTGGGCGAGTTCGCCTTCATCCTCAGCGCCACCGGGGTGGAACAGGGGCTGCTGACGCCCGACCGCTACCAGCTGTTCCTGTCGGTCTCCATCGCCACCATGGGCCTGGCCCCGTTGATCATCGGCGGTTCGGGGCGGTGGACCGCCGTGCTGCTGCGGCTGCTGGTACCGGCACGGCTGCGCCACCGGCTCGACGCCCTGGTCCAGGCCCGTTCCGACGCACGCATCGCACACCGCCTCAGCGACCACCTGGTGATCGTGGGGTTCGGGCTGAACGGTCGCAACGTGGCCCAGACCGCCCGCCTGGCAGGCATCCCCCACGTGGTGGTGGAGATGGACCCCGACCTGGCGGCGCAGGCCCGCAGCCTGGGCGCCGACGTGGTGCTGGGCGATGCCAGCAACGAGCATGTGCTGGAGGAGGTGCACGCCGGCCGCGCCCGTGTGGTGGTGGTCGCCATCAGCGACCCGGCGGCCACCCGGCGCGTCGTGAGCCGCGTGCGACGCATGGGCGACGCCCCCCACCTGATCGTCCGCACGCGCTACCTCAACGACATCGACGACCTGCGCGCACTGGGCGCCAACGAGGTGGTTCCCGAGGAGTTCGAGACCTCCATCGAGATCTTCGCCCGCACCCTGCGGCGCTACCTGGTGCCCGAGAACGAGGTGGAGGACCTGGTGGCCCGTGTCCGCGGCTCGCACTACCGGGCCCTGCGCCCCATGGACCGCGGTGCGGAGGCCGCCACCACCGCCGTGGCCGTGTCCGACCAGGAGCTCGCCGCCCTGCCCGTGCTCCATGGCAAAGGCCGGGTGGTGGGCCGCCGCCTCCTGGAAGTGGACCTCAAGGGCCGCTTCGGCGTCAGTGTGCTCGCCATCAAGCGCGGCGGCCGTGTGCTCACCGGCATCGATGGCACCAGCCGCGTGCAACCGGACGATGTGCTCTATGTGCTCGGCCCGCCGGAAGGTGTGGCCCTGCTGGACCGCATGCTGCGCGACTGAGGGCGGAACCTTCGCCGGGCCGAGCCGTATGAAGGGCGCATGTCCACGGAACTCGCCATACAGCACATCCTTCTGGTGGACGACGAGGAGGATTGCAACTTCGTGACCCGCATGGTGCTCAAGCGCAGCGGTTACGCCGGGCGCATCACCTGTTTCACCTCGGCCAGCGCCGCCCTGGAGCACTTGCGCTCGGGGGAGGACCGGCCCGACCTGATGTTCGTGGACATCAATATGCCCGGCATGACCGGTTTCGACCTGCTGGCCGCCTGCGAAAGCGACGGCATCCTGCCCAACGACCACACCTCGGTGGTGATGTTCAGTTCCAGCAACCGGCCATGCGACATGGACCAGGCCCGCCGGTTCCGGTCCGTGGTGGGTTATGTGGAGAAAGCGTTGACGACCGAAGCGTTCGAACAAGTGGTGTCGGGCCACAAGACCCGCCGCTCTCCGGAAAAACCCGCCTGTGCATGAAAAAGGTCCTGATCATCGAGGATGAGGCCATCATCTCCTTCGGCTACCGCCTGCAGATCGAGCGCATGGGCTTCGAGGTGATCGGCGTGGCCCGCAGCAGCGAGGAGGCCGAAGCGCTCCTGGCCCAGGAGCGTCCCGATGTGATCATCATGGATGTGTACCTCAAGGGGCCCCGCACCGGCCTGGAGCTCGCCCAGCAGATCCACGCCACGGACCCCGTGCCCATCCTGTTCCTGACGGCCAGCACCAATCCGGAGGTGGTGAACGCCATCCGGGCGCTGAAGGGGGCCCGCTATCTGGCCAAGCCCATCAGCTCCGACGGGCTCATGGACATGCTGGAGCAGCTGCTTCGTGCCGATGTCGCCCAATGAAGTGCACCTCGAGGCGGGTGATCGCCGTGCCCTTGACGAACGGCTGCACCGGCTTTCGCACGACCTGAAGAACCGCATCGGATCCGCGCTGGAAGCGCTCCGCGGCCTGCGCGAGCCTGCGAACGGCCTCTCCCCGGCGGATCTGCACGACTTCGCCGAGCGCAACCTGTTCCAGGCCATGCACACCCTGGAACGGGCGTTGGACGACCTGGGCGTGGCGCGTGGCCCGGGGGCCGTCGCGCTGCAACCGGTGGACCTGGCGCAGGTGGCCCGTGCCGCTGCGGACCGCTGCACCTCGCGCTATGCCCGCAAGCAGCAATCCCTCGCCATCGACCTGCCGGACCGCCTGCCCGTGCACGGCGATGCCGAGCTGCTGGTGGAACTGGTGCACGCCCTGCTGACCAACGCCTCCAAGTTCGCGCCGGCGGGTTCGGAGGTCCACCTGCAGGCCGCGGACAGGGACAGGCAGGCCGTACTTTCGGTGAGCGACCGTGGCGCAGGCCTCGCCGCGGACGACCTCGAACGGGTGTTCCAGCGCTACGCCTGGCTCTCCTCGCGGCCCACGGCCGGTGAGGGGCAGGCCCGGAGCACCCTGGCCCGCGCCCACCAATGGGCCCACGCGCACGGTGGCCTGTTGGAGGCCCGGAGCGACGGCCCCGGCGCCGGTTGCACCTTCACCCTGGCGCTGCCGCTCAGCTCGCGCGGGTGATCCGCTTGGCCACCCGCTGGCCTTTGGCGTTCACCGCCACGTTGAACTCCAGCTCGTCGCCCACGGCCAGTTCGGTGAAGGGCACGTCCTCCAGGTCGTCGCGCAGGAAGAACAGGTTGTTGTCCGGGAAGCGGATGAACCCGTAACCGCCGTGCAGGCTCATCACGGTGCTGCGATGCCGCGTGTCATCCACCGGCACCGCGGCGACCGGCCCTCCCTCCTCCTCGCGCATCGTGCTGTCCCGCAGCACGAACAGCTCGCGCACCACGGCATCGTCGGCGCGCAGGCCCTCGTCGATCAGGTCGTGCATCGGCATGGGATAGCTCACCTCGTTCCACAGGTCGGTGCTCGTCTTGGTCACCTGGACATCGCCGCTCTCCGGGTCGGTGATCTCGTAATCCCAGCCCAGGAGCATCGTCCGGCTGCCCAGTGCGTGCAGTTTCCGCACCAGCGGCACATGGTCACCGTCGCTGGCGATCAGCACCACCACATCGTAGCGCTTGTACATGCAGAGCTCGAAGACCTCCAGCGCCATCAGCACGTCGATGCCCTTTTCACGCTTGCGCCCCATGAGGTCCTTCACGGGCAGGTAGTGGGTCTGCACCCCGTTGTACATCAGCACATCCTCGAACACCCGGTCGTAGAAGAGCTGGTTGGGCTTTTCGTTGGCGTCGCGTGCCGAGAAGCGCCCCCGGAAGAAGTGCGCGTCGATGATGTGGCAGAGGTTGGGATGGACGCCCTCGCGTTCACCGACCAGGTGCCGGATGTAGTCGTGCAGGCCGCCGATGTGGATGCGTCGGTGGTGCGGATGGGCGTAGTTGTAATAATTGCTCACATGGGTGAAATAGCCGCCGTCGTAAAAGACGCCCAGCTTGAGGGCACGTGCACCTGGCATGAATATGGTCGTTGATGGTGAATGAGGACGGCAAAACTAACCGGGCGCGCCCAGCGCCCCGCATACCTTCGCCGAACGATGCGGCCCATGGTCCTTCTTTGCGCGATGGTGCTGGCCGCCGGGCTGCGTGCACAGGCCGACAGCGCCCAGGCGCTGCTGTTCAGCGCCTCGTACAGCCTGCCGATGAGCGCCTCGCAGGTGCTGGAGCGTGCCCGTGAGGCCTGGTCGCAGAGCTTTGCGCGGGAACCGGGCGCCCGGCTGAACCCGGCGAACGACCGGCCGGACCAGCTGGAGGGCAGCGCGCACTTCAATTTCCGGTCCACCACGCTCACGGGCCGGGAGGAGACCATGGGCCGGGTGAGCTACCGGGTGCGGATCAGCGCCACCAACGGTGGCTGCGAGGTGACCATCGGTCCGTTCCGGCACACGGGCAACCGTGCGGCCCTGCGCGGGGGCACGGACCTGGGCCTGATCACCGCCGCGGGGCCGCCGACGCACCGCCCACCCGGCCTTTCGGGCCGCACCACCACCACGCTCCTCGGCGAGATCCGCCAGCTGGCACGCCAGAAAGGCGAAGGGCTGCTGCGCAACTTCGGAGCCCTGCTGCGCTCGGAACCCTGAGCCGGCAACCCTGGGACCACCTTCCCCGTTCAACCGGGCGCACAACCCTGCGTCGTGGACCATCGTTCGCACCGTTTCTGGCCGATCGTCGCCACCGTGCTGGCGGTCCTTTTCATCGCCTTCGACCTCTACCTGGTGTCGCGTGCCCGCGAGGTGCAGCAGCGCATGGGTGCCGAGGTGGAACTGCTGAGCACCCTGGGCCGGATGAGCCGGGCGGTCAACGAGCTCACCATACTGCACCGGGTGGACATGCACACCGGCCGCGGCCATTGGGAGACCCACCTCCAGGCGCTGCGGGACGAGCTGGACCGCACCACGGCCCGTTTCGCGCACGAACCCGGCATGAACGAGCTGCCTGCCGCCATCCTCCTGGCATTGGGCCAGGCCGATTCGTTGCATCACCTGGCCGAGGTGCAGGCCGCCGACCTGCGCGAGGAGCGCACCGCCCAGGCCATCCTGCAACTGGTGGCCCAACGTGCCACCAAGGCCATCGACCGCACCGCCCGCGCTGTGCACGAGCAGGGCCTCAGTGTCCATTCCAACCAGCTGAGCCGGCGTTGGGACGAGGCCCAGGTGCTCATGTTCCTCTCCTGCCTCATGGCCGTGGTGTTCGCCTTGCTGGTGGGCATGAACCGGCGGCTCCTCATGGACAGCCGGCTTCGCGGCGACCAGCTCGCCACGGCCAAGCAACGGCTGGAACAGACCAACCGCGAGCTGCGCGAGACCATGCTCAGCAAAGAGGAGAAGGAGGTGATGATCAAGGAGATCCACCACCGGGTGAAGAACAACCTGCAGATCGTGCGCAGCCTCATCCGCTTCCAGCTGGACCAGGTGCAAGACAAGCGCGTGCAGGAGCTGTTCAACGAGTGCATCAACCGCGTGGGCGCCATGGCCCTGGTGCACGAGCAGACCTACCTGAGCAAGGACCTGGCCAACATTCCGGTGGACACCTACCTGGACAACCTGGTCCGCGACCTGGTGGGTGCGTACAACATCCGCATGAAGCTGCATCGCGATGTGGACATCCGGGTTAAGACCCTCGGGGTGGACACGCTGATCCCCCTCGGGCTGCTGATCAACGAGATCATCAGCAACAGTTTCAAGTACGCCTTCCCCGACCGCACGGAGGGCACGATCCTCGTGCACCTCTCGGGGTCGGAGAGCGAGGGCCTGCACCTGCTGATCGGCGACGACGGGGTGGGCTTGCGGAGCCGCGAGGGCTTCCACCGCCCCAACAGCCTGGGCATGGAGCTGATCCACACCCTGGCCTCGCAGCTCGATGCCGACATCCGCCTGCTGGACGGACCGGGCACGCGCTACGAACTGACCGGCCACAAGCTGCAGCAGCGCAAGGTGGCCTGAGGCCGCGATCACCGCCGCATCACCCTTGCCCGCAAGCCCGTCCGGGGCACTTCGACCAGGTACATGCCGGGGGGAAGGTTCGCGAGGTCGATCCCCGTGCCGTAGGTCCCCGCCACGAGCAGACGGCCCGGCGCGTCGCGCACCACCACCGGCTCCCCGGGGCCGAGCGCACCGGCCGCACCCAGGTGCACCACCGCCTCCGTGGGGTTCGGCCAGGCCAGGGCCGCGTCAGGACCGTTCACCTCGCCCGTGGCGCCCACCACGCAGGTCAGCTCCCAGGCCAGGTCGTTGGCGCGGAGCGGGGCGGTCAGCACCGTGGTGACGGGCACATGCACGCTGGTGCCCACGGCGTGTGTGGTGATGGTGGGCGTGTGGGCGGCGGCGGTCACGGTGGTCACCTCGACGAACTCGCAGAGGTCGCCGGGGAGCAGGCCCAGCACCTTGTCCCTGGTGATGAGCCGCAGCTGCCCGATGTCGTTCACCTGGAAGCCCTGCACGACCTCGAAGGAAGGCGTGGGCGGCTCGTACCGATACGCCGTCACCAGGTCGCCGTCGTCATCGAGTTCCAACAGCATCGCCCGGTAGTCGGCATCGGCACCGGCCGCGAACAGGCCTCCGCCGGGCCGTTCCACCACGGCCGCCAGGACGAGGCCTCCGCTTGCATCCGCATAACGCTTGCACCACAGCACCGACCCGTCCGGGGCCAGTTCCAGCAGGCAACCCTCGTTGGTGGAGGGTCCGGTGGCGAGCGCGCCGGCCAACACGGACCCACCGCCGGCCAAGGGCAGGCGCGCGAGCGCATTCTCGGTCCCGTCCGTGGGCAGCATGTCGTAGAACTTCATCCAGGCCACGCCCGCGAGGTCAGCCTGCATCGCCATCAGGCTCCGGTCCTCGTCGTTGGCGGCCATGGCCCCGGTGCCGAAGAGGCTGTGCTCGTTGTTGCCCGGATCTTGTCCGCCGAAGATGTTGTACAGCACACCCGCCGGCGCGGTGAGTTTCTGGGCGGTCCACGTGCTGCCGTCCGCATCGCCGAAGAACCGGAACGACCCACCGGCCATGCCGCCGGCGCGGTCGGTGTAGGCGGTGAAGTCCTCCCCGACGGGGATGAGGGTCGAGACCTGGTCCTGGAAGAAGTTCACCCCGCCGATATCGTCCAGGGACCGGCTCCACACCACCGCACCGGTCGCGGAGAGCCGTGTGATGAAGGCGTAGGAGAGCCCGGCGCTGTTCTGTGAACCGCAGAGCACATAGCCGGTGTCCAGCGCCTCCGCGTCGAGCAGGAAGGTGTTCGGCGAATGGCCGCGGAAGGCCGTGGCGTCCAACAGGGCATGGTCCGGGCCGGTGAAGTGCAACACCACGCGGGAGGAATCCCATCCGAACGCACGTTCGCTGAAGAACAACGTGTTGCCGCCGCCGAGGTCCAACGGCAGCAACCTGCGGGAGGCGCCCTCCGGCACCAACCGATGGTTCATCATCAGCAGCTGGGCGTGGCCGGCCCCGGCGAACAGCAGGGCGAGCACGAGGGGAAGGGCTCCGGGGCGCATGTGGGGTGGTGGCTTCTCCCAAAGCTAACGCCCCGTCGCACGGACGCTCCGGTCCGGCTACTTTCGCCGTTCCCGACCCGGCCATGAAACACCTCCTGCCCACCTCGCTCCTGCTGTTGACCGCATGCGGCACAGCCCCTGACGCACACACCGTGGAGAAGATCACCTACCCCGATACCCGCAAGGGCAGCACCGCCGGCGACAGCCTGCACGGGAGCTGGATCGCCGACCCCTACCGCTGGCTGGAGAACGACACCAGCGCCGAGACCGCCGCTTGGGTGAAGGCCCAGAACGACGTCACCAACGGGTTCCTGGCCAAGATCCCCTTCCGCGACAGCCTGGCCAGGCGCTACGAGGAGCTCTACAACTTCCCCAAGGTGGGCGGCCCCATGCGGGTGGGCGAGCTGTACTTCGTGTGGAAGAACAGCGGTCTGCAGAACCAGAGCGTGATCCACGTGCGCAAGGGCCTCGAGGGGGAGGACAAGGTCTTCATCGACCCCAACGCGCTGGACCCCGCAGGCACCACCACGTACAGCCCCATCGGCACCAGCCACGACGATCGCTACATGGCCGTGAGCGTGCAGAAGGCCGGCAGCGACTGGCAGGAGATCATGGTGTACGACCTCAGCACACTGCAGCCCACCGCCGACCTGCTGAAGTGGAGCAAGTTCAGCGGGGCCGCGTGGTACAAGGACGGCTTCTTCTACAGCCGCTACCCCACCCCGGCCAAGGGCACCGAGCTCAGCGCCGCCAGCAAGTTCCAGAAGGTGTACTACCACAAGCTGGGCGACCCGCAGGAGAAGGACGTGCTGGTGTGGGAGAACAAGGACAACGGCGACCTGTACGTGGGTGCTGGCGTCACCGAGGGTGAGGAATTCGCCACGCTGTACGTGAGCACCGGCACCGACGGTTTCGAGCAGTACTTCCACGACCTGCGCACGGGTGGCATCCCCACGCCGGCCACCAGGTGGGTGCCGCTGCAGACCGGCTTCGACCACAAGACCACGATCATCGACTTCGTGCCCACCACCGGCAAGTTCCTGGTGATGACCGAGGTGGACGCGCCGAACTACCGCCTGGTGGAGGTGGACCCGAAGAACCCTGCCAAGGAGCACTGGAAGGACATCATCCCCCAGGCCCCGGAACTGCTGCAGAGCGTGAACACCGGCGGGGGCCTGCTCTTCGCCGAATACCTGAAGGACGCCACCAGCCGCTTCTACCGCATGAAGCTCGACGGCACGGACAAACAGGAGATCGCCCTGCCCGACATCGGCAGCGCGGGCGGCTTCGGCGGCAAGCGCAACGACACGTTCAGCTTTTACAGCTTCACGAGCTTCACCGATCCCGGCAGCATCTACAAGTACGACTACGCCACCGGCAAGAGCGAGGTGTGGTTCCGCCCCGAGCTGAAGTTCGACCCGAACGACTTCGTCACCGAGCAGGTGTTCTACCCCGGCAAGGACGGCACCAAGGTGCCCATGTTCATCGTGCACCGGAAGGGCGTGGAGAGGAACGGCAAGAACCCCACGCTGCTCTATGCATACGGCGGCTTCAACATCAGCCTCACCCCCAGCTTCAGCACCAGCCGCATGCTGCTGCTGGAACAGGGCGGGGTGTTCGCGCTGGCCAACCTGCGCGGCGGCGGCGAGTACGGCGAGGAATGGCACAGGGCCGGCATGAAGGAGAAGAAGCAGAACGTGTTCGACGACTTCATCGCCGCCGCCGAATACCTGATCAAGGAGAAGTGGACGGACACCCCGCACCTGGGGATCAACGGCGGCAGCAACGGCGGTCTGCTGGTGGGCGCGGTGATGACGCAGCGGCCCGACCTCTTCGGCGTGTGCTTCCCCGAGGTGGGCGTGCTGGACATGCTGCGGTTCCAGAAGTTCACCGCCGGCTTCGGCTGGACGCCCGAGTACGGCAATGCCGAGAACAGCCCGGAGGAGTTCGCCTACCTGAAGGCCTACAGCCCGCTGCACAACGTGAAACCCGCCAAGTACCCGGCCACCCTGGTGATGACCGCCGACCACGACGACCGTGTGGTGCCCGCGCACAGCTTCAAGTTCATCAGCACGCT
Source organism: Flavobacteriales bacterium (assembly GCA_013360395.1). GTDB lineage: Bacteria > Bacteroidota > Bacteroidia > Flavobacteriales_F > PHOS-HE28 > PHOS-HE28. The sequence continues at coordinate 42,493 of JABWBQ010000020.1, forward strand.
GCAGCCTGCCCAGCAGGGCGATGCCCCCGTGATGATCCGCGTGGAGACCCAGGCCGGTCATGGCGCGGGCAAGCCCACCAGCAAGATCATCGCCGAGCAGGCGGACAAGTACGCGTTCTTCTTCCACAACGTGGGGGTGACGCCGACCTTCGGGAAGTAACGCACTGTCACTTCACCCCAGCGAAGCCTCGACCATCCCGGTCGGGGCTTCGTTCCTTTACAGTACTCCATGCCACCGTTCACCCTCCGCCCCTTTCGCCCTGATGACCTCGCCGCGCTGGTGAAGCACGCCAACGACCCCACGGTCGCCGCCCACCTCACCGATGCTTTCCCGCACCCGTACACCGCGGAACATGGCCGTGCCTTTCTGGCCGAAGCGATGAAGGCGGTGCCGCTGCGCCGCTGCATCGACATGAACGGTGAATGCATCGGTGCCATCGGTCTGCATCCCAGGACCGACCTGTGGCGGCGCAACCTGGAGCTGGGCTACTGGCTGGCCAGGGAACATCGTGGCCAGGGGATCATGACGGATGCCATCCGCCGGATGGTGGCGCTCGGCTTCGCGACCTTCCCCGAGGTGACGCGCATCCACGCCTCACCGTTCGGCAGCAACATCGCTTCGCAAAAGGCCTTGGAAAAGGCCGGTTTCACGCTGGAAGCGAAGCTTCCGGGCACGCTGGTGAAGAACGGGAAGGTGGAGGATGAGTGGATCTACGCCGTGCGTCGCACGTAGAACATCTGCAGGGCCCCCTTGCCTTTCACCTCCACGGGCCCGCGCGGGGTGAACGAGAACCCGGGGCACTCCTTGATCATGGCGAGGGTGGCCCCGCTGATGTTCACCTCTCCGGCCGTGCCCGCGTTCTCCAGGCGGGCCGCGGTGTTCACCGTATCGCCCCAGATATCGTACTGGAACTTGCTGTCGCCCACGATGCCGGCCACCACCTGCCCGGTGTGGATCCCGGCGCGCATGGTGAATGCGGGCAGCCCCCGTCCCACCCGTGCCACAGCGCGTCGGCGGAGCCATTCCTGCATCTCCAGCGCCGCCAGCACCGTGTCGCGGGCACTGTGGGGGCGCGGGCCGGGGAGCCCACCGGCGCACATGTACGCATCGCCGATGGTCTTGATCTTCTCGATGCGGTGCTTGGCGGCGATGCCGTCGAAGGCCCGGAAGCAGGCATCGACCTCGCGCACCAGCTCCTGGGCGCTGAGCTCCTCGCAGATGTGCGTGAAGCCCAGGAAATCGGTGAAGAGCACCGACACACCCTCGACGCTTCGGGCCTCGGCACGGCCATGGGTCTTGAGCTCCTCGGCCACCGTGCGCGGGAGGATGTTGAGCAGGAGCCTGTCGCTGCGGTCCCGCTCGCGGCGGATGAGCTGACGCGACCGGTTGGTGTGGCGCAGGCGGCTCCACAGCCCGCCCACCAGGAGCAGCAGACCGATGCCGCCGAACAGGAAGACCCGTTTCTGGTCGCGTTCATGGCCCACCCGGCGTTCGCTGGCGACATCGGCCTGGCGCCGTTCCTCGAGCCGCACCAGGCTGTCCTTCAACAGCTCCTGTTCGAAGAGGTAGGTGAGCTCGATGCGCGTGAGGTCCTTCGCCCTCTCCTCCCCGCGGATGCTGTCGCGCGCGGCGATGTACGCCTTGTGCGCCCACAGGGCACGCGGCGCATCGTCCTTGGAGCCGTAGGCCAGGAACAGGCATCGGTAGCACTTCTCCTGCGCGGGCAGGTCGTTCAGGGCCAGGGCCAGGTCGAGGGCTTCGCGGCAACCGGTGATGGCCTCCCCGGTACGTCCGGCATGGAGCAGGGTCAAGCCGCGGTCGACCATGGCATTGCACCGGGCATTGCTCGAGCGCTCGCTCTTGGGGAACAGGGCCAGGGCCGCCTCGAGGTAGTGGAGCGCGCTGTCCGTTCGCCCCAGCTTGTCGAAGCAGGTCCCCAGGTTGGCAAAGCAGATCGGCACCCAATGGTGCTGCCCGGCCCGCAGCCGCATGGCCAGGTGGCGCCGGTGATGCACCAAGGCGCTGTCGAACCGGCCCAGTTCCTCCAGCACACAGCCCATGTTGCCGGTCGCGGTGGCGATCCCCGAGGGGTCGCCCAGCCGCTGGCGGATGGCGAGGCAGCGCGCGTAGTACTCCATCGCACGGTCGTAGCCCTTGTCGTAGAAGTGGACCGAGCCGATGGTGTTGTACGTCTCGGCCAGCCCCGCCTCATCACCTGCCGCACGGAAACAGCCCATGGCCCGTTGCAGATCGCCCAAGGCCCGGGTGAACTCCGCCCGCATCATCCACACCTTTCCACGCAGCAGCACGGCCTGGCCGATCGCCGCACTGTCCCCCAGCTCCTCCGCGATCGCCAGCGCCGCTCCTGCATGCTTCATCGCCCGGACGACCGATCCGGCCGAGATGGCCGTGTCGCAACTGTCCAGGCAGACCCTGAGGTGGCTGCGGTCCTGCACGGGCTCCTGGGCGAAGGCCGGTGCATACGCCACGGACCAGAGGATGACCGCAAGCATCCGGTACACCATGGTCGGCATGGAGGAAAGATACTCAGCCCCGCGCGAACCTGGGGATCGGCGCATCCGGAAAGAGGAAAGCGCGATCCGCCGGATCCCGGACGAGCAGTACATCACACAACGCGCCGGGATACATGCGGCATGAAGCTCCACCAAGGCCAAAGGCCGAAGTACTGTTCGTCGCCATGCGACCACAAAGACCCTCAATAGCCGGCGTATTCCCTGGGAAACATAGATCGGAACCGGGACCTCGCTCCGCAAGGCCTTTGCCGATCGGAAAATGCTTTTTAGCTTTCCTTGACAAAACCCCATGGTACCATGGCAACCGCACCCAAGAAATTCACGGCAGGTTGGTTGGTCGGATCGGTCGTCCTCGGAGGTGTGATCGGGGCCGCCCTCTATTCCATGTTCTCGCCCCCGCCCCCGCCCGCCCCACCGCCCGCATGCCCCGAGACGCCCAAGGTGACCTTCTCCTCGTGCTTCAGCGCGGCGACCGTGGACAGCATCGTGCCCAAGAAAGGGACCGTGGGGATCCGCTTCTACACTTCCAAAAGTGATGGTGGCACCATCGTGGTGCTCGCGGGCGCCATCGACAGCGCCGGCAAGCACACGGTGGATGCGCACGACAAGCTCCGCTTCAGAGAGTTCAAAGGCATCCGGGGCGACGGCACGGACATGAACGAACTGGAGGAGAGCGCGGCAGAGACCGCCGTGAAGGGTTCCAGGACCTCGGAACGGGGACCGTGGTCCATTGATGTGGACACCGGTACCGTACGTACGCTCCTGGGTGTGAAGGACGCCAACGGCATCGGCATCCTGGAGCGGCGCACCACGGCGGGCGGATGGACCTTCGTGCTGGCGCCGGTGAGGCTCGCTGCGGACACCGCAGCGCTCGTCGGGGCCGAGGGCGACGTGCGGGTCGGTTCGGACCCCTGTCCCTTGTTCTGCCCGAAGCCCCCGTCGGCGTACCTGCACATGCGGTAACGGCGATCCGAACGCGCGCGTCCCCCCGGTGTTGAACGGACTTTTCACCGTTCAACCGAACGGGGATGCCGACCGTCGGTGCGGAAGCGGGACGGCCCGGCCGCCGGAGCTGTACGTCCATTCATCCGTGCGCAGCACCGGACCGGTCGGCACCCAGGGCACCTGCGACGAACAACAGCCCAGGCCGCACTCCGGCCTCCGTACCTTGGGCTTATGCGTCGTCCCCTCCTTTCCACCAGCCTCCTTCTGCTGCCGGGCACTGCGGCCCTGGCCACCACCTGGACCGTCGGTCCGGGCCTGTCCTACACCCTGCCCAGCCAGGTGAGCGCCTTGGTGAACGATGGGGATACGGTGGACATCCTGGCCGGCACCTACCCTTCCGACGTGGCGGCATGGACGGCAGAGCTTTCTCGCGGCTGAGGTCACTGGATAGCAGCGCGCGAAAGCAACCCGCTGTCCCGCTCATCGTCTATAACGTATGAGGCTGCTCCTGTATACCTGCATCATCCTTCTTCCTACTGGCCTTTTGCGTGCGCAATTCGTCGACCCCGGCTTCGAGCAGAGCGGTTCCTCGCCATGGTTGCGGTCGCATCCGGAATGGATGGGGGAGACGCCCTCCGACGCACCCTACGGCGGCTCCTTGTGCATGGCCGTGCGCGCCACCTCGCAGAACTTCGCGACCTATCCCTACTTCTACCAGGCCCTGCCCGCAGCGCAGCCCGGCGACGTGATCCGCTTGCGCTACACCTGCCGCCCGGGCGTGGACCCGGGTGCGCCGCCTGCGGTAGCGAACTCGATCGTGAACTACGTCGTCATCAACGGATTGGGAGTCCCTTCATTCACGAGCGAGTACCAGCTATCGCAGCCTGCGGAATGGACGATGCAGGACCTGACCTTCACGGTGCCCAGTTTCCCGGCGGGCAGCACCTTCGGCATCGGCTTCGGTGGTTACTCCGGCTTTGAGGACTTATACCTGCTCTTCGACAACGTGCATGTCACCATCAGCGGCACCGGGGCCACGCTGAGCGCCAAGGCATGGCTCGATGGCGCCTACGTCCAGGCGCAGGGCCTCATGCGTGACGACCTGCGCGTAGCGGGGCTCGTCCCCACCACGGAGATGAACACGAGCATCCTGCCCACCTGGCCGCAGATGCCCGTGGGGGAAACGACCACGCCCGCGGTGCTCGCCGTCACCGGCCCCAATGCCATCGTGGATTGGGTGCGCATCGAGCTGCGCTCCGGACGACCCGAGGAGCACATCCCCATAACGAGCCGCAACGCGTTGATCCAGCGCGATGGCGACATCGTGGACACCGATGGTGTATCGCCCGTCACCTTCGCGGTGAAGGGCGGCAACTACTACGTGCTCATCCTGCACCGCAACCACCTCAGCGTGCTGGGCACCGATGTCGTCACCCTGTCCAGCACACCGGTCACCTACGATGCGCGCTCGCCGTCCGCCAGCTTCTACACCCGCACCGGACCGGAGAGCGGGCCGCCGCGCAAGACCGTGGGGGCCACGCGCACACTCTGGGTGGGCAATACGCTGGACTCGGGCTTCTTCCTGCGGAACATCCGGTACACCGGCGCGGGCAACGATCGCGATCCGCTCCTGTACGCCGTTGGCGGCAACACGCCCACGAACACCTTGAGCGGGCAATACCGGAAGGAGGACGTGAACATGGATGGCGTGGTGAAATACACCGGCTCGAACAACGACCGCTACGAACAGGTGCCAGGACCTTAGACTCATTGCATGACGAGCTCCATTCCCAGGCGTCTCAGGCGCACGTTCCTTAGAGCAGTCGCCGTAGTGCTGCCAGGGGCAGCGGTTGCGCAACTCACCGACCCCGGTTTCGAGCAGGGTGGTGCGGGCTGGGTGCTGGCCTGTCCTGAACTCACTTGGATAGCTCCTTCCACGGCGCCGCAAGGCGGGTCGATGGCCATGGCGCTCCAGGCCACATCCACCGACTATCCGTACTGCCCTCCGGTGGATCCGCTGGGTGGCTGGACGCCAGCTCCCAACTTCTACCAGCCGCTGCCGCAGGTGGTGGCCGGCGATGTGGTGCGGTTCAAGTTCCTGGCGCGGCTGGAGGAGGGTGTTCCGCAGCCCTCCGGCTCTGCCATCCTCCCGTACGCCATTACCGTGGATGCGGAAGGGGACATGCACTTCCCGGTCACCGACCTCACCCTTGGCGGCGGCAACCCGCTGGCCACATGGGAATCGTTCCCCGGCCAGGTCACGGTGCCCGAACTGTCCGCAGGGCACGTGTTCGCCATCGGCTTCGGTGCGCACACCTTCGGTGGCGGGAATGGCGTGGTCCACTTCGACAACGTGGCCGTGCTGGTGGAAGGCAGCGGCGCGCGCTTGAATGCGAAGGCCTGGCTGGACGGCGCGTTCGTTCCCGGCACCAATCTCATGCGTGATGACCTGCGCGTGGCCGGCTTGATCCCCACCACGCTGCCGACCTACACCAATGCCATGATGGGCCCCAACGCCCCGGCAGGCACCGGCATCAGCATCGAACCGGCCGTGCTGACCGTGGCCGGGAACAATGCCATCGTGGATTGGGTGTGGGTGGAGCTGCACTTCGGCACGCCGGGCTTCACGAACGCATCCTCGGGATTCGAGACGGTGGCAAAGCGTTACGCCCTGATCCAGCGCGATGGCGACATCGTGGACCTCGACGGAAGCTCATCGGTGCCGCTGCCCATCAAAGCAGGCAATTGCCGGGTGGTGGTGCGGCACAAGAACCACCTCGGTGTGATGAGCGCGGAGCCGCTGGGCCTGAATGCCACCGCCACGCTCTTCGACGCGCGAGCCGCGAGCACGCCGCTCTTCGCCCTGGCTGCGCCACACACCGGTCCCGCGCGCAAGACGGTAGGGAGCACGCGCACGTTGTGGGCCGGCGATGCGTGGACCTTGAACGCGCCGCATGGTGTGCTGTACACCGGGCAAGGCAACGACCGTGACGCCATCCTCATCGCCATTGGCGGCAACACGCCCACGAACACCTTGAGCGGGCAATACCGGAAGGAGGACGTGAACATGGATGGCGTGGTGAAATACACCGGCTCGAACAACGACCGACGGTGCGCTACGAACAAGTACCCGGCCCCTAGACCCATGACCGCGATGATCAAGACCACTATCTCTCTCCGCGCTGGCCATTGCATGCACCGTGGAAGCGCAGCTCATCAACCCCAACTTCGAGGACGGCCTTTGGGGTTGGACATCGCCCTGCGGCGATCAGGCGGAACTGAGCACGGACGTGCCCACGCACGGCGGCGCATACAGCCTGCGGATCAGGGCACGCAATACGACAAGCACACCGTGCGTCATGGTCGAAGACCCGGACGCGCCCCTGCTGCCCGACATCTTCGCATACCAGCCGCTGCCCATGGCCGTGGCGGGTGATGTGGTCACCCTCACGGTAACCGCCAGGATGGAGGTGGCCGTGCCGGACCAATGGGGCTACGGGATCCGAGGGGACTTCATCGCGATCCTTTCGGATAGCTCGCTCACGGCGCTGCCGGGTGGACAACACGGGTTTCCCGCGCAAACGACGTGGAACAGTGGGACTGGCAGTTTCACCGTGCCTCCGCTGCCCGCGGGGGCTGTGCTCGGTGTGGCCCTCAGCGGCCATATGTTCGGCCTTGGAGAGGGTTATGCGCTGTTCGACAACGTGATGACCTCCATCACCGGCAGCGGTGCCGCGCTCAACGCCAGGGTGTGGCTGGGTGGCCCCTACGTGCCGGCACAGAACCTTATGCGCGATGATCTGCGCGCGGGTGGATACCTCCCCTCCTCCGATCCCTTTCCGCTCAACCCCCTCCCCGATGTGCTCCCGCCAGGCGCGTTGTCCGCCACCGGACCCAATGCGATCGTGGATTGGCTGCGCATCGAGCTGCGGCACACCATCCCGGGCGTCGGCTGGCTCATCCGCGTGAACGGATCGCTTCAGCGCGACGGCGACATCGTTGCGCTCGACGGCGTCTCGCCACTCAGCTTCCCAGTGAAGGCCGGCAACTACCTGCTGGTCGTGAGGTACCGCAACCACCTATCCATCATGACGCAACAGGCGGTGTCCATCTCAACCGCATCGCCCCTCGTTGATCTGCGCTCCACCGCCACGGCGCTGCACACACTGCCAGCGCCGAACACCGACCTTCCCGCGAAGGTGGTGGGCAACCAACAGTTCATGTGGCCGGGCAATGTCGCTTACGACCTGGAGGTTGCTTATGCTGGGCTCGGGAACGACCGGGACCCTATCCTGGGGGCTGTCGGCGGCTCCGTGCCGACGAACACGATCACCGGATACCAAGAAACGGACGTGAACCTGGATGGCGTGGTGAAGTACACCGGCTCTGACAACGACCGCGACATCATCCTGCAGACCGTAGGAAGCTCCGTGCCTACGACGGTACGCCATGTACAGGTGCCTTGAGGGGCTTATCCTTCGCCGGTCGATCCACGATCGACATCTTTCGTCTCGTGGCGTAGGCCGAGCAGCTTGGAAAGCGAGGTGCGTTGTGTTCAATAAACAGGGCACAACGAACGGCGCCGATGCCTTCGCCTGCTCGCTTCACAACGCGTATTGGCGAAGGTCGGCTTCACACTGGACACGAAGATCGAATGCGCATTTTTCAAACTCGGCCGGTTCGAGGATGAATGGTTCCATGCGGTGCGAAGGCCCGCATGAGGTCTTACTTTCGAGCACATGAAGCGCATTCTTCTCTGTGTCACGCTGATGACGACATCCAGTGCCTTCGCGTTCTCGTGGCAGGTAGGCCCCGGTGAGCTGTACACCCTGCCGAGCCAAGTCTCCACGCTGGTGAACGATGGCGATACCGTGAACATCGCAGCGGGCGTGTACCCTTCCGACGTGGCGGCATGGACGGCCAACGACCTGGTGTTGCGCGGGGTGGGCGGCTTTGCGCACCTGGAGAGCAACGGCCTCAGCTGGGGCGGCAAGGCCATCTGGGTGATCCAGGGCGACAACTGCACCGTGGAATGGATCGAGTTCAGCGAATGCCAGGTGCCCGATCACAACGGCGCGGGTATCCGGTTGGAAGGACTCAACCTCACGGTGCGGCATTGCTGGTTCCACCACAACGAGAACGGGATCCTCTGCGGGGCGTACCACCCCAGCACCGTGCGCATCGAGTACACGGAGTTCGGCCATCATGGTTACGGCGATGGCTACTCGCACAACCTCTACATCGGCAACATCGATTCGCTCATCTTCCGCTTCAACTACAGCCACCATGCCGATGTGGGCCACGAGCTGAAGAGCCGCGCCTGGGTGAACGTGATCGAATACAACCGCTTCAGCAACGAGGCGGACGGCACCGCGAGCCGCGAGATCGACCTGCCCAACGGCGGACAGGCCTACCTGATCGGCAACGTGATCCAGCAGGGGCCGCAGTCGCAGAACAGCAACCTGGTCGGGTTCGGCATGGAGGGGCTGAGCAACCCCGGCCCGCACGAGCTGTACGCGGTGAACAACACCCTGGTGAACGAGAAGCCCAACGGCAGTTTCTTCCAGATGCCGGCGGCGGCCTATTTCAAGGCGTACAGCAACATCCTGGCCGGCGGCGGGTCCTTCATGAGCAGCTGGCCCACCACGGTGGACACGCTGGCCAACCTGCGCAGCACCAGCATCGCGGCGCTGGACTTCCTGGACCCGGCGACCCTCGACCTCCACCTCGGGCCGGGTTCGCCGGCGGACAACACGGGCCAACCCGCCGGGCTGGCGAACAGCGGCTACCCGCTGGTGGCCTGGCACGAGTACGTCCATCCGGCCGCGGGCACGGTGCGCTGCCAGCAGGCCACGCTGGACGCGGGTGCCTTCGAGTCGTGCATCACCGGCACCGGCGATGCGGCCCCTCCCGCCACCCTGTGGATCGCCCCCAATCCGGCCAGGGACCACATCATGCTGGTGGGCGAGCTCCCTGGGTCCGTCCGCGTGCGGGTCGCCGATGTCACCGGTCGTGTGGTCGGTCCGTTCGACCCGGGTACCGCCCGGATCGATGTTTCCATGCTCGCCCCGGGCCCTTGCGTGCTGCTGGTGGACGAGGGAGGAACGCCGCGGCGTGCGGTGTTCGTCAAAATGTAGCGTCCATGGCGGGCCTTCCGATCATCAGGCCAAGCGCCGGCCAGGTCCGCCTGTCCTTGTACCGGTGGGCGGTCCCGTGCGATCCGGCCCGCCGGGTCAATGCGCCACCAACACCCTGCCGGAGCGCACGCCTTCCGCCGTGACCACGCGGAGGGTATGGACGCCATCGGCCAGGGGCGCCGGATCCACCAGCACCCGGTCCCCATGGCACTGGAATGCCAGCGTCACGCGACGTCCCGCAGCATCCATGGCCTGCACCGAACGAGGGGTCTCGCCTTCCTGGACCACCACCGTGAAAGGGCCGGTGGCCGGGACGGGGAACACCTGTAGCGCGGCCGGACCGTGGACCCCTTCGGCCATGCCTGTGTGGTCGCCCAGGTCGCCGTTGGCGTAGATGCGGGCCCCGTGAATGTTCCCCGTACTGGTCCGCCAGAAGCTGACCACGCCGCCCGTTCCATCGGCAAGTTGTACCTGTTCCTCGTAGAAGGGATTGTTGGCGGGGGTGCAGAAGGCCGTTGGTGCGGTCCAGGCCGGGGTTCCGTCCGCGTTCATACGCATGGCGGAGTACCCGTCAACGCTCCCGTCGATGGTGCCGATCACCCCGCCGTTCAAGGAAGCGACCAGTCCCGCCGTGGGGATGTACGTGTTGGTGTGGATCACCTGCACACCGTTGGTGTCGAGCTGGAGCTCCCCGGTCAGGCTGAGGCGCTGCATGTACAGGTCGCGGTTGCTGGCAGGCGGCCGGTTGTCGGTCCACACCACGGTGATCTGGTTCCCCTGGCGCACCATGTGCGGCGAGGCCTGGTCGCTGGCGTAGGGGCATACCACCGCCGTGGAGGCGTCCAATACCACATTGCCGGACGTGTCCAGACCGGCCAACCGGAGCTTCCCTTGAGCATCCGCATAGACCAGCAACAAGGATGCATCGGGCCCGCTGGTGACCATGTGCGATCCACCGAAGCCCGGCGCCCCGGCATTGGTGATCACGTTGGCATTCCAGGCGTTGGCCCCGCTGCTGTCCACACGCATGCACTGGAACCCTGCACCCAGGCCGTTCCCTTCACGCCAGTTCACCATCACGCCGTCCGCACCGTCCGGCAACAGGTCGAAGGGCCCGTAGGTGGCATAGGGAATGGCATAGCCGTCCCCGGCCCAGGGCAAGTCGCCGTCGTTCGTGACCCGTGCCACGTTGACACCGCTGCTGCCACCGAAGTAGATATCGTACCAGCCGAGGATGGCGCCGTCGCTGGTGGGGGTCATGGCCAGTTCACTCAGGCCGAGCACAGGGTTGCCGGTACTGGTCACGGTGACGGCACTATCCCAGAGCATGGTCCCATCCGCGTCCAGCTTCATCACCTTGAGGTCCTGGGTAAAAGTTCCGGATCCTGCGATGGTGGCGAGGAAGATGTGGCCGGCTTCGGAGCGCATGGCGCTGAACTCGTAGGTGGTCGCACTGTCCTGGTGGAAAAGGAGCGCGCCATCCGGGGTCCAAAGGGCGTTGCCGGCTGCGTCGAAGCGTTGTCCGTACACGTCGTAATTGGTGCCATCGGCACGCTTATCCCGCCAGAAGGCATAGTAACCGTCCGCACCATCACTGATCGCCTCCATTTCAGCCGTACCGCCTGTGCCTGGGGCCACGAGCATGGGATCGGCCGGATCGATGGACCATTGCGCGGAACCGGCCATGGACATGGTGCCGGCGAGAAGGGTAAGGAGCGTTCTCATGGGATGGATCTATTGCGGTGCCCGCCGCGCTTCAACACCGAGCATGCGGGCAGTCCGGACGGTGGCGCCAAACAACACGATCCAGCCCGGCCCTGCCGAAAGATCGAGCCGGTGGTCGGATGGCTGAGGGAACGGTAGAATGGTCCGGCGCCACCGCACTTCCGTTCGCACCGCAGCTACAGCACGGACCCGGTCGGCCGAGGCGGGCGCCCCCTTCTTGTCGAGGGCCCGTGGGTGCTGCGGTCGGGGCCCGCCGGCGGGCATGGCGCTTTCCTTTCGCCGGCCCCACCATGACGCCGGACAGGGCACCTGCGCGTCAACATCCTGTGTAATGGAACGATGACATACATTTCCCCCGACACCACCCCTGACACAACGCCAAGACCCTCCCTCATGAGGACCATCCCCGCCTGGCTGCTCATGCTTCTTTCCTTGGAAGCTGCCGCCCAGAACAGCTTCGAGATCAACATCCCGGTACCGGGGCTCACCAACGTGGCCGGCGGCCACTCGCTTCCCGACAACGGGTACGTGTTCGGGGGTGAGATGGACGACGGCGTGGTGGTGGTACGCACCGACAGCACGGGGCAGGTGCTGTGGACCCGTGTGCTGGCCGAGGCCGATGCCGAGGAAGGGATCTACGACCGCAGCATCGCCGTGGTCGGCGACCGCATCTTCATGGGCGGCTACGCCTTGGGCAACAACACCGCCTCCCGCGAGGGGATCCTGCACGTGCTGGACCTCAACGGCAATGTGCTGCACCAGCGCGTGATCGATGTGGGCTTCAATTCCAACTCCATCCACAGCCTTACCGCCATCCCGGGCGGGGCGCTCGTTGCGGGCCGTGCCTCGGGGGCCGGTTCCTACGACATGCTGTTGCAGCGGGTGGACAGCACCGGCGCGGTCACCGGCTCCTGGAGCTTCGGCAGTTCGGGATGGGACTGGGGCTACGACGCCATCCGCTGCGCCGACGGGGGCATGGCCCTGACCGGCTATGGCGACGGTGTGGGCGGCCCCGCCCCCAGCGCCTATCTGGTGCGCACCGACAGCCTGGGGCAGGTGCTCTGGGAGCGCGGCATCGACGGTGCCAGTGCCGACGAGGCCTACACCGTGCTGGAGGACACGGTGACGGGCGCCATCTACATCGGCGGCAGGACCCTGGGCATGGGCACGGTGGGCACGCACGGCTTCATCACCAAGTTCGACGCGACCGGCAACCACGAGTGGACCCGCCGGATCGGCGGCGCCTTCGATGTGATCGGCATCGTGCCGCTGACCACCGGCCGATACACCGCCCTGGTGCGGGCCCAGAACATCGCGGGAGGCCATGGCAACTACGATGCGCTGTTGATCACCTTCAACGAACTGGGCAACCTGATGAGCAACGTGCTCTTCGGAACGACCGAGAGCGAGTATCCCGTGTCGCTGTCCCGGACCCACGACAACGGCATCCTGATCACCTGCCTGCGTTCCGTGGGCCCGCCCAACGAGATCTACGCCGTGCACATCGACGTCAACGGTGAGGGCGGGTGCACCGGCACCAGCGTCAACCCGGGCTGGACCACCTATGCGGCGACGGTGCTGACGCCGGTCTCGGACCTGCAGACGGGCAGCAACCCGGGGGCCTGGCCCACCTCGCTCACAACACCCAGCCTGACCCGGGAGTTCATCTGCTGCACCTATCCCGTACAGGCCGCCTTCGCGTTCGATGCAGGCAACACACCGACGTACACCTTCGTGAACACCTCCTCGGGCTCCGGCACCGCCTCCTGGGTCATCGACGGGACCCCGTACACCGGCGACAGCATCGCCCACACTTTTGCGGAGCCGGGCACGTACGATGTGTGCCTCACCTTCACCGGCATCTGCGCCACGGACACGGCCTGCCAGTCGTTCGTGGTGGGGCCGAACAGCCTTGCCGAAAGCCCGGGGACGCCGCAGGTGCGTACCTGGCCCCAACCCGCCGACCACTCGATCAACCTGACGGCGGACGCTCCCCTGCACAGGGTGCAACTGATCGATGCCCGGGGTCGCGTGGTGCTCGACCGGTCCTTGAACGGCCTGCGCACCGCAGTGCTCGATGTGCAGGACCTGGCCCCCGGTGTCTTCGTGCTGCGGACATGGACCGGGCGGGGCGTCCTGCAGCGTCCCGTGCTGAAACGTTGACCCTTTGGCAGGCCGCAAGACCCGAGCGGCGCGATCGTGCTTCGCCCCCGGGAGGTAAGGCGCCACCGGACCGCTCCCCGGAACGTAGCGACCTGTCGACCGGTCTCCCCTACTCTTTCACGAACCGGGTGGCCACGTTCCCGTAGCGGACCGTGTAGATGCCCGGAGCGAGGCCGCGCACATCCAGGCCATCGGAAAGTCTCTGGCGCTCGCGAAGCACCACACGGCCATGCCGGTCAACGACCTCCACTGATGCTGTGCGCCCCGCTGCGACACCGTCGAAGAACAAGCGATCGTGCGTCGGCACCGGGTAGATGCAGGAGCCTATGCCCGCCTCCGCTTCAATGTGCAGCGGGCCGAGGTATTCGTATGCGCCTACATCGCTGTGTGCTCCCACCGGACGTGCATTGCCTCCGATATCCGTGGGCGGCGCGTACTGGTCATCCGCTCCATCCACCGCGGGGCTGGTGGCCAGCAGGTGCAGGTCATGCCCCGGGGCATCCACGAAATGCAGGGGGTACAGGGCCCCATCGGGCAGTTCGATGTTGTTGACGTACACATTGGTCCCTTCCAGGCTGAAGGTGTTCGCGAAGTTGTTGGCGACCACGCAGCCGCTGCTCTCGAACCCAACGATGTCGTTCACCATGATCCACGCCGGCCCGGGCGCCGCCTCCGGCGTGGGGTCGATCACCGTGTTGTTCCGGATCACGCAGTCCTGCGCGCCGTAGAGCGAGATCCCGTGCCAGTGGTCCACGACCACCACGTTGTTCTCCACCACCCAGTCGATGAAGGGTCCATCGAAACAGCCGATGCCCTGCAAGTTCGCACGGTAGGGCTGGTACGGGTCCTCGTAGTTGATGATGGTATTGCCGCGCAGCACCACCCGGTGGAAGGGATACCCCAGCGTGGTGAAGGACTGGATGCCGTCGTCGTGGTTGGCGTCCACGTCGTAGCAGTTCATGATGGTGTTACCCTCGAACAGGATGTCGCTTCCCAGCGGCCGCATGCCGTCCGCCGAGAAGTTCACCACGCTGTTGCCGATGGCCTGGATGCTGTCCCCGGCCGCGATGATGCCGAAGTGCACGTTCGTCACGGTGTTGCCGATCACCAGCGCCTGGTTGCCCGAAATGTGGATGCCATCGCTGTGGCGCGTGAGCCAGTCCTGGTCCGTCCAGCCCGTGATGTCGGTCGCGCTGTAGATCACGCAATCGCGCACCTCCACCTCGCGCACCGGTCCGTGCCAACCATGCGATTCAAAGAACACCCGGTGGTCGCCGTCGTAACCTCCGTAAGGCTCCGCGCTGACGTGCAGCCCCACCAGCCGCCACTTCGCGCCGGCCTGTAGGTGGAACCGGCGCAGGATGGGCACCGCACCATCCGCGGCCATGATCGTGATGGGATCCATGTTGTACGCACCCCGGTAGAAGCACTCGCCGTGCAGTCCATCGTACAGCATCAGTGTATCGCCCGCATGCACCGGGGCGCCCACGTTCTTCGGCACCAGCACGCTCACGCCGGCCTGGTACGGCAGCGGATCATAGCTGCGCGTCTCGATCAGGTCCGCATCCAGCACCTCGGCCAACGTGGACCACGGTGCGGCGGCAGAGCCATCGTTCTGCATGGACCCGTTCGCCGGATCGATGTGGAAGATCGCGGCTCGCGCAGGGACGGAGAGCCAGCAGAAGATCAGGATGGCAATGATGTTCTTCATCGTACTGGCGGTTTTCGTTCTTTGTGCCTCGTGGTCTCTTGCACCGGCCCCACGCTTGTCCGCATGGGTCTTGTCGTCCTGTCGGTCACCGCGCATGGCCCCCCTTGACCAGCGGCCGGTGCGGGCCTCGGTGGGTATGGCGCGGGGTCCATCATCCTATGTGTTGCATAAGGGCGGGTCCTGCGAGCGGGTGCACGTGCAATACAATGATAAGGTGGTCCAGGTCGATCGATGATCCGCGTTGGCGATCGAACATGAAGATCCGGAGGCTGATCCTCAGTGAAGCCGAAGGAACCAGGCGGAAAACTGGACGGAAGGTCGGACCCGGCCGTACGCTTCGTGGGAGAGCCCGCCGATGGACCGGGATCAGGCATCCCCGTTCAGCGCCTCAGCCGCCCACGAAGAAGCGCTGCCATTGGCGAACTCCGCGTTCATCCACACGCATGGCGACGAACACACCCGTGCCGATACCGGACAGCCCGATCCGCTCCACCGGTGCCGTCGTGCGGAACGACCGCACTTCACGCCCGGCGACATCGAAGAGGTGAAGTTCTGCGGCCCCACCACCGCTGGTGGCCACAAGCACACCCGCGCGATCCACGTACACCGTGAAGGGCGCTGCTGCCGTGCCAGCGACAGGCACTGCGGTGCCGATCTCCGGCATCAAGCGGTGGATCCCGGTGTTCAAACTGTTCCCGAAGGTGGTCCAGGTACCAGCGATGAGCACGCGGCCATCCTGCAGCACATGGATCTCGTTCAACCCCGTCACTTGATAGGATGTGTCCAACTGGCCGTCGGGATGAAGTTGCACCAGCTCCCCCTGCAGGGGTGTACCATCGTACGTGCTGCTGTACGTGCCCACGAGCAGGCTGCCGCTCGGCATCACATCCACGGCCACACAAACCGCATCAAACCCTGTCCCGGGGTCGAAGGTGGCATCCAGGCTGCCATCCGGCATCAACCGGGCAATGTTCGCGCGCGGCTGTCCGTCCACCGTGTCAAAGTCCCCCACGACCACGATCCGGCCATCGGGCAATATCGTCAAGTCCCTCACCAAGGCCCATGTGCCGGTCACGTCGGACGTGAAGTCCGGGTCCAACTGGCCGTTCGGCAAGTACCGCACCACTACGGTGGGCGCCGTGTTCGTACCCGCCACCACCCGCCCATCGGGTTGGGCCTTCAGCACGAAAGGAGCAGGACCGCTGCCCGTGTATATGCCGGAACCTCCGCTGTTGAACACCCGCAGGGTCGCTCCCCAGGGGACCTCAAAGTGCCCGCCCACGAACAGTTCACCGCCCGGTGTAAGGGCCAGGGAGAACAGCATGGCCCCATTGGTGCTCCCGTATCCGCCGTAGACCGTGCCGTTCGGGAGCAGGTGTACCAGCCCGCCACAAGGTAAGAGGTCCACGACCTCGAACTCCCCGGCCATCACGATCCCGCCGTCGGGCCTCACAAGCAGGGCCAGGACGCCATCGGCCAACGTATCCTCGATCGTCGGCGCGAACCCCATGTCCAAAGCACCATCGGGATACAGCCGGGCGATGTTGAAGAGCGGCGTGCCGTTGTACGCACGGAACCCACCACCGCACAGGATGCGGCCATCGACCTGCACCGCCAGTGCCTCCACCCCGGGCGCCGTGAAGCCGGTACCGGCATTGAACGTGGGGTCCAAGACCAGGTGCTGCCCGTGAACGGTGAGCGCTGAAAAGCCCACCATCCACAATAGTAACGCGTGCTTCATGCCGTGCACTGTGTTGTGACCTGAAGACGATGCGGTAACGCCAGGGTTGTCCTTGTGGTTGCGGTCCGTATCCACAGATCATGCCGATGTCACCGATGAGAGCCCATCGTTGTGGCTGCGGAACGGTCGCCCGCGTGAGCGATCGAACGGGAAAGCCCGGAGCCGGTAATCCGGCGAGGACTTGGACGGAAGAGCGCGACGGCGCGCATTTGGCGCCGGCACGCCCAAACCACCCGCATCCGCATTTCTCCGTGAGCTCTGTGCCTCCGTGGTGAAATACCTTCGCCCTCATGCAACTCCAGAACTACGCCTGCGGCCAGTGGATCGCCGGTTCAGGCAAGCAAGCCGAACTCGTTGACGCCAGCACCGGGGAGCTGGTCGCCACCACGTCCAGCAACGGCCTCGACTTCGGCGCCATGCTGCGCTACGCCCGCGAGGTGGGCGGTCCGCCGCTGCGCAAGATGACCTTCCCCGAGCGTGGCCGCATGCTGAAGGCCCTGGCCCTGCACCTGATGGAGCGCAAGGACAAATACTACCAGATCAGCTACAAGACCGGCGCCACCAAGGCCGACAGCTGGGTGGACATCGAGGGCGGCATCGGCAACCTCTTCGCCAACGCCAGCCTGCGCCGCACCCTGGGCAACATGCCCTTCTACGTGGACGGCGAGGCCATCAAGACCAGCAAGACCGGCAGCTTCATCGGCCACCACATCATGGTGCCCAAGGAGGGCGTGGCCGTGCACATCAACGCCTTCAACTTCCCCATCTGGGGCATGCTGGAGAAGATCGCCGTGAACTGGATGGCCGGCATGCCCGCCGTGGTGAAGCCCGCCACGGTGACCAGCTACCTCACCGAAGCCATGGTGAAGGACATCGTGGCCAGCGGCATCGTGCCCGAGGGCGCCATCCAGCTGATCTGCGGCAGCGCGGAAGGCCTGCTGGACCATGTGATCAGCCAGGACGTGGTGACCTTCACCGGCAGCGCCAGCACGGGCCGTATGCTGAAGCGCCACCCGCGCATCGTGGATGAGAGCGTGCCCTTCAACATGGAGGCCGACAGCCTCAACGCCATCGTGCTCGGCCCCGACGCGGTGCCCGGCACCGAGGAGTTCGACCTCTTCATCAAGGAGGTGAGCCGCGAGATCACGTTGAAGTGCGGGCAGCGCTGCACCGGCGCGCGGCGCATCATGGTGCCGCAGAACGTGCTGGAGGACGTGCAGATCGCCATCGGCAAGCGCTTGGGCAGCACGGTGATCGGCGACCCGCGCGCGGAAGGCGTACGCATGGGCGCGTTGGCGGGCGTGGGCCAGCGTAACGAGGTGAAGCGCGCGCTGGATGAGCTGCTCAAGGGCTCGCGCATCGTCTATGGCGACCGCGACAGCGTGAACCTCACCGGGGCCGATGCGGCCAAGGGCGCCTTCATGAGCCCCATCCTCCTGCTGAACGAGCAGCCCTGGAAGAACCAGGTAACACACAACGTGGAGGCCTTCGGCCCCGTGAGCACCTTGATGCCCTACACCGACCTGGACGATGCCGTGGCGCTGAGCAAGCTGGGCAAGGGCTCGCTGGTGGCCACCATCGCCACGTACGATGACAAACACGCGCAGCAGTTCGTGTGGGGCGCGGCCAGCCACCACGGCCGCATGCTGGTGCTGAACCGCGACATGGCCAAGGAGAACACCGGTCACGGCAGTCCGCTGGCGACGCTGGTGCACGGTGGTCCCGGCCGCGCGGGCGGCGGCGAGGAGATGGGCGGCAAGCGCGGCGTGCTGCACTACCTGCAGCGTACCGCCATCCAGGGATCGCCCACCACCATCACCGCGCTCACCCAACAGTACCAGCAGGGCGCCAAGTACCACATCAGCGAGAAGCATCCCTTCCGCCTGCACTTCGAGGAACTGAACATCGGCGACACGCTGATCACCGAGAAGCACTTGGTGACGCTGCAGAACATCGAGGACTTCGCCGAGCTGAGCGGCGACAAGTTCTACGCGCACATGGACGCCAAAAGCCTCGACGGCACGGTCTTCACCGGCCGTGTGGCGCACGGGTATTTTATCCTGTCAAGGGCAGCTGGCTTGTTCGTGGATCCGCCGAAAGGCCCGGTGCTGCTGAACTACGGAATCGAGGAGTGCCGCTTCCTGAAGCCGGTATATCCCGGCAGCACGATCCAGGTGAAGTTCACCTGCCGCGAAAAGCTGGACCAGGAGAAACGGCCGAAGACCGAAGACTCACCGAAGGGCGCGGATGTGGCGCGGGGAATAGTCAAATGGCTGGTCGACGTCATTGACGAAACTGGAGAAACCGTTGCGCTTGCCACCATTCTCACCATGGTGAAAAAGCTCGACCAGGCATGATTCCGCTGAAAGCCTGCCCCGGCCCGGACCGGGGTGTAGTGGCTGGTGGACCTGCCTGCCGGAGGCAGGTGTGGTGGATGAGACCGGCGAGACCGTGGCGCTGGCGACGATCTTGACGATGGTGAAAAAGTTGGACCAGTCGTAGGCACGTGTCATCCTGAGCGGAGTCAAAGGATGGGCGTGCCCCGCTCAAATGCAGCGGGTCGCGTGCTCCGCTATTGCCGGCTTGTCGTGGCCAGCGGCTGCGGCACTCCGGGGGCTCCTTCGTCGCCTCCTCGTTGCACGCATCCGCAAGGCCCCTCCGGCGCCGGGCTGCCGCTGCGCCCGCTCACGCAACTACTTCTACAACCGATCCCACTTCGTCGCCACACCCTTCGCCTTTCCCACGGGGTATTTAGCGGCGTTCTTCACCAGCTTTCGCTTGACGGCATTTTCAAGGTCCACTCCCATGTCATGCGCCAGATAAGTGAGCAGGATGGCGATATCAGCCATTTCCTCGGCCAGATCATCAAAGCGATCTCTGACGACTCCCGGCAGATCAGCGTCCTTCGCCCATTGGGTGTGCTCCATCAATTCTGCGGCTTCGAGGGCGATGCTGGTGCTCAAGGTCCGCAGGTTGTGGAATTGCTCCCAATCCCGCTCCTTGCGGAAAGCGAGCAATTCATTGAGCAGTTGGTCACTGATCATGGGCGTGCGGGTTGTTAACCGACGAAGCGTTCGTTCAGATGCCAGCGCAGGAACTCGGGGTCGGGCTGCTGGCTGGTGAGCTTGGGGATCACGGCCAAGGGCTGGTCGTGCAGGCGGTAGTAGGCCTTGCCGTTGTACCACTGCTCCTTGATGCGTTCGCTCACGCGCACCCGCAGCTCGGGTGTCACAGTCACCAGCCCGGCATCGAAGAGCTTGTGGAAGTCGGAGCGCAGCAGCATGCCGTTCGTGATCTTGTGCGGTCCCTCCAGCTCATACGGCTTGATGTGCGCCGCCTCCAGCACTGGCAAGGTCGATTCGCCCGTGATGGCGCAGCGCTTCCCGTAGGCCTCGCTCACCAACACCCGGAAGGCGCCCTGCCCCAGTCGGCTGCGCGTGAGGAACTGTTCCCCGTAACGCGGTCCGCCATACTCTACAGCCGGTTCGGCCACGAGGTCCATGATGGCCTTGTCCTGAAGGTGCTGCTGCACTTCGTTCCAGAGCCAGGCGCCTTCTGTGGTCTCGGTGTCGTAGGTCTGTCCCTTCACGATGTTCGGCGACCAGTTGGGCACGGGTATCCAGTCCTTTCGTTCGAAGAAGAAGGGTTGCACCAACACGCTGCATCCGATCTCCAGCACGCTCCGCTCCCCGGAGGACAGCCGCCGGATGCGCTGCTCCACCTCCAGGTAGGTGGCCGCGCCGTTCTTTTGGCCAAAGGCTTCCCAGGCCATGCTCAGCGGAAGCTTGGAGAACGTGGCGAAATAGCCGCCGCCCGCAATGTGGTTGTAAGGCCGTTTCAGCTTGAAGAGGAAGGGCGTACCCGCTGGCAAGGTGGTGAAGGGCGGCAGGCCGCTCGGCTGCCAGAAGTTGACCTCGTCGAAGCCGCGCTCCGAGAGGAACGTGAACCAATCGTTGTCGGTGACGCCGGTCCAGAATTTCATGCGGGGTGAAGCTAATGGTCAACTCGACTCCCAACGCACACCACCTTATCTTTGAAAGCATGAACGCGAATCCTGAACTGCTCAAGCGGATCACCGTGGATGACCGGATCTGCAATGGCAAACCCGTGATTAGGGGCATGCGGATCACGGCGCAGACAGTGCTGGAATTCCTCATGGCCGGCACGCCAGAAGCGGAGGTGCTGAAGCAGTACCCCATGCTGGAAGCGGCGGATCTGGAGGCTTGCCGCCAGTTCGCGCTGTCGCTCATGGGCAACAGCTTTTCCGTGAAGGATATCGCGGCCTGAGATGCCTCGGTACCTCGTCGATGCGAACCTGCCGCGCTGGTTCAGTCAATGGAACAGCCCGGACTACGTGCATCAGCACGACATCGATGCGACCCTTCACGATGCGCTGATCTGGGAGCATGCCCGGAAGCATGACCTCACGATCATCACCAAGGACAGCGACTTCTCCAGCCGAATCCTGATCAGCAGCCCGCCGCCGAAGGTCATCCATATCCGGCTCGGGAACATGGACATGCGCAGCTTCCACGCAGCCATTGCCAAGTGCTGGCCGGATGTGCTGGCCATGAACGAGACCCACAAACTGGTTGTGGTACACACGGACCGGATCGAGGGGGTGCGGTGAAGCCTAATGCTCCCAAGTTCGCGGACGAGACCGGCGTGACCGTGGCGCTGGCGACGATCCTGACGATGGTGAGGAAGGTGGATCAGTCGTAGGTCGCCTTAACTTTGGTCATCAACCCGGCCCCCTAATGAAAGTGCCAATGCAGGTCGTGAATGACGCGGAGGGCAAAGCCCATGCGGTGCTCATCCCCGTGGATGAGTTCAATGAACTCGTGGGCAAACTGCGGCACTACGAACAACTGCTGAAGCTCCGTTCCACCTTGAGCATTGCCCTGGACCAGGTGGCGCGCATGCGCAGTGGCAAGTTGAAGAAGCGGACCCTGAAGGACGCGCTGCGTGAAGCATAGGGTCATCCCCACGCCAGCCTTCGAGAAGGAGTTGCGGCCGTTGCTCAAGCGCCATCGTTCACTGGCCAAAGACCTGCTGAAGTTGGAAAAGCGACTGGAGTCCGAACCGACCACGGGCACTGCGCTCGGGCACGGTCTGTACAAGGTGCGGTTGGCGATAGCAAGCAAGGGCAAAGGCAAGAGCGGTGGCGGGCGTGTGATCACTTACGTGGTGACCGAAGATGCCGAAGTGTACCTGCTGAGCATCTATGACAAGAGCGACTACGACACCGTGGATACCAAGGTCATGAAACGTTTGGCCGCTGACCTGCGGACCAGCAAAAGGAATCGATGAGGTCCAATGCGCTCAAGTTCGCGGACGAGACCGGCGTGACCGTGGCGCTGGCGACGATCCTGACGATGGTGAGGAAGCTTGACCAGTCGTAGGAGTTCATTGGGGCGTGCCCGGCCCAAATGCAGCCGGGTCGCGGGCTCCGCTGTAGCCGGGCTTGTCGTGGCAAGCGGCTGCGGCTGCGCCCGCTCACGCGGGGCCAAGGAGCGCTTCACCTCCAATAATGAGTGACCGCACTTTGGGAAAGCTTACACCAGAACTCCCGGAGCTGATCCACGTCCTGCACCACCGGGCGAACGCCGCCTCAGCCCCCGCGCTCCCGCACGGCGCGCAACACCTTCCCCACCTCACGGTCCAGGCCCCGCGCCAACTTGCATTCCCACAGGGTGACCACCCGCCAGCCGGCACGGCGCAGGGCGCGCGCCTTCTCGGCATCCCGCGCCCGGTTGCGGTCCAGCTTGGCGTTCCAGAAAGCGCGGTGGGTGGCGGGGCGCCGCGGGCGGCAGTGGGGACAGCCGTGCCAGAAACAGCCGTGTACGAACACGGCCACCTTGCGGCCCACGAAGGCGATGTCGGGCCGGCCCGGCGCCTGGGCGTGGTGCAGCCGGTAACCGGAGAGGCCGCGGGCCCGCAACGCCTGGCGCACCCGCAGCTCCGGACCGGTGTGCTTGGACCGGATGCGGCTCATCACGGCGCTCACCCGCGGGTCCGTGGGCACCGGCGAGCGGCCGTCGCGGAGGTAGCTGCGTGCCGTCACCCTGCAAAGGTCCGCCACGGCACCGTGCGGCGCTACTGCACCAGCACTTCCGTGCGGCGGTTGAGCGCGCGGCCCGCTTCGGTGTCGTTGCCGGCCACCGGGCGGCTCTCGCCGTACCCCACGCTGGTCACCCGTGCCGCATCAATGCCGTAGCCGGTAAGGAAGCGCGCCACCGCGGCGGCACGCTGCTCGCTGAGCCGTTGGTTGTCCGCATCCCCGCCCACGTTGTCGGTGTGGCCCGCCACCTCGATGCGGATGGACGGGTTGGCCTTCATGAGGCGCAGCAGCTTGTCCAGCTCGGTGTTGCTGGCGGGCAGCAGCTCGGCGCTGGCGGTGTTGAAGAAGATGTTGCGCAGGGTGATGGTGCTGCCGCTGGCCAACGGGCTCAGCCGCGCCTCCAGCATCGGCGGCACCCCGTCCTTGGCGACGGCCACGCTGTAATTGGCGCTGAAGAACAGGTAGCCCTCGGCGGTGGCGTTCAGGGCGTAGTCGCGGCCGGTGGGCAGGCACACCAGGAACTCGCCGGTCCCGGGGTCGCTGTAGGCGGCCGTGGCCAGCTTGCCGGTGCCCAGGTCGTACAGCTCCACATCGGCCTCCACCGGCTTGCCGTTGGTGATGTCGGTGACCACGCCGCGGATGTAGGTGACGGGCTCGGGCCGGGCCTCGGGGTAGAGCTCGAAGCTGTAAAGGTCGAGCCCGCCCGACCCGCCGGCACGGTCGCTGGCGAAATAGGCGATGCGCCCGTCCGCGCTCACCAGCAGGCTGTTCTCATCACCCCCGCTGTTGATGGGCCAGCCCAGGTTCAACGCCGGGCCCCACACGCCGTCGTCGCCCATGCGGCTCACGAAGATGTCCAGCCCGCCGAAGGCCGGATGGCCGTTGCTGCTGAAGTAGAGCGTGCGCCCGTCCGGGTGGATCTGCACGCTTTCCTCCTGGAACGGCGTGTTGATCTGCGGCCCCAGCTTCTCGGGCGGGCCGAAGCTGCCGTCCTCCTGCAGGCGGGTCACGAAGATGTCCATGCTCTGGATGCCGTCGCGGGCCTGCGTGCCGCGGACGTAGTACAGCGTGCGGCCGTCGCTGCCCAGGCTGGGCTGGCTCTCCCAATGGCGCGAGTTCACCGGCGGGCCCAGGTTCTCGGGCGGGCTCCAACGGTTGCCGATGCGCCGGCTGATGAAGAGGTCGCAGCTGCCCAGGCCCTTGCGGCCCGCACCATAGTCGCCGTCGATGCCGGCGCAGGCCGTGAAGATGATGAAGCGGCCGTCGGGGGACAAGGTCCCGGCGCCTTCGTTGGCCGGGGTCACCACGCCGGAGACCGGCCGGGCCGTGGTCCAGGCCCCCTGCTCGTCGCGCGTGCTCACATAGAAATCCTCCTGGTGGCCCCAGGGCGAGGCGCCATCGGGCAGGTCGCGGGTGAACAGCAGCGTGCGGTCGTCGGCGGTGATGCAGGGATAGTATTCGGGGTCGGGGGAATTGACGGCGGGACCGAGGTTCACGGGCTCGAAGGGCACCGGCTGCCGGATGGCCTTGGCCGCGAAAGCGCAGTTGTCCAGACCCAGCTTGGCGCGCTGCCGCCGCACGGGCTCGTCCTCCATCTCCAGGAAGCTCTTGTAATGCGCTTCGGCCGCCACGAAGTCCTGGTTGCGGAACTCGATGTCCGCCAGGTGCAGATGGGCCATGGGGAAGAACCGGGGGGCGATGCCGATGGCCTCGCGGTACCATTGCATGGCCGCGGGGTCGTCGCCCTTCATGGCGTACAGCTCGGCCAGGGCGTAGCGCGGCTCCACGAAACGCTCGTCGAAGGCCGCGGCCTTCTTGAGGCTCCCCTCCGCAGCGTCCCACTTGCGCGCGTGCATGGCGTCCAACCCGTCCTCGTAGAGCTTGATGGCCTTGCTCTCCTTGGTGGTGTAGCCTCCGGGGGGCTGGGCGTGCATGCGCTGCGGCGCCTGGAGCGGGAACAGCAGGAGCAACGCGGCGCGCAGGCCCCACACGGCCCACCCGGTGCGGAGGGCCCGCGTACAGGCGAACAGCAGCGACCGCTCGGGCGGGGGCAGGACGGATGGGCTCACGGTATGTTCAGGGTTTTGTGGGTCTGCAGGGAGATGCGCCAGCGGGGCTCGGCCATGACCTTGGCCACGATCAACGGCATCACCGCGTCGCGGCGGTCCCATTCCGGCTGCAACAGGCACGCGCAGTCCGGCCGCACCAGGGCGGCGTGTCCATCGGCCCACACGAGGTCGTGGCGGTTGACGACGATGACCTTCAGCTCGTCGGCGTGCAGGTGAAAGCCGGGCACGGGGTCCTTGAACTTCTTCGGGCTGAAGCACACATGATGCCAATCGCCGCTCAGGGGGGCGGTGCCCGAGGTCTCCAGGTGGGTGCGGAAGCCAGCGGCGCGCAGCGCGTCGGTGAGGGGACGCAGGTCGTGCAGCAAGGGTTCGCCCCCGGTGACCACGGCGATGCGGGCCGGGTGGGTGAGCGCCTCCGCCACCAGGGCTTCCACCGACCGGTGCGGATGGGCCGCCATGTCCCAGCTCGCCTTCACATCGCACCAGGAGCATCCCACGTCGCAGCCGCCCAGCCGGATGAAGTGGGCCGCCTGCCCGGTGAAGAGCCCCTCGCCCTGCACGGTGGGGAAGGCCTCCATCACCGGGTAGGTGACGGTCGTGGCGGGGCGCGGCCCGGTGGTGGGGAGGGCGTTCACGGACGGGCAAAAAAAGCCCACACAGGACCGAAGTTCAAAGAACCCATGGATCACATGAGCGGGTCGGACAGAAAGGGGTCGGTAATCCGCGGTGTGCCCGGGGGCATCATCCCCCGAAAGGGATGCGCGGCCCGCCCTTGCCCTTTGGATCTTCCGACCCTGAGCAAATAATGTTGGTTCTGAGACTATAGGCCTGTGTGGGCTGGTCGTTGATCAGCACACGGCTGAGAAAGAACGTTCCGTCGGTACGAATGTACGGGCCCCTCCCCCCTTTTGCAAGGCCCGGTTGAAAAGTCGCCCGCCCCGCGCCGGCCGCGGCTCACTCGCCCTTCTGCCCCACGAAGTGGTCCTCCTTGTCCTCGAAGAGGATGTTGAAGGTGGTGAGGCTGCCGTAACAGCGCGTGATGTACTGCTGCAGTTCCACCTTGTCGGTGTCGTTGAGCGCGGGATGCGCATTGATCTTCTGCTCCAGCACGCGGAAGCGGTCGCGGATCATGACGATCTTGTGGAAGAAGTCGTCGATGGGCACTTCCTTGCTCTTGAGGGCGGGGTCCTTGGGGCGCAGTTCGAGCACGCCACCGGTGTAGCGCCGCGCCAGTTCCACCGGCCGTTGCGGCAGCTGCAGCTCCTCGAGCACGGCGCGCAGGGCGTCCTTCACGTGGTCGATGTCCAGGGGCTCTGGGCCCACCTCCACGCCCGGGGCGATGGTCACCAGCCCGGCGAAGCTGCGGCTGATGGGCTGTTCACCGTGTTCGCGGAAGAAGACGTGCACGGTGCGCGGATCGATGTCGTAAACAACGCCCACGCCCAGCGTGGGATGGTTGACGCGTGCGCCGATGCTGATGTCGTGCAGTTCCATGCTCGTGGTCGCGGTTGCGGGCGCAAGGTAGAACGCCCGGTGCGGCGTCGCGCGGCCGGTGCGCTACCGCAGCAGGCGCAGCACCGGGTAGCGGCGGTGGGCCGGTTCCATGTACGGCGAGCGCCGGAACACGAAGGCCAGCTGCGCCCAAGCGTCGGCGGCGAAGGCGGGGTCGGCCGCACGCCGCGCCTCCAACGCGGCACGCAGCGCCGGGTCCTTCGCCAGCAGGTCCGCGGCCACGTCCTCGAACACGTAGTCGGTGAACCACTCCTTCTGCTGCAGGATGGCATCGAAGAAGCCCCAGGCGAAGTAGCTGTCCGGCGCGTCGGGCTCCAGGACCTCCAGGAGGAACCGGTCGTACGGCGTGCCCATGGGGATGAGCAGGTCGCCGGCGCGGGCCTGCACCGCCTCGATGCCGGTGGTGAAGCGGATGTCGCGGTGCAGGTAGTGGCCTTCGTAGGGTTCGGGCACCGTGCGCAGGTCGGTGATGCGGTACACCTCGGCGCGCAGCACCGTGTCGTGCGCGAGGCGGGTGAACGGCACGCCCACCATGGCCAGCCGATGGCCCACCTCGCGCCAGGCCTGGGGCAGCAGGTAGGCGGCGGGTTTCGCACGCACGGGGCCGGGCACGTACGTGTCGTACCAGGGCACGGAGCTGTCCACCGGCCGGCCGCGGTCGTAGCGCACGCGGGGCAGCC
>JABWBQ010000021.1 GCA_013360395.1 Flavobacteriales bacterium
CCCGTCGCGCGTCGCCCTGGCCACCCAGGACCTCGCCGCCGGCACCTATCTCGTACGGCTGTCGGACGGGCAGCACAGCAGCACCGCGGACCTGACCATCGTGCGGTGATGGCGAACCACCCGGACGGACCCGAGGCGCGCATGCACGCGGTGGTGCACCTGGCCGTGGTGTTCCTGGCCGCGGTGGCGTTGCTCCGGCCCGCGCCGCTCCGCGCCCAGTGTTGTGCCGGCGGGAGCGGCAGCTGCATCATCGGTGGTGCCGCCCAGGGGGTGCTCCCGGAAAAGGAGATGGAGATCAACGCCAACTTCCAGTATATCGGCACCGAAGCCTTCTTCAAGGAGGACCGGCGTGTGGACGAACGCACCTTCGACCGGTTCGAGAGCCAGTACGGCTACCTGCGGCTCGCCTACGGGATCACCTCCCACTTCACGCTCTCGCTGGAAAGCGGCTACTACCTGCTGAAGAAGGAAGTGGGACTGGACAAGGACCCGGCGACGACCTACCGTTCGCAGGGCTTCGGCGACCTGGTGATCTTCCCGCGGTACGATGTGCTGCGTCGATCGAACGGCCGGTCGTCCAACGAGATCGCCCTCGGCATCGGCTACAAACTGCCGCTGGGCTCGTACAACGATTCCACGGGCAACGTCGAGCCCTTTTCGGGCCAGACGTACTACGTGACCAAGCCCACCTCCGTGCAGCTCTCCTCCGGGGCCCACGACCTCCTCTTCCACGTCTTCCTGCACCACGGTTTCCTGCGCTCGAAGTTCAACGTCTTCGCGAGCGGCCAGTACATCCTGAAGGGCTGGAACCCCAACGGCGAGCGCCTGGGCGACTTCATGAGCGTGGCGCTCTACGGGTCCCGGTCCATCGGCCGGCTCGTCGGCCTCACCGTGCAGGTGCGCTACGAGGTGGTGAAGCCCACCCGGATCCTGGAGAGCGTCCTGCTGTTCGGCAGGCCCTCCAACTATTTCCCGGAGGCCACGGGCTACCGCAAACTGTTCCTCACCCCCCAGGTGAGCTTCACCAAGGACCGGTTCACGGTCTATGCCGCCGCCGACGTCCCCCTGTACCAGCACATGAACTCCGCGCCGCAGTACACACAGGTGGGCTCGCAATACACGGCCACCGTCGGCCTGTCCTACCGCTTCTCCCTGCACCGGTCGACCCTCCCCTTCCCCACGGTGAAGGGCCGCTACTACTGCCCCATGCACCCCGAAGAGAATTCCGACAAGCCGGGCAGCTGCACCAAGTGCAAGATGGACCTGGAGCGCGCGAAGTAGCGCGACCGGGCTCGTGGTGCGCTGTTCGGCGGGTGGCGCTTCACAAGGCGGTGAATGCCGGGGATCGTGGCGTTCCATGCATCGAACGCACAACGCCACAGGACGAGGATGGAACGATCGCTCACGGGTGATCGGGGTTGGGACCAGTTCCTGCGCGCGGTAACGGAGCATCCGGTCTTGCACAAGGACCGGGTCCCGATCCTTGACGGTCCCTGGCCGCCCACCCATGGGATCTCCAATGCAAGCCGACCTGCCTGCTCTTCCCCATCCAACCTTCACCCGGGGATCTGTTAAAAAAACGGCCACGCATCTCAAGCCGCTTTTGAAGGTCGAAATGGTATCACACCTTTACCGCACCAACCCTCACCCCATGAAATACACCGCTACGCTCGGCATTTCCCTTTTCGCCTTGTGTGCATCCGCGCAGCCCGTGCTTGAGTACGCGAACGTGGACCTCATCGGCAAGACCTTCCCGCTGCACCTGGTGACCGACGCCGGCACGGCGGACCCCACCGTCACCGGCGCGAACGTGGCCTGGGACTTCAGCAGCATCACCCTGCAGATGAACGCGGGCACGGCGGCGTTCGTGGACCCGGCGACCACACCCTACGCCAGCTCCTACCCCACGGCCAACCTGGCCCAGGTGATGACCACCTCGATGGGCACCAGCTACAACTACTTCGTGCTCACCTCCGCCGGTCTGGACATGCTGGCCGAGGATGTGGGCGGGACGAACCCCGACGTGTACACCGACCCCAAGACCCCGTTGCAGTTCCCGCTAGCCTACCAGAACTCCTTCGTGGACAACTACACCGCCAACGGCACGCCCGCATCCACGACACGCACCTACTCGGGTCATGGCACCGTGGTGCTGCCCACCGGCACCTACACGAACGTGGTGCAGGTGTCCAGCAGCAGCGGCACCATCGACTTCTACCGCAGCAACCCCGTGGAGCCCCTGGGCCACATCGAGGACGATGGAACGGCGATCGTCTTCGGGGATGCCGTGATCGGCATGGACGAGCACCCTTCAACGCCGGTGCTGCTGGTCATGCCCAACCCGACCACGGGCCTGGTGCAGGTGAACGGCCTGGCACGCAACGCCGCATGGCAGCTGATGGACATGCAAGGCCGCGTACTGCGCCAGGGCAGCACGAACGTCGCAGCGCTGCAGCTGGACCTGGATGGCCTGGCCGCCGGGCCTTACGCGCTGGTGGTATTGGACGGCGCAGGCCGACGCAGTGTGCAAGTGGTGAAGGAGTGAAACGCCGGAAGGAACGTGGTGTGGGGCCGCACCACATTCCTTCTCACGGCCAGGAGCTCCCCGGCCTTGGGCAGCTCTCCAGCAGTTGAGTATGCTCAAGCTGCGTTGGGGTACGTTCCACCGCTCCGGCCTCACCGCGATGCGCTGCACAAGGTCCGGTCTTCACACCCCGATCACCTCCTTCACGCTCCCGCAGGTCATCATCGCCGCGCCGTAGAAGGGATTGCGCACCGCACGCTCGCGGCTGAGCCAGTCCGCGCCGCCGTGGTACATGGGGCAGTGCATCAGGTACACCGGCGCATCGAGCGCGGTGAGCTTGGCCAGTTGCAGCATGCCGGGCGTGAGTTGCGCGAAAAGCGTGCGTTGCTGCTCCAGCTCCGTGGCGACATAGAATGGATGCAGCGCGGTCATCAGCGTATCCATCAGCATGTCCCAAGCGGCCTGTTGTTCCGCGGTCAATGCGTTCCGGTCCATGCTGTGGAAGGTGCCGTCCAGCGCCACCGCCAGCTTGGGCGCCTGCACCGAGTCCGCGGCCACCAGGGCATCCTTCAGCCGGAAGTAGGCATCAAACACCGGTGCGATAGGATCTGCGGCGGCCTGGGTTCGCGTCGCTGCCTCGTGCACGTGTTTCGCATGGTCTCCATGGGCCGGGCTGTGGGTGTTTCCGGTGCCGCATGCGCCGAGCAGCAGCGCGGCCACGACGAGCGAAGGGAGATGAAGGGTTTTCATGTTCCTGGTTTCTGGGCACAAAGCAACCGGCCCATAACGGCGGAGGTGTGACAACATCGTGGGGAAGGTTTGTATGGGGCGTGATTGCGCGATGGTCGACGAGACTTGCGGAATGCCCGCGTGAGGGAGCGCAGCGGCAGCCTGCTGAAGGGGTCGCCGTGCAGCCACGTGAACAGTTGCCGGCCCATCGCCAGGTACTTTTCAACACGAACCATCGCCAAGCCCCGCAAGTCGTATACTGTGGAACGGCGATCGACGATGGATCCGTCGATCGCGAGAGGCACATGAAGAAGGAACTCATCAACGAACTCTGGCAACGCTTCGAGGCGGCCAGTGGCACCTTGGACGAGGTGGAGTGCTGGAGCGCCCGCGAGCTTCAGGCGATGTTCGGTTATGCCAATTGGCAGAACTTCCAGCAGGTCATCGAACGCGCGCGTGAAGCATGCTCGAACGCCGGGGAGCTCCCGGAGCACCATTTTACTGGTGTCAGTAAAATGGTCGAACTCGGCAGCGGGGCCCAACGGTCCATAGACGACTTCGCCCTGACGCGCTACGCCTGCTACCGTGGATGTGGAGAAAGTGAAGCGGCCTGGCCTCCGAACAGAAGCAGGTGCTGAGAACGACAAGGCGATTGAAGGGGAGGAAGTAGGCTGCACCGAGGAAACGCTGCTGAGCGCGTCTGGCACCTTTCCCCATTTCCACTCCGCCCTTGCCATCACCTGCGGTGAGCCTGTACGTAGCTCCATTACCTGATGATCCTGCGGGCGCCGAATGGTGTCATGAAGGTGCCTGATCTTCCGCTCGCTCACAACTTCACCCACCGCAGCCGTAAGCTGTTGCTCACCACGCTGACGCTGCTGAGGGCCATGGCTGCGCCGGCGATCATGGGGTCGAGCAGGAAGCCGTTGACGGGGTAGAGCGCGCCGGCGGCGATGGGGATGCCGATGATGTTGTAGATGAAGGCCCAGAAGAGGTTCTGGCGGATGAGGCGCACGGTCTTGCGCGAGAGGGTGATGGCCTTGGGGATGCTGGTGAGGTCGGAGCCGATGAGGGTGACGCGGGCCACGTCCATGGCGATGTCGCTGCCCTGGCCCATGGCGATGCCGACGTCGGCCTTGGCGAGGGCTTCGCTGTCGTTGATGCCGTCGCCCACCATGGCGACGACATGGCCCATCTGCTGCAGCCCCGCGACGAAGGCGGCCTTGTCCTTGGGCAGCACTTCGCTGCGGAAGTCGGCGATGCCCACTTCGCGGGCCACGGCCTGGGCGGTGCGGCGCGCGTCGCCGGTCTGCATGTACACGGCGATGCCGCTGGCCTTGAGGCGGGCGATGGCTTCCTTGGCGGAGGGCTTGATGCGGTCGGCGATGGCCACGGCTGCGCGCAGCTGCTTGTCGTCGGCGAGCCAGATCACCGTGTGGGCTCCTTCCTGCCAGTGCTGTTCCTGCTCGCGCCACGTGCCGGTGATGGCGATGCCGTGCTCTTCCATCAGGCGGCGGTTGCCCACGATCCACGGCGTGCCGCCGATGGTGGCCCTAGCGCCTTTGCCGGTGAGGGATTCGAAGTTGATGAGGCTGGCCGGTGCACCTGTTGCGTCGACCCATTGGGTCGACTGTACAGGTGCGCTGTGGCCAGCATGGTGCGGGCCGTGGCCAGCTTGCTGCGGGCTGCGGAGATGCCTCACCACCGCCTCCGCCAGCGGGTGCTCGGAGCGCGATTCGATGGCGAGCAGGGCTGCGGCGGCTTCGGCGTCGTCCAGGCCGATGGCCTCGATGACGGCGGGCTTGCCTTCGGTGATGGTGCCGGTCTTGTCCAGCACGATGGCGGTGATGTTGCGCGCGCGCTCGAGGCTTTCCGCATCCTTGATGAGGATGCCGTGCCCCGCTCCCTTGCCCATGCCGGCCATGATGGCCGTGGGCGTGGCGAGGCCCAGCGCGCAGGGGCAGGCGATCACCAGCACGGTGACGAGCGCGAGCAGCCCTTGCGTGAAGGCGTGTTCGCCGCCGAGGATCCACCACGCCACGGCGCTGAGCAGCGCGATGCCCATGACGACGGGCACGAAGACGGCCGCCACCTTGTCCACGAGCTTCTGCACCGGGGCCTTGCTGCCCTGCGCCTCCTGCACGGTGCGCACGATCTGCGCCAGCAGCGTGGCGGCGCCCACCTTCTGCGCCCGCATCCGCAAGCTGCCCTTCTGATTGATGGTGCCGGCGAGCAGGGATGCGCCTTCGGTCTTGGGCACGGGCACGGGCTCGCCGCTGATCATGCTTTCGTCCACGTAGCTCTCGCCGTCGATCACCACGCCGTCCACGGCGATGCTCTCGCCGGGCCGCACCAGCAGGATGTCGTCCACGTTCACATCGGCGATGGGCGTTTCCACGGCGTGGCCGTCGGGACCTTCGCGCATCACGGTGTTGGGGCGCAGGCCCATGAGCTTCTTGATGGCGCTGCCGGTGCCGGCCTTGGCGCGTTCCTCCAGGAATTTGCCGAGCAGGATGAAGGTGATCACCACGGCGGCGGCCTCGAAGTACACGTGCGCCTCAAGCCCGCGACTGGTCCAGAAGCTTGGCCACACGGTGTTGAACACGCTGAACAGGTACGCCACGCCGGTGCTGAGGGCCACGAGCGTGTCCATGTTGGCGCTGCGGTGCTTGGCCTGTTTCCACGCGTTGACGAAGAACTGCCGGCCGAAGACGAGCACCACGGGCGTGGCCAGTAACCACTGTACCCACGGCGACCACGGCGCGTGCATGAAGCCCATGCCCACCACCATCAGCGGGATGCTCAGGGCCACGGAGGCCCAGAGGCGCCGCTTCAGCGCGGCCATGCGCTCGTGCGCGATCCGCTCCAGGTCCATTGCTTCGCTCCCGTCGCCGACGACCAGGTCATAACCGGCGGCTTGCACGGCCTTGCGCAGCTGCTCCGCATCCGTGCGGTCCGGGGCATAATCCACCAAGGCGGAGTTGGTGGCCAGGTTCACGCTCACTTGGTCCACCCCCGGGGCACTTTGCAGCGCCCGCTCCACACTGGCCACGCAGCTCGCGCAGGTCATGCCCGACACCGGGAAGCTGCGCTTGAGCGTACCGCCGTTCAGGGCCTGCTCCATTGTTTCCATGGCACAAAGGTCCGGAGGTGTGCAGCGCTGGGCGTTACATCGCGATGGGGAAGGTTTGTATCGGGGAGGCGGCGTGGGCGCGTGCTGTGGGAGCTGCCTGTGTCGCGCCCCTTCGGGGCTGGGAGAGACGCTGGGATCCCGACCTGGCGCTCCTTCAGGGCTGAGAGAGATGCGCTCATCTGGTCTCGGCACGCTGCCCACGCACACTCTCTGGGCAGTGCCAGCACATGGTCTCGGGGTGCTGCGGTCGCTCACTCTCGGGGCGGTGCCCTCGCTCCCGCTCGGGATGGTACCCTCGCACTGCCTCGGGGTGGTACCCCGAGTTCGTACCTCGCGCCCCTACGGGGCTGGGCAAGTCCTCGCTCGGTATGCTCGCGGCCCTGAAGGGGCCGCAGTCCTGTGCCCGGTGCGATGCACCGGGCACAGGCTTTGAGCGTTCTCCCAGCCCTGAAGGGGCGGGACCTCATGATCATCAGACCTGTTCGGGCGAAGGAACGGGATAATGCCAGGAGCTGTTCGCCAGTACAGGGCGCAAAGCGTCGATGATCCGGACCGTACATTCGTTCATCACACGCACGCATGGAAACATGCAGGTGCCTGGTCGCAGCCTACCGCGCACTTACATCTCAGCATCCTTCTTACTCTGAAAGCGCGAAACCATGCCACAGTCGCTCGCACAACTGCTCGTCCATCTGGTGTTCTCCACGAAGTACCGGGAGCCTGTCCTCCCGGATGCGCACCGCGACGCACTGCACGCGTATATCGGTGGGATCATCGCGAACCACAAGGGGACGCTGTTGAAAGCGGGATCGGTGGCCGACCACATCCACCTGCTGATCGCACACCCACGGACCAGCACACCGGCCGACCTGGTACAGGCCATCAAGACCGGATCATCGAAATGGCTGAAGACCGTATCGCATGACCTGTCCAAGTTCCGCTGGCAGAACGGCTATGGCATCTTCTCGGTGAGCCCATGGTACCGCGCCACCATCGAACGGTACATCGCCAACCAGGCCGAGCACCACCGGAAGCAAGGCTTTCAGGAAGAGTATCGGCTCATGCTGAAGAAGTACGGCGTGGCGTATGACGAGCGCTACGTTTGGGATTGAACGGTTAAGCGACTCGGGGACCGTAGGCACGGAGCCAAGTCCTTGTAGCGCGTGGGGTAGAGAGAGGTCGCTTATTCCCGGTTCCATGTCTTTTCAAGGCACCCAATGCAACCATGTACATCGCGATGGGGAAGGTTTTTACGGGGGGGGCAGGAACCGCGGGGTTTCTCCGGTCAGTTCAGTTGTTCGTCACTCATAGCGTAACTTCGGGTCATGTTCACGAAGCTGGATCTGATCGAACGGATCATTGCCACCACGGATGAAAAGATCCTGGAGGAGGTGGGCAAGGTGCTCGATGGCGGGACTGGCAAGTACACCTTCACGAAGGAACACCTTGCGCTGTTGGAGGAACGCCGAGCACGAAGGCAAGCTGGACAAGGGAAAGGCTATTCCTTGTCCGAGGTGAAGCGCATGCTGGCGAAGAGGAAATGAAGTCTCGGCCACTGGAGCTTCGGGACGAAGCATGGCAGGAGTGGCAGGAGGCTTCCTTGTGGTACGATCTGGAGAAGTCGGGCCTTGGTGATCGGTTCGACAAAGCCGTACTGGCCACGCTTGAACATCTCTGCACGGTCGCAGCGCATTACCAACTGCGGGAAAATGGTTTCCGGTACGCTCCGGTAAAGCGGTTCGCGTTCTTGATCGTCTTCGAGATCGTTGAAGGGACGATCGTGGTGTACAACGTGTTCCATATGAGCAGAAAGCCGATCAGAAGTGGAGGTGATCAGGAAGGCCGCCCCTCACCCCACCTTGTCCAGCTCCTTCCTCCCCTGCCCCATCTTCTTGAAGGCTGATGGCGTCATGCCGGTGAGCTTCTTGAACTGGGTGCTCAGGTGGGCCACGCTGCTGAATCCGGTGCGGAAGGCGATCTCGCTGAGATTGAGCTCGCCGTACTTGATCAGCTCCTTCACGCGCTCCAACCGTTGCAGCAAGAAGTAGTGCTCGATGGTGATGCCCTCCACCTGGGAGAACAGCGCGCTGAGCGTGGAGTAGTCCTTATGCAGGGCGTCGGCCACATGCGCGGCCAACTTCACCCGTCCGTCGGTATCGCCGCTGTGGTGCACCAGTTTCACGATCACGGCCTTGATGCGCGCGATAAGTGCGGCGTCGCGGTCGTCCACCAGCTCGAAGCCCTCGGCCTGCAGGGCGGCGTTCAGCTTGTGCAGGTCGTCCAGCGTGGGCTGGCCGCCGAGTTCCACCTCGCCCAGCTCCACATGCCGCACGGCGAGGCCCTGGGCGGTGATCACCCGCCACACCGCCGCCTTGCAGCGGTCGCAGACCATGTTGCGGATGGTGAGCAGCATGGTACGAAGGTAGGGCGGTGCAGAAGGGACCTCTCCATGCCCGTCCACGACCGGATGAACGCGCGGTTCACTTCTTCCGGTGATCCGCAGGGACCAGCTCGCCGCTTTCCGTGCGGATATAGGTCTCCGCGCCGGACACGATATCCGTGTTCCGGGCCGAGACGCACAGCCAGCCAGCCTCGCTCTTGCGCACCACGAAGCTGAAGACCGTTCGGCGCGTGCCGGCCTTTCCGTCCAGGTCCGATCGGCCGCTGAGGCGCATGCGCACATGCACGGTCATGGCCGAACCTGGGCCGTCCGCGGAGCGCGAGGTCGGCACACATCGTCCGTATCTTGGTGGGACCGGATCGTTCCGCCCCCGCGCGTACCCACCATGGACCACGACCACCGTTTCCGTCCCGAGAGCCTGATGATGTCGTACGGCTACAAGCCGTCGCTTTCCGAAGGGGCCATCAAGAGCCCGATCTTCCTCACCAGCACCTTCGTGTTCAAGAGCGCCGAAGAGGGCAAGGCCTTCTTCGAGGTGGCCTACGGGTTGCGCGAGCGGCGGCCGCACGAGGAACAGGGGCTCATATACAGCCGCATCAACAACCCGGACCTGGAGATCCTGGAGGACCGCCTCACGCTATGGGACCGCAGCGAGGACTGCGCCGTGTTCGAGAGCGGCATGAGCGCCATCACCACCGTGCTCCTGGAGTTCCTTGCGCCCGGCGACCTGCTGGTGCACAGCACACCCTTGTACGGGGGCACGGACCACTTCATCCACCACTTCCTGAAGAAGATCGGCGTGCACACGCTGGCCTTCACCCCGGGGCAGGAGCGCGGCGACCTGGAGGCGATGATCCGGGCCAGCGGCAGGGCCGACCGTCTGCGCATGATCTACGCGGAGACACCCGCCAACCCCACCAACGACCTGATCGACATCGCCGCGTGCCGACGCGTGGCCGATGCCTTCGCCACACCCGAGGCCCCGGTGCGCGTGGCCGTGGACAACACCTACATGGGGCCCTTGTGGCAGCATCCCCTCGCACACGGCGCCGACTTCTCCATCTATTCGGCCACCAAGTATATCGGGGGTCACAGCGACCTGATCGCCGGGGCCGTGTGCGGCAGCCATGAGACCATCGGCCGCGTGAAGGCGCTGCGCACCTTCCTGGGCAACATGGCCTCGCCGCATACGGGCTGGATGCTGATGCGCAGCCTGGAGACGCTCAAGGTGCGGATGGACCAACAGGCCATCAACGCACGTCACGTGGCGGAGTTCCTGGCCGCACACCCCAAGGTGGGCAGGGTGTATTACCCCGGCTTCATTCCCGAGGGCACGGCGGATCACGACACCTTCCGGCGCCAATGCACCGCGGCCGGGGCGATGCTCTCCTTCGACGTGAAGGGCGGCGAGGCCGAAGCCTTCCGCCTGCTCAACGCGCTGCGCATGGTGAAGCTGGCGGTGAGCCTCGGCGGCACCGAGTCGCTGGCCCAGCACCCGGCCACCATGACGCATGCCGGTGTCGACCCCGCGCACCGTCAGGCCATGTCCATCACCGGCAGCATGGTGCGCCTTTCGGTGGGCGTGGAACACCACGCCGACATCATCTGGGACCTGGGCCAGGCCCTGGAGCAGGTGTAGGCCGCTCTCCGGTCGGTCCGACCGGATGGTCGTTGCTGTACACCAGCGTGCGCAACACCCTGTTGCCGGGGCCGTATTCCACGTAGGGCCCGTTGAGCCGGTCGTCCACGTATTCGGCCTTGGTGAGCGTGTCGCCGTCGGTGGAGAAGGTGAGCCATGTGCCTTCGCGCTCGCCCTTGTCGAACCGCCCCTCCATCTGCTTGCGACCGTTCTCGTGGTACCAGGTCCACAGCCCCTGGTTGAGGTCGTTCACCTGGCCGCCGCTGCGCTTCACCTGGCCGTTGGGGTAATGGTCCTGGACCGGCCCGCGCAGGAAGAAGTGCCAGGCCGCCCACACCATGATGGCGATGCCGATGATGATCTTATGGCGGCTGTCGTAGGCGAACATGGCCGGTGATCAATCGTGGCGCCCGCCGCCCATGATGAGGAAGGCGTGGAGCAGCGCGGGGAACACGGCGTCCATCGATTCCACGGCGCCGCGCGTGGAACCGGGCAGTGCCAGCACGATGGTGCGGCCCACCACGCCGGCCACCCCGCGCGAGAGCATGGCGTAGGGCGTACGCTGCTGCCCGTGCGCACGCACCGCCTCGGCCACACCGGGGATCTCGCGGTCGAAGAGGGGCAGCAACGCCTCGGGCGTGACGTCGCGCACCGAGAGGCCCGTGCCGCCGGTGAACAGCACCAGGTCCACCGCACCGTCCACCGCACGCCGCACCTCGGCCTGGATCCGGTCCTTCTCGTCGGGGATCACCACCTCGCCGACCACATCGACACCGGCCGCACGCAACCGCTCGGAAATGGCCTTGCCGGCCTTGTCCTCCTTGCGGCCCGCGGCCACCGTGTCCGAACAGATGACCACCAGCGCGCGCAGACCCCCGCGATGCCGGTCGGTGAAGGAGCTCTTGCCCCCCTTCTTCGCCAGCAAACGGAGGTGCAGCACCTCGATGCCCTTGTCGATGGGCTTGAGCATGTCGTACATGGTGAGGGCCACCACCGACGCGCCGTGCATGGCCTCCACCTCCACACCGGTGCGGTAGATGGTGCGCACCGTCATCTCGATGATGATGTCCAGCCCTTCGGTGCGGTAGTCCACGCGGGCGTGCTCAATGGGGATGGGATGGCAGTCGGGCAGCAGGTCGGGCGTGCGTTTGACGCCGAGCAGACCGGCGGCGCGCGCCATCTCGAACACGTCGCCCTTGGGAACGGTGCGCTGCAGCACGGCGTCCATGGTGGCCTGGGCGCTCACGCGCACGACGGCCTGGGCCGTGGCTTCACGCAGGGTGGTGGGCTTGTGGGTGATGTCGATCACGGGGCGGGGGATGGTGGTGCGGCGTGGGGGTGATGCGATGGCCGGTCACAAAGTTGGGGCCCGGTCGGCCTCGGGCCACGGTTCAGCGGTTGGTCTTCCACTGGTGCCCCTGGTCCTCGAAGACCTCCCTTCCGAACACGGGCAGGTGGGCCTTGATGCCTTCCACCACATGGCGGCAGGCGTCGAACGCGGCCTGACGGTGGGGCGCGCTCACGAACACGAACAGGCAGATGGCGCCCGCTTCCACACGGCCCAGGCTGTGGTACACGTGCATGCAGCTGAGGTCCCAAAGGGCGAAGGTCTCCTCGCGGATGCGGTGCATGGCCTCCTCGGCCATGGGCACGTAGGCACTGTACTCGATGGCGGCCACGCTGCGGCCGTCCACGACATCGGCCCGCACCTGGCCCAGGAAGATGTCGTGCGCCCCGATGCCGGTGCGGCTCTGGTGCGCGGCGATGGAGGCCGCGATGCGCTCGGGCAGGATCGGGCCTTCCACGAAGATGCTCTTCACTTTGCGCTTGTCGGCCGCGGGTTCGCTCATGGCAGGGGTTGTTCCTGTGGGATGGTCCCGGCGGCGGACAGTGGCCAGGCACGCACGCCGCCGCGCAGGGAGCGCACCTCGTGAAAGCCCAGACGGCGCAGGATGGTGGCGGCGGACCGCGACCGTACGCCCGAGGCGCAATAGGCCAGCACCGGTCGTTCGCGCTCCAGCTCATCGGCGCGCGCCCCGAGATCGGCAAGCGGGATGCGATGCCCTTCGAGCGCGGCGATGCGCGGGGTCTCCTCCGGGTCCCGCACGTCGAGCAGCTGCCAGCGTTCGCCCCGGGCCAGCCGCTCCAGCAGTTCCACCGGGGTGAGCTCGTCCTCCGCCTGCGCACAGCTGTCCGGCACACGCTCCCCACCGCCGATGTCACGCGCCAGCGCCCTGGCCACCTGCGCGGGATCGCGCCGCAGGGCCATGCGGTGGTACCGGTGCGTGAGCAGGTCCACCAGCAGGATGCCGTCGTCCAGCAGGCCGCCCGTGCCCAACAGCAGCTTCAGCACTTCAGTGGCCTGCAGCGTGCCCACCGCACCGGGCAGTACGCCCAGCACACCGGCGTCGGCACAATCGGGCACCTGGCCGGGACCGGGTTCCTGCGGGAAGGCACAGCGGTAGGTGGGACCCTCGCCGTGGTTGAACACGGCCACCTGGCCGCTGAAACGATGCAGGCTGCCGTGTACGAAGGGCTTGCCCGCTTGCACGCAGGCATCGTTGATCAGGTAGCGGGTGAAGAGGTCGTCGGTGCAGTCCACCACCACGTCGTGCCGTTCCACGAGGGCGCGGGCATTGTCCGGGCGCAGGTGCCGCCCCACGGCTTCCACCCGCGTCTCGAAGCCCTGCTCGCGCAGACGTCGCGCGGCGGTATCGGCCTTGCCGGCGCCCACGTCCGCCGTGGCATAGAGCAGCTGGCGGTGCAGGTTGCCCAGCTCCACGATGTCGCCGTCCACCACGGTGAGCCGACCCACACCGGCCGCCGCCAGCTGGTGCAGCACCGGGCAGCCCAGTCCGCCGGCGCCCACCACCAGCACGTTCGCCCGGGCCAGGCGCGCCTGTCCGGCGGCACCCACCTGGGGAAGGACGATCTGTCGGGTGTAGCGTTCCATGGTGGTGCGGATCAACCCCCGGCGAAGGGCGGCAACAGGGCCACCTCGGCACCGTCAGGCAGCATGCTGTGGTCATCGACCAGCTGGAGGTCCACCGCGATGCGGAAACTGAGGCCCTGCAACGCGGGGTGCCGACGCAACAGTTCGGCGCGCAGGTCGGCCACGGTGGCTGGCGCCGTGTCGAGCCGTTCCTCGGCGGTGCCGGTGGTCTCGGCGAGCAGGCCGAAGTAGAGGATGCGGTTCATGGCGGGGATGCCGGGGCGTGCAAGTTCGGTCAAAGACGGGCCTGTTCCATCAGTTCATCCACGCGATCGCGGCATTGCTGTTCCATCTGGCGGAACACCTTCACCGCGCGGCGCCCGTACGGAGTGAGCCGGGTGCCGCCCCCGCCGCGCCCGCCGCTGTCCCGCTCCACCAGGGGTTCCTCGGCCGCACGCTCCATGGCCTCCACCATGCCCCAGGCCTTGCGGTAGGAGATGCCCAGCTCGCGGGCCGCCTGGCTGATGGAGCCCGTGGAGGCGATGCGCTCCAGCAGCGCCACCCGCCCACCGCCCAGGAAGGCGCGACCATCCCGGTCGATCCAGATCCTGCTGCGCACCTGCAGCCGTTCAGGGCCCTTCGTCATGTCAGTCCGGGAACAACGGTCCAAGGTAGCGCATGGCATGAGCCCCTAAATGACACACATCATGTTCCAAAGCCCTCTTTGACAGGCCCGCGCCACAGGCCCGCCGCGTCCTGCACGAAGTTCACGATCCGCTCGGTGGAGAGGGCATCGGGCTGCAACGCACAGCACGCGCAGGTTCCATGGGACCGCACGGCGGGGGCATCCCCCGATCGCGGTACGTTTCATGACATATATCATACCATGGAAGCACTCAGCCGCCGATCCTTGTCACGCTTCCACGATCAACAGCCACGAACCAAGCGATGACCACCATGCCCCACCCCGGCCGACTCCTGCGGATGTCCATCGTGCTGCTCGGCCTGCTCCCGGCGACCGCCGGTGCGCAGGACGGCGAGACGCTCTTCAAGCAGAACTGCGGCGCGTGCCACGTGATCGGCCGGCGCCTGGTGGGCCCGGACCTCACGGGCGTCACCGAGAAGCGCAGCAAGGAATGGTTGCACAAGTTCATCCGCAGTTCCCAAACGTTCATCAAGAGCGGCGACCCGGACGCCGTGGCGGTGTTCAAGGAGAACAACGAGCTGATCATGACCGACATCAACCTGGACGAAGCGCAGATCGACCAGGTGCTGGCCTACCTGGGCACGTTCGGCAAGCCGGCCGAAGCCGCCACCGCCACCGCCACCGCGGACACGGTGCCGGAGGCGCCCATCACCTACACCGATGCCGATCGCGCCGCCGGTCGCGAACTGTTCGACGGCACGCGCGCGCTGTCCGCC
Source organism: Flavobacteriales bacterium (assembly GCA_013360395.1). Classification (GTDB taxonomy): domain Bacteria; phylum Bacteroidota; class Bacteroidia; order Flavobacteriales_F; family PHOS-HE28; genus PHOS-HE28. Next base: position 14,781 of record JABWBQ010000021.1, read on the forward strand.
CGCGGCCCCGCCTGCATCAGCTGCCACAACGTGAACAGCGCGTCGTTGATGGTGGGCGGCACCCTGGCCAAGGACCTCACCGAGGTGCATGCGCGCATGGGGCATGCCGGCATCACGGGCATCCTGGGCGCGCCGCCCTTCCCGGCCATGGCGAGCAGCTATGCCAACGCGCCCATCACCGCCGAGGAGGCCCACCAACTGGCGGCCTTCCTCGAGGAGGCCAACACCAGGCGCACCGAGGTGCCCGCCCGCTCGGCGGCGGTCACCTACAGCATGTTCGGCGGTGGTGGCCTGGCGCTGATCCTGCTGCTGATCGGCCTGCACTGGCGCAGGCGTCTGAAAGGTTCCGTGAAGCAGGACATCCTGGACAGGCAACTGCGCTCCATCTGACCACCCATCCTTCAAACGCACGACAATGAGCTGGATCGAGGACATCATTTCGCCGAAGACGCGGCAATGGGAGGAGTTCTATCGCAACCGCTGGCAGTATGACAAGGTGGTGCGCAGCACCCACGGCGTGAACTGCACCGGCGGCTGCTCGTGGAACATCCACGTGAAGGACGGCATCGTGGTGTGGGAGATGCAGGCCCTGGACTACCCGTTGTTGCAGGAGGGCCTGCCGCCCTATGAGCCCCGCGGCTGCCAGCGCGGCATCAGCTACAGCTGGTACCTATACAGCCCCATCCGCGTGAAGTACCCGCTGATGCGCGGCGCCCTGCTGGACCTGTTCAAGGCCGAGAAGGAAAGGACCAAGGGCGACACCGTGCAGGCCTGGGCCAACCTGCAGAACGACCCCGAGAAGCGCAAGCGCTACCAGCGCGCCCGCGGCAAGGGCGGCTTCCGCCGCGTGCATTGGGACGAGGTGCTGGAACTGATCGCCTCGGCCAACATCCACACCATCCGCACGTACGGGCCCGACCGCATCATCGGCTTCTCTCCCATCCCGGCCATGAGCATGCTGAGCTATGCGGCCGGTGCACGCTACCTGCAGCTGATGGGCGGGGTGAACCTGAGCTTCTACGACTGGTACTGCGACCTGCCCTGCGCCTATCCGGAGATCTGGGGCGAGCAGACCGACGTGTGCGAGAGCGCCGACTGGTACAACAGCAAGTTCTGCGTGAGCATGGGCGCCAACCTGGGCATGACCCGCACGCCGGACATCCACTTCTTCAGCGAAGCGCGCCACAACGGCACCAAGACCGTGGTGATGTCACCCGACTTCAGCATGGTGGCCAAGCACGCCGACCAGTGGATCCCCTGCCACGCCGGCAGCGACGGCGCCTTCTGGATGGCCGTCACCCACGTGATCCTCAAGGAATGGCACGTGGACAAGCGCACGCCCTACTTCCACGAGTACGTGAAGCGCTACACGGACTGCACCTTCCTGGTGGAGCTGCAGCAGGACGGCGACCGGTGGCGCCCCGGGCAGATGCTCCGCGCCAACCGCATCGACCGGTTCAAGGACATCAGCAACGGCGACTGGAAGTTCCTGTGCTTCGACAGCGCCTCCGGCCAGCCGGTGACCCCCAAGGGCACCATGGGCTACCGCTGGGACGAGAAGAAGGGCAACTGGAACCTCAAGTACGAGAACGGCACCGACGACCGTCCGTACGACCCCGAGCTCACCCTGATCGACAAGAACGACGGGACCCTGCCGGTGGAGTTCACCGAGTTCGGCCTGCGCAAGAAAGCCGTGCGCCACGTGCCGGTGCGGCACATCACCACGCACGACGGCAAGCGTGTGGCCGTGGCCACCATCTACGACCTCACCATGGGGCAGTACGGCGTGGGCCGCGGCCTTGCCGGGGAATACCCCACCACGTACGACGACAAGGACCAGGCCTACACCCCGGCCTGGCAGGAGATCTTCACCGGCGTGGGGCGCAAGACCGTGATCAAGTTCGCCCGGGAGTGGGCCAGCACCGCCGAGGCCACCGAAGGCAAGTGCATGGTGATCGTGGGCGCGGCCATCAACCACTGGTTCCACGGCAACCTGATGTACCGCGCCAGCATCATGGCGCAGATGCTCACCGGCTGCAACGGCCGCAACGGCGGCGGCATGAACCACTACGTGGGCCAGGAGAAACTGGCACCCGTGGACAGCTGGGGCACCATCATGGCCGCCAAGGACTGGCAGGCCGCCAACCGCCTGCAGCAGGCCCCCATCTGGCACTACATCAACAGCGACCAGTGGCGCTACGACAACAACCAGGCCGACTACAACAGCATCCCCGACGAGGCCAACCCCATGGCCCGCATGCACACCGCCGACTGGGTGGTGAAGAGCGTGCGCAACGGCTGGATGCCCTTCTACCCGCAGTTCAACAAGAGCAACCTGGACATCGTGAAGGAGGCCCGCGCCGCCGGCGCCACCAACGACGATGAGGTGCGCAGGCACGTGGTGGAACAGCTCAAGAACGGCAAGCTCCTGCACAGCGTCGTGGACCCCGACGACCCGGTGAACTTCCCCCGCAACTGGTTCATCTGGCGCGGCAACGCCCTGATGAGCTCCGCCAAGGGTCACGAGTACATGCTGAACCACTACCTGGGCACCCACCACAACGACATCGCCGACGAGGTGGCCGGCCCCCTGGTGGAGGACATCGTGTACCGCGAGAGCGCGCCTTCGGGCAAGATGGACCTGGTGGTGGACATCAACTTCCGCATGGACACCTCGGCGCTGTACTCGGACATCGTGCTGCCCACCGCCAGCTGGTACGAGAAGGCCGACCTCAACAGCACCGACCTGCACTCGTTCATCCACCCCTTGAGCGAGGCCGTGGCACCGGTGTGGGAGGCCAGGACCGACTGGCAGATCTTCCAGGCCATCGCCAAGAAGGTGAGCGAGCTGGCCAGGCACCACCTGCCGCAGCCCGTCACCGACCTGGTGAACGTGCCCCTGCAGCACGACAGCGCCGACGAGATCACCCAGCCCACCATGAAGGACTGGGCCAAGGGCGAATGCGAGCCCGTGCCCGGCAAGACCATGCACAAGATGGTGCTGGTGGAACGCGATTACACGAAGATCCACGACAAGTACATCGCCCTGGGCGAGCGCCTGCTCACCAGCACCCTCGGCGCGCACGGCAACAGCTACATGGCCGATGACGTGTACCGCGAGATGCAGGCCGACAAGCGCCACGTGCAACGCTTCAACGGCACGGAGCTGCCCAGCGTGCGCGAGGACGTGGAGGCCTGCAACGCCGTGCTGCGCCTGAGCACCCTCACCAACGGCAAGCTCAACCACCGCGCCTACAAGAACATGGAGGTGAAGAGCGGCCTGGTGCTGGCCGACCTGGGCGAGGGCAGCCAGGATGTGGCTATCGACTACAAGGACCTGCAGGCCCAGCCCCGCCGTTACAACACCTCGCCCCTGTGGAGCGGCCTGATGAACAACGGCCGCGCCTACGCCGCGTACACCTACAACGTGGACCGCCTGGTGCCCTGGCGAACCCTCACCGGCCGCCAGCACTTCTACCTGGACCACGAGGGCTACATCATGTTCGGCGAGCACCTGGCCACCTACAAGCCCTCGCCCACCCCGCAGGTGTACGGCGACCTGCGCAAGACGGTGAACGACGGCAAGGCCCGCATGCTGAACTGCCTCACGCCCCACGGCAAATGGCACATCCACAGCACCTACGGGGACACCCTGCGCATGCTCACCCTCAGCCGCGGCATGGAACCCTGCTGGATCAGCGAGAAGGATGCCGAGGCGCTGGGCATCAAGGACAACGACTGGGTGGAGGTGTACAACGACCACGGCGTGTACTGCACCCGTGCCTGCGTGAGCGCCCGCATCCCCCGCGGGGTGTGCATCGTGTACCACAGCCCGGAGCGCACCTACACCATGCCCAAGAGCCAGGTGCGCGGCGGCCGGCGCGGCGGCGGGCACAACAGCTTCACCCGCGTGCACCTCAAGCCCAACCTGCTCGTGGGCGGCTACGGCCAGTTCTCCTACCACTTCAACTACTGGGGCCCGGTCGGCTCCAACCGCGACACCCACGTGCTGGTGCGCAAGATGGACAAGGTCGAATTCTGATCACACCCTAAGAAGCCACGACGATGAACGTCAGATCGCAGATCTCCATGGTGTTCCACCTCGACAAGTGCATCGGGTGCCACACCTGCTCCATCGCCTGCAAGAACATCTGGACCGACCGGCGGGGGGCCGAATACATGTGGTGGAACAACGTGGAGACCAAGCCCGGCACCGGTTATCCCACCAAGTGGGAGGACCAGGACATCTACCAGGGTGGCTGGAAGAAGGACGGCAACAGCGTGTCGTTGCGCGGCGCCGGCAAGCTCAAGGGCCTGAAGAACCTCTTCCACAACCCGGCCCTGCCCGTGCTGGAGGACTACTACGAGCCGTGGACCTACAAGTACAGCGATCTGTTCACCGCGCCCGAGGGTGACGACCAGCCCACCGCGCGCCCCGTGTCCCTGGTGACCGGCGAGCCCATTGATGTGAAGGCCGGCCCCAACTGGGACGACGACCTGAGCGGATCGCCCGACTACGCCCGTCAGGACGTGAACTTCAAGGACCTGAGCCCCGCCGAGCAGGAGAGCCTCTTCCAGCTGGAGCGCATGACCTTCCACTACCTGCCGCGCATCTGCAACCACTGCCTCAACCCCGCCTGCGTGGGCAGCTGCCCCAGCGGCGCCCTCTACAAGCGCGGCGAGGACGGCGTGGTGCTGATCAACCAGGAGCGCTGCCGCGCCTGGCGCATGTGCGTCACCGCCTGCCCCTACAAGAAGAGCTACTACAACTGGAACACAGGCAAGAGCGAGAAGTGCATCCTGTGCTACCCCCGCCTGGAGAGCGGCCAGGCGCCCGCCTGCATGCACAGCTGCGTGGGCCGCATCCGCTACCTGGGCGTGATGCTCTACGACGCCGACCGGATCCACGAAGTTGCCGCCTCCGAGGAGAAGGACCTGGTGGACGCCCAGCTCGGCATCTACCTGGACCCCTTCGACGAGAACGTGATCGCCGCGGCCAAGGCCAACGGCATCGCCGACAGCACCATCCGCGCCGCGCAGCTCTCGCCGGTGTACAAGTTCGTGAAGCAATGGGGCATCGCCCTGCCGCTGCACCCCGAGTTCCGCACGCTGCCCAACCTGTTCTATGTGCCGCCCATGCTGCCGGCCATGGCCAGCGTGGACGCCGACGGCGTGTACGACAGCACCACCAAGAGCCTCTGGGGCGGGGTGGAGACCGCGCGCCTGCCCATGAAATACCTCGCCAGCCTGTTCACCGCCGGCGATGAGGAGAAGGTGCGCAACGTGCTGCGCAAGCTGCTGGCCGTGAAGATCCACCGCCGCGACGCCACCGTGGGCGACCTGCCCAAGGCCGAGGTGGAGGAGGCCCTGAACACCGGGCGCACCAACGCTGCCGAGGCCGATGCCATCTTCCGCCTCACCAGCTTGGCCACCTTCAACGAGCGCTTCGTGATCCCGCCCGCGCACCGCGAGGAGAGCATCGAGATGATGGAGGCCACCGCCGACACCAAGGGCGAGACCGGCTTCGGCTTCAAGATGCGCCCCGCACGCGGCCTCTGACCGATGAACGACCTCGCCAAATACCGCCTGTTCACGCCCCTGGTGTCCTACCCCGATGCCGGGCTGCCCGCCGCCGTGGAGCGATGCACCGCCATGCTGGGTCTGCAATGCCCGGAGGCCGCGGCGACCCTCGCCCCCTTCGCACAATGGCTCGCGGCAACACCACAGCACGACCAGGAGGAGGTGTACGCACGCACCTTCCACATCCAGGCCATCTGCTACCTCGACCTGGGCTTCGTGCTCTTCGGGGAGGACTACAAGCGCGGCGAGTTCCTGGTGAACATGAAGCGTGAGCAGGCCCAGGCCGGCAACGATTGCGGTGATGAACTGCCGGACAACCTGGCCAACGTGCTGAACCTGCTGCCCCTGCTCAAGGACCGTGAGCTGGTGGCCGACCTGGGCGGCCGCGTGATGGTGCCCGCGCTGCGCCGGATGCTCGAGGAGTTCGACAGCGCCCGCACGACGATGCGCGACCGCATGCTCCGGCGCAAGCACAACGCCATCCTGCTGGAGGGCCGCACGGACGGCAACATCTACGTGCACGTGCTGCAGGCCCTGCTGCAGCTGCTGCTCACCGACTTCGAGGAGCGCAAGGCACCGGCCGCACCCTCCTCACAGGCCTTCATCAGCGGTGCCTCCTCGTGCGGCACCTGCACCACCCATCCCAAGCCACAGTCCCAAACCACCTGAACCATGCGCTTCCTCCAAACGGCCCCTGCGAACGAGACCATCGCCATGATCGTCATCGCGACGGTGCTGGTGCTCCTGCTCTTCGCCCTGCCCACCATCCTGCGGGCCCGCCGCATGGCCGTTGAGCTCGGCCCCATGGTGCGGTCGCAGCCCGTCAACTACCCCATCGTGTTCCTGGTGATGCTGGCCGCCGCCGGTGCGGTGACCTACGGCCTGAAGCTGGGCTGGGACGAGAACATCCCCATCCTCAACACCTTCACCTTCCTGGTGCTGCCCTACCTGGCGCTGGCCATCTTCCTGATCGGCTCCATCTACCGCTACATGAACCGCGGCTTCCAGGTGTCGTCGCTCTCCAGCAACTTCCTGGAGCGCAAGAAACTGTTCTGGGGCAGCCAGCCCTTCCACTACGGCCTGCTCTTCCTGTTCTTCGGCCACCTCATCGCCTTCCTGTTCCCGGCCTCGGTGATCGCGTGGAACCACATGCCGGTGCGCCTGCTCATCCTGGAGATGACCGCCTTCGCCTTCGGCCTGGCCACCCTGCTGGGCCTGCTGCTGCTGATCCGCCGCCGACTCACCAACCGCCGGGTGCTGATGGTGACCAACCGCATGGACATGCTGGTGTACGTGGTGCTGATCACCCAGATCGTGAGCGGCCTCATCGTGGCCTACGCCAACCGCTGGGGCAGCTCGTGGTTCGCCTCCACGCTCACCCCCTACCTGCGCTCGGTGTTCGCCTTCAACCCCGATGTGGCCGCGGTGAGCGCCATGCCCTGGACGGTGAAGCTCCACATCTTCTCGGCCTACTTCATCGTGGCCATCATCCCCTTCACGCGGTTCATGCACTTCCTGGTGGCGCCTGTGGACTACCTCTGGCGCGGTTACCAACTGGTGATCTGGAACTGGAACCGCCGCATGATCCGCCAGGGCAAGGCCTGGCACATGGGGCACCGCGCACGCAACCACTGATCCCGACCGACCGGATCGGAACGCACTTTCCCATCGGCGACGCACGACCCGGGCCGGGATGTACGTCGTCGATCCCTTTTTCCGGACGCCGATCCGCTAAGGCAGCTCGAAGCGGGTGCTCCACTCCTCCCCCGTCGCTGTGCGGCGCGCGCGGACCTCGAGGAAGGCATCCTTCCCCTCGCGGTGCAGCCTGCGGCCGGTCACCACGCTGTCCGCCGCACCGCCCGCACCGCCTCCCACGATGGGGTCGCCCGGTCGCGGCAGGAAGGGATAGAGGATGGTGAGCCGCTCCTCCTCGTTCGTCGCCAGCTCGGAACCGCACTGGAAGAGCAGCTCCTCCAGCTTCTCACCCACGATGGTGTCGTTCACCGCATGGCGCGCCTCCTCGCCCAAGGCGCTCAGCCAAGCGTGGAACCGCTCGGCCGTGCGCTCCCGCAACGTGGCATGCCACGGCGCCGGAAAGGGCGAGCGCAGGTGCGCACTGCCCGTGAACCAGAACTCGAGCGTGGCGGTGAACAGCTCGCTCTGCGCGATCTGCTCCCGGGTGGGAACGCCGGTACCCGGCTTGTCGGTGGACATGGTCGCAGGGCTCATCAGGCAGCAAGTTCGGCATCACCACGCGCAGGGATCATGATGCAGGTCATCCGCCCGCGACCGCACCGCCGTGCGTGAGCAATATCATCGCCTTGCATGACATAGCCCATACCGCTTGGGGCGGGCTCCATCCTACCATTGATGCGCTTTTCAATGGCACGGACCGGGACCCTGGACAGAACGCACGACGGCTTGTGGGGCGTAGCGGTCCCGCAGCGTTCCCGCCGGTCCGGGCTGTTGTCCGTTCCTCCGGCGGTGCGCACCCTGCCTCGCACGTACGTGAACTCCCCGGGCCCGCCCCCTGGGCCTGCCGCACCAACGCACCGACCATGATCGATGACGAGCCCGTCACCGGCCGATCGCACCGGATGTTGTTCCTCAACACCCTGGCCTTCACGGTCTGCTTCGCAGCGTGGATGCTCAACGGGGTGCTGGTCACCTTCCTGGTGGACAGGTCGGTGTTCGATTGGACCCCGGTGCAGGTGGGCTGGCTCCTGGGCATACCCGTGCTCACGGGATCCATCCTTCGTCTGCCAGTGGGCATCCTGACGGACCGTTTCGGTGGCAAATGGGTCTTCACGCTGCTGCTGCTCGCCGCATCCGTGCCGATGTACCTGCTCTCCGAAATGAACTCCTATGCCGGCTTCGCGCTGATGAGCTTCGGCTTCGGCATCGTGGGATCGGGTTTCGCCGTGGGCATCGCGAACACCTCGGTGTGGTACCCCAAGCGGCTGCAGGGCGTGGCGCTCGGCGTCTTCGGCGCGGGCAATGCGGGCGCGGCGCTAACCACCGTGTTCGCCCCGAGCCTGCTGCTGCAGCTCACGCACGATGGTGCCGACCCCGAAGGATGGCGCCATCTCCCGCGCATCTATGCCGCCGTGCTCGCCGGCATGGCCGTGATCTTCGCGCTGTTCACCTTCAACCGGCTGCCGGACAAGGCGGGGCGGACGATGTCCGAACTGCTGAAACCCCTGGGCAGTGTGCGCGTGTGGCGCTTCGGTTTCTACTACTTCCTGGTCTTCGGCTGCTTCGTGGCCTTCGCACAGTGGCTGGTGCCCTACTACGTGAACGTGTACGGCGCCTCGCTGGTGCTCGCGGGCCTGCTCACGTCGTTCTTCAGTTTCCCCTCCGGCGTGATCCGCGCGCTGGGGGGCTGGCTGAGCGACCGCTGGGGCGCCCGCCGGGTCATGTACTGGATCCTGGGCTCCTCGCTGGTGATCAGCGGCATGCTGATGGTGCCGCGCATGGAGGTGCTCTCCCCCGGTCGTGGAGTGATGGCCGTCCGCAAGGGGAACGTGGAAATGGTGCGCGACAGCCTGATCCGCGTGTCGGGGACCGACTATCCGCTGCTGAACAAGAAGCGGGACCTGGAGGTGATCGGCAATGAGCAGCTGATCATGCCCACCAAGGATTCCTGGCACCAGCCCGTGGTGAAGGAGGGCGACGCGGTCGAGAAGCGCCAGTTGCTGGCCCGGGGCATCACCCGCATCTACTTCCAGGCGAACATCTGGGTGTTCACCGCGCTGGTGATCCTGATCGGCATCGTGTGGGGCATCGGCAAGGCGGCGGTGTACAAGCACATCCCGGAGTACTTCCCCAAGGAGGTCGGCGTGGTGGGCGGCATGGTGGGGGTGATCGGCGGCCTGGGCGGCTTCTTCTGCCCGATCCTCTTCGGCTATCTGCTGGATGCCACCGGTCTGTGGACGAGCTCCTGGATGCTCATGCTGCTGCTCTCGGGCGTGAGCCTGTGGTGGATGCACCTGGTCGTGAGCCGCATCCAACGCGGCATCAAGCATCCGGATGCCGACCGTTTCGAGAAGCGCCAAACACACTGAAACACACCCCTCCGATGGCTACGTGGCTGACCTCCTGGGATCCCGAGAACAAGGCGCAGTGGGAACAGAGCGGCGAACGCCTGGCCTGGCGCACGCTCACCATCACCACCATCGCGCTGACGCTCTCCTTCGCCACCTGGTTCATGATGAGCGCCATCGTGACCAAGCTGCCCGGCATCGGGTTCAAGTTCACCACGGACCAGCTGTTCTGGCTGGCGGCCATGCCGGGCCTGGCCGGCGGCACCCTGCGCATCGTGCACACCTTCCTGATCCCCATCTACGGCACGCGCCACACGGTCACCTATTCCACGCTCATCAAGCTGATCCCCTGCATCGGCATCGGCCTGGCCGTGATGGACCCCACCACGCCCTTCTGGGTGTTCATGGTGCTGGCGCTCACGGCCGGCTTCGGAGCGGGCGACTTCAGCAGCTACATGCCCAGCACGAACCTGTTCTTCCCGAAACGGCTGAAGGGTGCGGCCCTGGGCATCCAGGCGGGCATCGGCAACTTCGGCGTGAGCCTGGCCCAGTTCATGACGCCGGCCCTGCTCGGTGTCGCCCTCTTCGGCACGCCGCAGGAATGGACCGCGCCCGGTCCCGGAGGCACCCCGGGCACCACGTGGATCTACCTGCAAAGCGCGGCCCTCTGGTACGTGCCGTTGCTGCTCATCATGACCGGGGTATGCTGGTGGGGCCTGCGCAGCGTGCCCATCAAGGCGAGCTTCCGCGAACAACTCGACATCTTCAAGGAGCGGCACACCTGGTACTGCACCATCACCTACGTGATGACCTTCGGCACCTTCGCCGGGCTTTCCGCCGCCTTCCCCATGATGATGAAGGCGCTTTACGGCAACTTCCCCGGCGCACCGGACCCACTGCAATATGCGTTCTACGGCCCCCTGATCGGGTCGGCCAGCCGGGTGCTCTTCGGCTTCGTGGCCGACCGCACCGGCGGTGGCGTGCTCACCACGGTCACCGGCCTGGGCCTGCTCGCCGGCTCCGCCATCATGCTGTTCACCGGATCGCTGGCCCCCACGTCCATGGACCAGTTCCCGGTGTTCGTGGCCGGCATGCTGGGCATGTTCCTGTTCGCCGGCATCGGCAACGCCGCCACCTTCCGGCAGTTCCCCATCATCTTCGGGCACAACCCGCGCCAGGCGGCCGGCGTGATCGGTTGGACGGCGGCCGTGGCGGCTTACGGCCCCTTCATCTTCTCCATGCTCATCGGCGCGGTGATCGGCGCCACGGGCAACGCCAACGGCTTCTTCGTGGGCTTGATCGTGTTCCTGGTGCTCGCCACCTGGATCAACTGGAACTTCTACCACCGCAAGGGTTGCGCGCGCCCGTGTTGAACCCCCACGGTCATGCTGAACAGCGCCCTCCCTCCCTGCGGCCAACGGCACTCGCTCCCACACCGCGCGACGCACGGATATGCCGCTGACACTCCGCGAACCTTCCTCCGCGGTGCGTCCCTGCGCCACACCCACCTCCTGGCGCTGCTGCTGCTGTTGCTCCCTGCCGGTCTTCCCGCGCAATTCTCCGTGGGCGGCCAGCTGATGCAGCGCAGTGAATACCGCAACGGCTATGGAAAACTGATCGCACGGAGCGCGGAACCTGCGGTGCAGATCGGCCATCGCGCCCGCGTCCATGTACGCTACGACCACGCGAAAGCGCGCTTCCACGTCAGTGTCCAGGATGCGCGCCCGTGGGGGGCCTCCGTGCAGACCAACACCGTGGAACCCTATTTCTCCCTGTACGAGGCCTGGGCGGAACTGACGCTGGGCCCCAGCTGGAGCGTGAAACTCGGGCGGCAGGAACTGACCTACGACGACGCCCGCTTCCTGGGCAACGTGGACTGGTCCCTGGCCGGAAGCTCCCACGACTTCGCCCTGCTACGCTTCGAGAGGAAGGGCACCAAGGTGCATGCGGGCGGCGGTTACAATGTGGGCGCCGAAAGCCTGACGGAACAGCCGTACACCGTGGGCAACCGGTACAAGGCCGCGCAGTTCCTGCGTGTGGAGCAGCGCCTGGGCGGCTTCACCGGCAGCGCCATGCTCTGGGCCAACGGACTGCAGCAGCTCCACACGGACACCGCCGGCAACGTCACGGGTCGCACCATGCGGTACACCTATACGTTCGGCCTGCCCACGCTGCGGTATGTGCGTGGTCGTGTCACCACGTCCGCCTTTCTCTACCTGCAGCTGGGGCAGGACCGGACCGGCCGCACCGTCCAGGGCCATGATGCCGGCGCCTGGGTGACCTACGCCCTACCTCTGGACACCGCGCGCGGCTCGGGCTTCCGCTTCACCGTGGGTGCCGAACTGCTCTCCGGCACGGCGCAGGATGCCACCGATGCGGTGAACCGCTCCTACGACCCGATCCACAGCACCAAACACGCCTGGAACGGCTACATGGACCACTTCTACACGGGCGGTCGCTGGGCCAACAGCGTGGGCCTGTTCGATGCCCATGTGCGCCTGCGCTACGATGTCGGTCGGCGGACCTTCCTCTCCCTCAATGCCCATGAGTTCCACGCCGCAGCCGCGGTGCTGCGGAACGGCGCACCGATGGACCGCCGGCTGGGCACGGAGCTCGACCTCACGGTGGGCCACCTGCTGAACGAGGTGGTGTCCCTGCAACTGGGCTATTCCCACATGCTGCCGACCGCCACGCTGGAGCACCTGGAAGGTGTGACCGACCCGGCGGCGATGCAGCACTGGGGTTACCTCGCCATCCTGTACCGCCCGGGCATGAAGGACCGCTTCACCGGCCTGCGCTTCTGAGCGGCGGGTGCCGGCCCGCGTTACTCCACCATCACCTTCCCGGTCCACGCACGAGCGCCATCGCTCAGGCGCACGATGTACGGGCCCGCCGGGAGCGCGGTGGCATCGACCACCGTGCTGTGGCCGGTGGTGCGTTGCTCCAGGACCGCATCCCCCAGGGCGTTGGCAAGCACGAAGGATGCACCCGGCAGGCGCGGATGGTCCACGGTGAAGGCTCCCATCGCCGGGTTGGGATGCACACGCAGCGCGAAGCCGTCCCCGTCCAACTCACCGATGCCGATGCCGGTGATGGTGAACACCGCGGACATGTAGGTGCAGCCCAGGTCATCGGTCACCTCCACGCTGTAGCCGCCGTTGCCGATGGGTGCCAGCACGGTGTCCGTCTCCCCGGCGAGCGGTGCGCCATCCAAGTACCATTGGAAGCTGATCCCGCCCGTGGTGTGCAACAGCAGGGTGTCGCCCGAGATGTGCGGCACGTTCAACTGTGTGCTGTAGCGTTGCATCCACTGGTCGGTGTTCCACCCGCCGAACAGCAGGCGATCGTTCGGCAGCTCCACCACATCGATCAGCTGGTCGCTGCCGGGGATCAGGTCGACGGACAGGTAGCCCCCGTTGCCGAACGATGCGTCCATGCTCCCGTCCGACAGCAGGCGTACCGCGAAGCCGAAGCCGGTGCCATCGTCGCTGCCGAGGACGAGGTAGCCGCCATCCGCCATCAGGCGCAGCCCCCTGCAGTTCTTGGTGGATCCGGTGATGGTCACATGCCCGTTGGTGCCGAAGGTGCCGTCGGGTGCCCCGGAAGGAGTGAGCCGCACCAGTTCGATGCCGTCCGCGTTCGGCTCGCGTGTGCAGGCCATCACCAGGCGGTCGTCCAGGTCCTTCACCAGTACGTTCCGTAGGGTAAGCCCGCCGAGAGGCACCGTATCAACGAAAACGCCGGCATTGCCGAAGGCGGGGTTCAGCGCACCGGTGGAGTCGAAGCCCACGGCGATGAAATGCGCGATGTTCCCCCCGACCAGGTAGCGCCCGGCGACCACGACATCCCCGTTCTGGAAGGTGCTCGCATAACATTCCCGCATGAAGCTCGCGGCCACGTCATGCCGCACGATGCCATCCCCGCCGAAGGTGCTGTCCAGGGAACCGTCGGGCATGAAGCGCATGGCCCCGAGGCCGATGCCGCCGAAGGCGTACTCGCCCCCGCACAGGATGCGGCCGTCGGGCATCCGCTCGACGCTGTAAAAGGCGCCGCGCTCGCCGGGTGCGAACCGGCGTGCGTGGGTCCCTGTATCTGCGAAGGTGGTGTCCGGGCTGCCGCTCGCCAGGTAACGCGCCACGAACGGCGTCTGCGACGACGAGCTGTTGTCCGGTGCCTGCACCCCTGCCGCGAGGAACTTGCCATCGGGCTGCAGTGCAAAGGCATGGCCCATGTTGCGCACGTCGAAATGATGGTGCACGATGCCATCGGTCCCGAAGGTGCTGTCGATGCGGCCGCACGGGTCGAACCGCACCATGATGTTGAATGCCCCGGTGCCGCCTGCACCAAAGTCCCACCCGCCGAGAACGATCTTCCCGTCGGGCTGCATCATGAAGTTGGAGAAGGTCTCCATCCCGCCGGCGTTCGCCGAGAGCCTGGAATCCGTGCCGAAGAGGGAGTCAGGGAACAGGTTCTGTGCCGTCGCGGGCACGGTCACCAGTGCGACGAGCAGGGTGGCCAAGCGGAAGGTTCCCATGACTTTCATCTTGAGGTATTCGTACCAGCAGCAGATGACACCGTGCCGACCGTTCCGGCCCAGGCGCCCTTGCCGTCGATCCTCATCCGCGCACGAACACACGCGAACCGCGCCCTGTGCGTGAAGGTGAGTCCTCGGATCGTAGGCGTACAATGACAAACATCAACCAGTCCCGGCGTGGGGAGGCGTAAAATTGATGCCGGTCATACTCGGATGCCGGACCGGGCCACAGCTTCGCCGCCGCCACCTCCAAGGAAGGCCGTACTTTCATCACCGCAATGACATTTCAGCCATAACGCCATGAAGATCATCGACCCCGCCACCGGCAAGCGCATCGACGGCCGGGGGGCCAGCGAGCTGGACCTGAAGAAGTTGAAACACACCGACCCGCTGCAACGCGAGGTGGAGAAGGAGATCAACGCTTCGGAACACTCGCCCATGGACCCGCCGGACGCCTACGGTGGCCAGGTGATCGACGCGGTGGCCTACGAGGAGATGCCCGCCCTGCTGCAGCGCTACATGGACGAGCACCGCAAGGCCGAGGCGCAGATCCATGACTTCGAGCAGGCCATGGCCCGGTACAAGGAAGGGGGCTACAAGCTGGACCCGTCCATCAACGAGACCTTCCGCGCCTTCTTCACCTTCTTCGACGACAAGGTGCTGGACCACAACCGGCGCGAGGAGCGCCAGCTCTTCCCCCTGCTGCACCGGCGGCTGGTGGAGAGCGGCGAGCGCAGCACCGGCCCGGCGCCCACCACGGCCGTGGACCTGATGGAGGACGACCACGTGAAGTTCATCCAGCTCGGCGCCCTGGCCTTCAACCTGCTGGGCCTGGCCGCCCGCCTGCCCGACGACCGCTCGGCGATGTTCACCTACGACGCCGCCTTCGACGCCTCGCGCGAGCTCACCGAGGCGCTGCGCCTGCACATCCACCGCGAGGACAACATCCTGTTCCCGCTGGCCTGCAAGCTGATCGACCGCGCGGAGATGGACCACCTGGCCTCCTGAACCGCACCGGCATGGACGCCCCCGCCACCACGTTGACGGACACCTTCGGCCGGAGGCACGACTACCTGCGCATCTCCCTCACCGAGCGCTGCAACATGCGCTGCACCTACTGCATGCCCGAGGAGGGCATCCCACTGCGGCCCCGCGAGCAGTTCATGCGCCAGCAGGAGGTGCTGGCCATCGCCGAAGTGTTCACCGGACTCGGCGTGCGCAAGGTGCGCCTCACCGGCGGCGAGCCCCTGGTACGCAACGATGCGGAGGCGATCGTCCGCGGGCTGGCGCGGCTCCCGGTGGAGCTGGCCATCACCACCAACGGCGTGCTGGTGGACCGCTTCATCCCCGCCTTCCACGCTGCGGGCCTGCGCAAGGTGAACGTGAGCCTGGACAGCCTGCGCCCCGAACGCGTGGCCGCCATCACGCGCCGGGACCACTACCAGCAGGTGATGGGCAACATCGAACTGCTGCACCGCGAGGGCTTCGACCTGAAGGTGAACGTGGTGCTGCTGCGCGGCGTGAACGACGACGAGATCGGCGACTTCGTGCAGTGGGGCGCGGACCATGGCGTTCCCGTGCGCTTCATCGAGTTCATGCCCTTCGACGGCAACCGGTGGAACATGGAGCGCACCGTGCCCCAGGCGGAGGTGCTGCGCAAGCTGCGCGAGCGCTTCGGGGAGGACGCGCTGCAGACCGTCCCGGGCGAGGCGCACGACACCGCCCGCCACTACCGGCTGCGCGGCGCCACGGCCACCTTCGGCATCATCGCCTCGGTGAGCAACCCCTTTTGCGACACCTGCAACCGCCTGCGCCTCACCGCCGACGGCAAGCTGAAGAACTGCCTCTTCGCCGGCGCCGAGACCGACCTGCTCACCGCCCATCGCCGCGGCGAGGACATCGCGCCGCTGATCCTGCGCAGTGTGCTGCACAAGGCCCGCCGCCGTGGCGGCATGGAGGACCTGGAGCAGCTGAGCGACCCCGCGCAACACGGCGCCAACCGCGCCATGGTGGCCATCGGGGGGTGAGGGTGGCGGCATGCCCGTCCAACCGGAAGGCGTTGCGCAACGCATACGTCGCCCGCAGCGTTCGCACGGGCCGGTTCGCGCTCGGTTCAGGACATCACCGCCAGCCGTTCCAACTGCTCCAGCAGCACATCGACCTGTTCGCGGTGGGTGCGGAAGGACAGCGCGGCGAAGCGCAGGGTGAACACGCCGTTCAGCACGGTGGTGGAGATGAACACGCGACCGTCCCGCTGGATGGTCTGCGCGATCCGTCGGTTGGCGATCTCCGCTTCCGCAGTGCCCGACCCCAGCCGGAAGTGGACCACCGACAGGTCCGGTGGCGGACCGACCTCGTAGCCCAGGGCCGACACGCGCTGGCGGAAATAGCGCGCAAGCCACAGTTTCTCCTCCAGGCAGGCGCGGAACGGGGCGAGGCCATGCAGTTTCAGCGGCAGCCAGAGCCGCAATCCCCGGAAGTGCTTGCTGAGCTCCGGCGACAGCTCGGCAGGTGAGGGCTCGTGCATGCGGTCGCGCGCATCCTGCATGTAATGCGCCTCGTAGCTGTTGGCCGCCCGCAGGTGCCGGATGTCCTTCACCAGCAAGACCCCGGTGCCGTAGGGCAGGAAGAGCCCCTTGTGCGGGTCCATCACCAGGGAATCCGCACGTGCGATGCCGGCCATCACCGCACGGCCGTGTTCGGTGAGCAGGAAGTAGCCCCCGTAGGCCGCGTCCACATGGAACCAGATCCCGAGCCCGGCGGCCACGTCGGCCAGCGCGTCCAGCGGGTCCACAGCCCCCACATCGGTGGATCCGGCGTTGGCGATGATCAGGAAGGGCCGCAACCCCGCCCGCTTGTCCGCGAGGGCCTGCTCGCGCAGCGCATCGGGGCGCATGCGGTGGCGCTCGTCCATGGGCACCTGCCGCACGATGCACTCGCCCAGCCCGGTGAGACGCAGGGCCTTGTGCAGGCTGTGGTGGGCCTGTTCGGTGAGGTACACCACGCCCCGGTCGAGGTCGCGCCCCTTGAGGTCCATGGCGGTGCGTGCCGTGGCGATGGCGGTGAGGTTGGCCATGCTGCCGCCGGAGAGCAGGCATCCGCCACAGCCTTCGGGATAGCCCACCAGCCGGCCGCTCCAGCGCACCAGCTCGTTCTCCATGCGCACGGCGCCGGGCGATGAATAGAAGACCCCGGCGTAACGGTTGGTGATGGCGGCCAGCAGATCGCCCCAGGCCGCGGCTTCCAAGCCACCCCCGGGGATGTAGCCCAGGTGGCCGCCCGAGGCGGGATTGAGGCCGGGCCCGTCCACCCGCTCCGCCAGGTGCTCCAGGAGCTCGTCGAGGTCGGTGCCGTGTTCCTCCGGTACGAACTGGCGGTCGGCACCGGTGCGCTCGTAGCCGTCCGCCTCATAGGCCTTGCGCTCCGCGAGCCCGTCGAGGAAACGATCCGCGTAGCCCTGCACCCTTGTGAAAAGCGCCTTGCGCCGCTCCACCGGAAGCTCCAACGCCCGGCCGATCCGGCCATGACGCTCAAGCTGCTCCACGATATGGTCGATGTCCGGATCCATGAACTACGCCGCCCTACCGCTGAACGGGACCGGCAAAGTAGCGAACCGATCGCGCAGCCACCGCTGGCATCTCCGCGGACACTGTCGGGCCCAAGCGATGCAGGACGAGGCATCCAGTGCGTTGGGCCCATGCATCACGACCGCTGCATTGGTCCGTTCGTACCCGCCCGCCCCGCAGGCCGGTTCAACGACGGAACTGGACGAGCCAGCGCCCGGGTGGACCCGTGCGTCCGGATGTTCGGCGGATCACGAGGCCGTTGTAAACGCCCCCGCTACCCGTTCTCCCAGCGCGGCGGGCGCTTCTCCAGGAAGGCGGCGATGCCTTCGTTCGCATCGGCCGTGGCCATCAGCTGGTCCACGTACAGCTTCTCCAGCTGGGGCAGGAAGTTGGACAGCACATGGTTGAACTTCACGCGGGCGGCGCGCACGGCGAAGCGCAGGGACGAGGCGCTCTTGGGCAGGATGTGCTGCACGGTCCACGCGTCCACGGCGGCGTCGAGGGCGGCGCGGTCGGCGTGCACGGCATATACCAGGCCGATGTGCAGGGCCTCCTGCGCATCGATGCTGCGGCCGGTGAGCAGCAGTTCCCCGGCGCGCGCCAGGCCCACCTTCTCGGGCAGGATGATGGAGGCCGGCGGCGGGAACACGCCCAGCACGACCTCGGGCTGGCCCAGCTTCGCATCGGCCGCGGCGAAAAGCACGTCGCACATAAGCGCCAGTTCCAGGCCGCCGCCCAGGCACTGACCGCTGATCTTCGCCACGGTGGGGATGGCCAGGTCGCGCAGCGTGAGGAACAGGCCGTGGAAGGCGCGGAGCATGGCGGGTGCCGCGTCGCGCTGATGCTCCTCCACGCTGGCACCGAAGCTGAAGTGCCGGCCCGCGCCCTCGAAGCAGATCAGCTTCAGGGAGGCCGCCGTCGCGAAGCCGTCGAGCACTTCCTGCAGCTGCTCCATCATCCGATGGTCCAGCACGTTGCCCTTGCCGTCGTCCAGGGTGATGCGCGCCACCTGGCCGCCGTGGGTCCAGGCCAGCTTCACCTTGCCCAGGTCGCGGTCCTGTGGCGTGGTCTGCGCTGCGGGTGTGGTGGTGCTCATGCCTGCTCGGTGCGGTATTGGGGGCTGATGGCGCGGTGCATCTCCTCGTCCCACGGACGGCCCTCGGCGAGCAGCTGACGCAGCTTCACGAAGTCCACCTCGCGGCGGTCCTTGGGCCCTTCGTTGAAGGCCTTGAAGCCGGCCCGGGCCTCGGTCATCATGTTCAGGGCGAGCCATTCGCGGCTGCTTTCCTTATTGCGGTCCCAGTGCTCGAGCTTCTTCTTGCGGATCTCGCTGAGCGACTTGACGGTGCAGTTGGGGAAGGTGTGGAGCAGCTTGGCGATGAGCCGGTCCACGGCCTTGTCCAGCTCGCCCAGGTCCACGGTGCCCTGTTTCAGCAGCGCACGGCCCCGTGCGGCCTCGTCGCCGGTGCGCCACTGGCCGTACACGATGTTGCCCATGTCGTCCAGGAAGCGGTCGGTGACCACCAGCGGGTTGGGGACGTAGCGCCCGTCGATCCTCAGGGCGGGCACGATCTCGGTGACCAGGCCGATGAACTTCGCGTAGTGCGCGCTCCAGTGCTCGCAGAACGTGAGGGACTGCGCGGCCTTGTCGTAGCCCACGTGCAGGTGCAGGAAGTCGGTGCTGCCGCCGATGGCCGCGCTGCCGTGCTTGGGCCCGGCCTGCCCGAAGCGGGCCAGGTCGCTGGCCACGGTGAAGTCGCACGCCATGCCGATCTCCTGCCCGCCGGCGATGCGCATGCCGTTCACGCGGTTGATCACCGGCTTGTCGCACTTCAGGATGCCGCTCACCATGTCGTTGAACAGCCGCATGTATTGCGCGTACTCCTGCGGATTGCCGGCGTAGTACTCGGCGTACTCCCTGGTGTTGCCACCGGTGCAGAAGGCCTTGTCGCCCACGGCGGTGAACACCACGGCCACCACGCTGCGGTCGTTGCCGGCCTCGGCGAAGGCCATCGTCACCTCCTTGACGGCCTGCGTGGTGTAGCTGTTGAACTGGGCGGGGTTGTTCAGGATGATCCAGGCGTTGAAGAGGCCGGGCACCACGGAGCCGTCGTGGTCGCGGCAGGGGCGCTTCTCGAACAGGATCTCCCGGTACGCCGTGCGGGTGAGGTTGTGGTCCTTCAGTTCCATGGGGATGGGGTGCGTTCAATCCAGGCCGGGCACCAGCACCGACCGTTTGCTGTACTTGTGCTGGATGGCTCCTTGGAACACCTCGTTGATGCGCGAGAGGGGGAAGGTCTCCACGAAGTCGCCGATGCGGAGCCGCCCGTCGGCGATCAGGTCGAGCACCTCGGGGTAGAGCTCGGCGCGGCAGCCCCAGGTGCCGATGAGCTTGGCGTCGAAGGCCATCAGGTTGCTCAGGCGCACTTCCACACGGTCCATGGTGAAGCCCACGATGCTCAGGGTGCTGGTGTAGGTGATGAGGTTAAAGGCCAGGTCCTGGCCGGCCCGCGTGCCGCTGATCTCGAAGATCTTCCAGCCCAGCTTGGGGGCGCCTATCTCGCCGGCGAGCACCTTCACGCGCTCCTTCACGGCCTTCTGGTCCATGCCGGAGGTGTTGAGGGTGGCCTCCACGCCCTGCGCCCGGGCGATGGCCAGCTTCGCATCGCTGATGTCGAGGGCGATGACCTTGGCGCCGAGGATGCGGGCGATGAGCGCGCCGTAGATGCCCACGCCGCCCACGCCGATCACGATGGCCAGGTCGCCGGGCACGAGCTCGGAGCGCTTCACCACCTGGTAGGGCGTGCTGATGGCGTCGGCGATCACGGCCAGCTGCTCCAGCGGATAGCGCGCCAGCACGGCGTCGGGCACCGCGCAGAGGAAGCGGTCGGGCACCACGATGTGGGTGGCGAAGCCGCCGTGCATGTCGTTGCCGGGCATCACCTGGCGGCGGCAGATGTTGCTGCGCCCCTGGAGGCAAAGGGCGCACTCGCCGCACGGCAGCACGGCGGGCACGATCACGGGCCTGCCCACCCACCGCGCATCGCCGGCCACCACCGTGCCGCTGATCTCGTGGCCCAGCGTGAGGGGCAGCGGGTGCTTGGTCTGTACGCCGTGGTGCCAGAAGCTCAGGTCGGTGTGGCACACGCCGCAGCCGGCCACCCGCACCAGGGCCTCGCCAGGACCGGGGACCGGCAGCGGTTGTTCATGCCGCACGAAGGCCTGGTCGGTGGCCACCATCCGCCATTGGTGCATCATCTCGCTCATGGTGCTGTCGCTGGTCGTGCTTGCGATGTTACCACGGTCCCTTGCGCGGGATCATGATATGCGTCATGGAACAGCCTTCGGCGGGGCCGCGGCCGTGTCCGTCCGGGCGGCGGCACGCCGATGGTGGTCGCGGGCGATGAGGGCCGCGCCGAACGACACCACGTACTGGGGCGCCTCCAGCACATGCAGTTCCACGCCGAGCTTCCCCTGGAGCAGTTCGCGCAGGTACGGATGGTGCGCCACCACCCCGCCGATCATCACGGTGGGGACACCCGGCGCAAGGCGCAACTTGGCCACCTTGCCGGCGATGCTCAGGTAGATGCCGCGCGCGATGTCCTCGGGCCGCATGCCGTCGAAGATCCAGTTCATGATCTCGGTCTTGGCGAACACGGTGCAGAAGCTGTTCAGCTCCTTGTCGTGGGTGCTCAGCGCCGCCATCCGGCTCATCTCGCCGATGTCGATGCGGGCGCGCTCGGCGATCTCGCTCAGGAAGGCGCCCGTGCCGGCGGCGCACTTGTCGTTCATGTGGAAGTTCTCCACCTCGCCCCGGGCATCGCAGCGGATCACCTTGATGTCCTCCCCGCCGATGTCGATGATGTTGAGCTCGCCCTGCACGTGGTGCTGCACACCCGCGGCGGCGCAGTTGATCTCGGTCTTCACCAGGTCGGTGGCACCGAAATGCTTGCGGCCGTAACCGGTGGCGCAGCTGTGCACGATGCGGAAGTGGGTGCTCACGGCCTTCATCACGTTGCTCACCGCCTGGCGGTCGGCGCCCAGGGTGGGCAGGCCGTAGCGGAAGAGCACGCGCCCTTCGCCATCGGTCACGGTGAACTTGGTGAAGGCCGAGCCGAGGTCCACGCCGAGGTAGCACGGGGTCTCGCGGTACATGGCCGGGCTGGCGCCCTTCTCGGTGAAGCCCTTGTCGAGGATCCTGCGGAACACGTCGCCCACGGGCCCGGGCACGCGGGAAATGATGTTCTTGTTGGTCATGGCCTTCACCATGTTGGTGAAGGTGAGGTTGAGCGAGGTGCGGACGTAGTGCTTGCGGCCGTATTCGACGATCTTGCCGTTGAAGTGGTCGATCTCGGTGGGCCGGCCCTGGATCAGGTCCACGGCGAGGCTGGGGAAGTGGTCGCCGCCGCGGCGCAGGTAGCGCATGCAGCGGCGCGTGAAGTCGTCCGGGAAGCGGATCTTCTCGTGCTCGGCCACGGCCACGGCCTCGCTGATGACCTGTTCGATGAGCTCGCGCGAATCGGGATCGTCCATGGCCTCGGCCATGGTGAGGCGGCCCACACCGCACAGGGCGCTGAGCGAGGCGTTGAGGATGGTCTTCTCCCAGCTGCGCCGCAGCAGCTCGAAGCCGTCCACCGCCTCGGTGCGCAGGCCCGCACGGGTGAGCAGTTCGGCCAGTTCGCGCGCGCGCCCGGACTGGCTGTCGTCGATGCTGCCCAGGTAGTTGGGCGGCTGGTTGAAGTTCACCCGCAGGCTGTTGGGGCCGGTGATGCTGCCGGCGAAGTTCACCACCATGCGCAGGGTACGGTCGGCGCCGAAGGCCGCGGCCAGCATCTGCTCGGTGTCGATGCCGTTCTGCGCCGAGACCACCAGCAGGCCGGGGCTGTTGAGCACCTGCGCTTCCCCGGCGGCCTCGACGGTCTGGTAGGTCTTGGTGGCGAAGAACAGCACCTCGGGCGCGAGGTCCCGCAACCCGGCGATGTCGTCGACGACGGTGATGCCCCGGGCATGTCCCTCAAGGGCGTGCTCCAGCACCAGGCCGTCCTCGGCGATGCGCCTTGCCCTCGTGCCGTTGCGCACCACCACGGCCACCTCGGCGCCCGCCTCGCGCAACTTGGTGGCCAGCACCATGCCCACCGGCCCCAGGCCGATGATGCCGATGCGCGGTCCGCTCCCCCGGTCGTTGTCCGTCGTGTGTTCCATCACCTTCGCTAGTCCTTCGGCCCGTCCGCCGGGCCTTGCGTTCCTGCCGTGTTCCCGCCGTCGCTCCCCTTGCCGCCCGCACCGTGCCCCCGCCTACCGCACGCTCTCCCTTTCCGCCAGCTGTTCCAGGAAGGTCTCGATGCGCGTGGTGCTCTGCCCGTCGCTGAAGAAGCGCATGTCGCACAGGTCGCCTTCCACCACCAGGGCCGGCACACCCGAGAGCGCCCTGAGGCGTTGGGGCATGCCGAACTTGGCGTTGCTGTTGTTGAAGCAGGTCTTGGAGTCGTGGTACACGATGCCGTCGATGCGGTAGTCCTCGAACCAGCGGGTGAGCATGGCCATCTTGGCCTTCTCGCTGCGGTTGATGAAGATCTCGGTGTAGGCGCGGGCGGTGCTCTCCCAGGGCTCGTGCTCATCGAAGCGGTCGAAGACCCAGCTGCTGCAATAGGTGCTGGCGACCACGGCCGCATCGTTGGAGGCGAAGAGGTCGCTGAGCATGCGCAGCCGGCCCCAGATGGGCATGCCCTCCCAGAAGATGCGGCTGCGCACACGGGGGATGAAGCCCCGGCCGGCCTGCACATTGGCCTGCAGCTCCTCCAGCAGCAGCGCGTAGTAGTCGCGGGCCTCCTGCGTGCCGCGCAGCACCACGATCGGCCCCATGTGGATGGTGCCGTCGAAGAAGCTCAGCGGCGGCGTGTCGGCGGCACTGGTGCGAAGCACTTGCTGCCACAGGAGCGTGGCCTCCCGGCTCAGGCGCACCGTTTCGCGGAAGCGCTCCTCGTCGAAGCGCCTCCCGCTCACCTGCTCGCACACCGGGACCATGCGCTTGAACTGCTTCACCACCAGTTGCACCTCGTCGTCGCTCACCTCGTCCAGGTGGCGCGGCGGGTGGATGCCCACGATGGGGCACTTGAAGGCGTCGGCGAAGAAGGTGAACCAGTCCTCCACCTCGCGGCACTGGTTGGTGTTGTAGGCGATCAGGTCGGGCTTGGGGATGCCTTCGAGGCCGTAGTGCTTGCGCAGGGGCGTCTCGTTGCGGAGGTAGGCCCCGATGTCGCTGGTGGTGTAGGAGCACACATGGCCGCTGTAGCCGCACTTCACCGCCTCGGGGATGTGGTCCATGGCGGTGCGGGTGGCGCCGAGCAGGGCGCCGTGGTTCTCCGGGAAGTACACCTCGAAGCCGAAGGAGCGCAGCAGCTCGGCCGGCCCCACGCTGGTGCACCAGGCCACCTTGCCCGCGCCGGATCCCAGCCGTTGGAAGTAGGCGCCCATGAGCTCCTTGAGCCGGTCGGTGCTGCGGATGGTGTAGGCCGGTGCGCTCATGGGGTGGTGGTGCTCGCGGCCGCGTCGTCCAGGCGGATCACGTACGCGTCCTCCGGCGGCATGCCGGTCTCGTCGTACAGGTGGTCGAGGTGTTCGCGGTAGGTCTCCAGCACCTTCACCGGCGCCACCTTCATGGAGGGGGTCAGGGTGCTCTTCTCCAGGCTGAGCTCGTCATCGATGATCACGGCCTTGCGCACTTTGCTGAACTTCTGGCCGATGCTGCAATTGGCGTTCTTCAGGCATCCGCGCAGGCATTGCTGCAGCTCCTCGAGGGTGCGCGGGCACAGGCAGCCGTCGAGGGGCGTCACGCTGTAGTCCGGGTTGCCCAGCTGGCGCCGGTCGGGGAAGAGCAGGGCCACGGGATAGTCCTGCCCGTTGCCGCTCACCACGGCGAAGGAGACGTAGTGGCAGCTGCCCTCGATGGCGCGCTCCAGGTCGGTGGGGATCACCTTCTCGCCGTTGCTGAGCTTGAAGATCCGGTCCTTGCGGGTGACGATGCGCAGGCCGGTGGGCCCCATTTCGCCCACGTCGCCGGTGCGGAACCAGCCGTCGTCGGTGAAGATGCCCGCATTGGCCTCGTCGTTCCGGTAATAGCCGCGCATCACGTTGGGCCCCCGCACCAGCACCTCGCCGTCGGCGTCGATGCGCACCTGCACACCGGGTATGGGCTGGCCCACCACGCCGGTGGCACGCTTCACGCCGGGGTCGGTGAGCGTGCAGCAGGGCGCGGTCTCGGTGAGGCCCCAGCCCTCGATCACGGGGATGCCGCGCTGCTCGAACGCGTCGCTGAGGCGCTGCGGCAGGGCGGCCGCGGCCGTGAAGATGAACTTCAACCCGCCGTGGAAGAAGAGCGCCCCCGCCTCGGGGCTCTCGTGGCTGAGGTCGTGGAGCGCCTGGTACACCTTGGGCACGCTGAAGAAGACCGTGGGCTTCACCGTCCGCCAGTTGGCCATGATCTCCGCCGCATCGCGCCCGAAGGACGACTCCAGGTACATGCACGCGCCGCGGTACAGCACGTTGAACAGCTCGAAGATGCCGCCGAAGCTGTGGTGCCATGGCAGGTAGGACAGGAAGCGGTCGTGCTCATCGAGCTTCCACCAACCGGTGGTGCTGAGGGCATCCTGCTGGGAGAGGATGTTGCGATGGCTGAGCTGCACGCACTTGGGCACGCCCATGGTGCCCGAGGTGTACATGTTCAGGCAGAGCGCGTCGGGGTCCACCGCGATGTCCATGGCCGCGCCGCCGTCCCCGGGGTGTGCGAGCAGCGCGCTGAAGGGGATGGTGCCCGCCGGCATGCCGGGGCCCACGGGGTCCAGCGAGATCACGGTGCGCAGCCCGAGGTCCGGACCGATCTTCTCCAGCTGCGCGGCCCCTGCGGCGGTGAGGTGGCGGGCGTCGCTGTGGCGCACCAGCAGCTCGGCGGTCTCGCGCTTGAAGTGGGCGAAGATGGGCACCGCGATGCCGCCGGTGGCCATCACGGCCAGCTCCATGCGCAGCATGTCCAGCCGGTTGGGCGAGAACAGCACCATCTTCTCGCCGGGGCCGAAGCCGCGGGCACGCAGGGCCGCGGCCACCCGGGCCACGTCGCTGCCCAGCCTTCCCCAGGTGATGCTGCGCCAGGTGCCGTCGGCATCCTTCTCGGCGAACACGGGCCGGTCAGCGAAGCGCGCAGCGTTGGTGCGCACCAGTTCGGCCACGTTGCGGAAGCGGAGGGGGGGCGCGGGAGCTGGGTTCATGGCACGGTGCGTTTCAGGCGGCCACGACGGCGGCCCGGTCCTTGATGCGGTGATGCCGGTACCCGCCCCAGAGCGCGGCGCCGATGGCCCCGCTGTAGATGGCATCGGGATGGGTCACCATCCGCAGCGGCTTCCTGCCTTCCCTGCTCAGCTCCTCCATGGCGTCCACCATGCCGATGTTCATGGCGATGCCGCCCATCAGGGCCACCGGCTCCTGGGCCTTCAGCGAGCTCAGCAGACGGATGGAACGGTTGGCGATGGACAGGTGGATGCCCTTGATGATGTTGGGGGTGGACACCCCGCGCGACACGCTGTTGATCACGTCGGTCTCGGCGAGCACGGCGCAGATGCCCGAGGGCAGCTCGGGCTTGTCGCTCTTGAGGCTGATGGGCCCCACCTCGTCGATGGAGAGGCCCAGGTAGCGCGAGATGTTCTCGATGAACTGGCCCGAGCCGCTGGCGCACTGCCCGGTCATCTTGTAGTCCAGCACCCGGCCGCGCTCGTCGATGCTGATGGCCCGCACGTACAGTGCCCCCATGTCCACCACGGTGCGCGCACCGGGGCAGAGGAAGAGGCCGCCCCGGGCGTGGGTGGTCATGCTGTAGAAGTGGCCGGTCTTGCGTTCCACCAGCTCCCCTTCGCCCGTGCTGGCCAGGTAGGCGATGTCGCGCTCGTAGTCCAGCGCGTTGCGTTCCAGGACCATGGCGACGGCGTCCACCACCACGTCCTTGGGGTTGCGCTTGCGGATCTTCTCCACCTGCCGGTCGAACAGCCGGTGGTCGCCCGTGGCCTGGTCGTACCGCATCAGCACGGTCTTCACGTAGCTGCCGCCCACGTCCACGCCCATGGTGAGGATGCCTTTGTCGTTCATGTCGGTTCGTTGATGTCGGTGGTGGTGCGTTGCAGGCCGATGCCCTGCGCATGCAGATGCCCGAGCACGGCACGGTGGCATCCGGCGTCGGCGCCGAGGCGTTCGGGCGCGTTGATGCCGGGCATGCGATAGCGGCCGTCGGCCACCAGGAGCGCGGCGGCGATGCAGGTGTGGCCGGTGGTGCGCGCCATGGAAGTGGTGCCCCGGTCGTCCATGCGGTCCAGCAGGTGGTACACGTGCCGCTCGCGGTCGTCCTCCACGGTCACCCGCATCACGGTGAGGTCCTCCTCGCCCGGTCCGAGCTCCCACTGGGCGAAGAGCAGACGGGCGGTGAGCGCCCGGGGCACCACGCGGGCACCCTGCACCTCCACGGGCCCGGTGCCGAAAAGGCCGGCGTGGCGCAGGATGCGCATCCGTTCGGCATGGCCCGGATAGCGCAGGGTCTTCTCCTTCATGAACGGCACGTGGGGCATGGTGTGCAGCAGGGTGCGCAGCCCGTCGGTGTTGAACGCTTCCAGGGTGCCGAGGCCGTCGATGTCCACGGCCTCCACTTCGCTGAGCGCCTCGCGCGTGACCGCGGTGCCGTGTTCCACCAGCCGCGCCGGACGCGTGTATTCCTCGAGCACATCGGCCGGGCTGAAGACCGCCTTGTACTCCCAGGGCAGCTGGCGCGTGCGCGGCAGACCGCCCACCAGGCATTCGTAACGCACCAGCGGACGTTCCGCGTCGTGATGGCCGGCGATGATGTTGCAAAGGCCCGGCGCCACGCCGCAGTCCACCACGGCCGTCACGTTCATGCGCCGCGCCAGGTCGTCCAGCGTGAAGGGGTCCTCCGGGAAAAAGCTGATGTCCACCACGTTCTTCCCGGCGGTGATGACGGTCTCCAGCGTCCGGTGGCCCAGGTGGCCGGGCACCGCGCCGATCACCAGTTCGGTGGGCTCCAGCAGGCGGTTCAATGCGGCGGCATCGCTCACGTCCACCACCGCGGTGGTGATGTGCGGATCGCGGGCGATGCGGTCCAGGGCGGCGGGATCGCGGTCGGCGCAGGTCACCGCGAAGCGCCCGGCGAGGCCTTGCGCAATGGTGCGGCCGATCAGGCCCGCACCCAGGACGGTGACGCTGCGGAGGCTCATGCCATGCCTTCGTTCTCCTCGGCCCCGGCCTTGGCGCCCTTGGCGGCGGCGGGCAGGTCGGCCTTGATGTTGCGGCGGGCGAACATGGCGCCGCCGAGCGCCCCCATGAAGATGGAGTCGGTGTGCACGTTGATGGTGAGGTCCTGCCCGTAGTTGCGGCGCACCATGTCGCTCACATAGTGCAGCACGGCGTCGTTGCGGGCCACCCCGCCGGTGAAGGTGAACTCGTTCTTGACGCCACCGCTGCGGGCCAGCAGCGACAGGGCGCGCATGACGATGGCCTTGTGCAGGCCGGCCAGGATGTCCTCACGCCGTTCGCCCACGTTGAGCAGTTCGCGCAGCTCGGCGCCGGCGAACACCGTGCAGGTGCTGCAGATGGTCACCTCCTTCTCGGCCTTCATGGCCATGGGCCCCAGCTCGTTCAGGGAGATGTTGAGCTCGTCGGCGATGTAGCCCAGGTAGCGGCCGCAGCCGGCGGCACAGCGGTCGTTCATGTGGAAGCTGGTCACCAGGCCGTGGCTGTCCACCTGGATGGCCTTGGTGTCCTGCCCGCCGATGTCGAGCACGGTGCGTGTCTTGGGAAAGACCGCATGTGCGCCGAAGGCATGGCACAGGATCTCGCTGCGGATGCAGTCCTCGGGGAAGGGCAGCAGGGCGCGGCCGTAGCCGGTGCCCACCATGCGGGCGATGTTGAGCTCCTCGGCGGCCACCCGGTCGATCGCTGCGGTGAAGGCCCCGGCGGCCCTGCGCAATGCGGCGGCCTCGTCGGGTGCCGCCTTCTCGGCGTGGTAGCGCTCGAGCATGGCCTGCGCCTGATGCACCAGTTCGCTGAAGTCGGGCGCCATCATCTCGTTCTCCACCGGGGTGATGCTCTTGTCGAACAGCAGCATCAGGGGCTCGAAGAGCTCCTTGGGGCGCTCCTCGACGGCCTTGGCGTAGGCCTCGCCCACGATGTCGCGGAAGAACTGGCCCTTGCCGCCCAGGTCCTCTTCCATGTAGCGCCGGCGCCCGGTGGCCAGGATGCCGTCCGCGATCTCCTGCACGTGCTTCACCAGCTCGGTGGCGGGCACACGTGTCTCCACCTTCAGCGCGGTCTCGGCGAGCTCGCGCCGCAACCGCTCCAGACGGCTCTCGAACTGCACGAACTGGAAGGCGGCGTCGAGGTCGGCGGCGTAGCGTGCAAAGGCCGGGTCGGCGGCGATCTCCGCAGCGAGGGCCTGCTTCAACAGGTGGAAGCGCGCGTTGTACAGCGCCTGCACCTTGGCGATCTCGGCGGCCACCTCGTAGTTGGCGCGCGTGTTGGTGATGCCCTTGCCCACCACCTCGTCGCGGTCGTTGATGATGATGGCCTTGCTGGTGGTGGATCCCAGGTCGATCCCAAGGAAGTAGTCTGCCATGGTGCTTGCGGTTGGGACGTCCCGTTCAGGCGGTGGCGAGCACTTTGCGCTGCGCCAGCATCTGGAAGAAGGAGTCCAGGCGGTTCTTGATGTTGGAATACGAGAAGTAGCGCGGGTCCACCAGGTCGCTCTCGATGAAGCCCACGGGGATCTCCAGCTTGTCCTCCAGGTCGCGCATGATCATGAGCTGGCCGGCGCTGAAGCTGTTGCAGCTCTTGATGGAGTTGATCAGGAAGCCGTCGGCCTGGTACTCGGTGATGCACTTGCCCAGCAGGTCGATGCGCTGGGGCAGGTTCATGTTGGTGTAGCAGTTCATGCAGTACTCGGCCAGGGTCTCCAGGGGCCGCGCGGGGTCGTGGCGGAAGCCCAGGTCGTACACGCCGCCCACCTTGGTGTAGCTGCTGGCCACGATCACGGCGCCCTGGTCGTGGAACAGCTTCCAGAACTCGCGGAAGCTGGTCCAGTTGGGCGGCCCCTCCACCACCAGGCGGTACTTCTCCTCCTTGATCTCGCCCTCGGGCGTCACCGGCCCCCTGCCCTCGGCCGCGCGCTGCTTGATCTCCTTCAGCAGCTCCTCGTAGTAGGTGACGGCCTCGGGGGTGCCCCGGAAGCCGATGTTGATCGGCCCGATGTAATACACCCCGGCGAAGTAGGCGTCGATGGGCGAGGGGCGCTGCCGGCTCTGTGCGAAGATCTCGGTGATCAGGTCGTCGGTGCGCTTGCTGTTCGCCAGGATCCCGGCCAGGCGCGCCTCATCGAACTTTTTCCCGGAGACCTTCTCGAACTTGGGGATCACCTCCTCGCGCAACTGCTTCACCATGTACTGCCGCATCTCGTCGGTGATGCGGCCGCCCTCCTGGTAGGGCGTGTGCAGCATGGCGATCTCGGCGTTGGGGTAGAGGCGCTCCAGGTTCTCGAACCACTTCATGAAGGTGAAGCAGCCGGTGTAGCTCAGCAGCAGCAGGTCGGGCTCGGGCAGCTTCTGCCCCGTGGGGCCCACGTTGCCGTTGAGCATCATGCCGATGTCGCACTTCACGTAGGTGCACACGTCCTCGCTGTGGCCCCATTTCTCCGCATCGCGGATGAAGGCGGCGCTCTTCTTGCGCATGCCGCTCTGCAGGGCGTTGATCTCGGGGTACACCGGCAGCATGTCGAAGGCGCGGATCAGCTCCGACAGGTTGCCGGGCACGAAGGTGTACACCACCTTGCGCCCCTTCTCGCGCGCCGTGGCGAGCTCCTTGAAGAGGCCCTCGACCATCTCCTTCTGCATGATCATGCTGCGCTCCTTCTCGACGGGTGCGGTCGGTTTCGCCATGGGTCCGTTGTTGTTGGGGTCCTTCGGTCCTTGTCATGCAGTGGCGGCCTCCCCTTCCCACAGCTTGATGCTGTCGGCGAAGGCGCCCACCTGCTCCTTGATCACCTTGAACTGGCCGGTGTTCTCGTTGTACTGGAATTGCACGTAGCGCACGCCCTCCTTCTCGCACTGGTGGAAGTAGAGCGGCTGGTCCAGCAGCGCCGGATCGCAGAAGCTGGGCGCGGCGAACACCAGCCCGTCGGCGCCGCGGCGCCTGGCGAGGTCCAGCAGGCGCTTCTCCTTGGGGTTCCCCACGTCGTACACCACGCTGCTCTGCACGCTGCGCGTGAGGTAGGCGTCGGCGATGGCGGCCAGCGGATCGCCGTTCCCACCACCCACGGCGCCCTCGATCCAGCGCGAACCCAGCAGGAAGTCGTCGTCCACCACGTAGCACCCGGCGGCCTCGATGGTCTTGATCAGGCCCAGCGGCGGCTGCTCGCAGAACGCGCCGGCCACCACCACCTTGATGCGGTCCTCGGGCACACCGCGCTCCCGCCCGATGGCCTCCAGCACCTGCTCCAGCATGGCGTTGTGCTCCTCCACCGGCATCACCAGGCCCGCCCGCATGATGCAGTACAGGTCCTCGTAGGCCAGGCGCCAGGGATGGTCCTGCCGGATGTCGTAGATCGCCGCCAGCATCGCCCGGTTGCGGTCGTACAGGGCGATGGAGCGGTCCAGGGCGTCGGCGGTGACCTGCACGCCGTTGATCGCCTCGATGCGCCGCAGCACATCCTCCATCTCGGCCTTGTAGAACGCCCCGCCGATCTCCGCGCGGAAGTTCTGCGGGAAGTCCATGTACTTGGCGAAACGCCCCTTGCCCATCAGCTGGAACATGCCGCTGAGGTTGCGCATCACGTCGCAGATGCTGGGGAAGACGAAGCCGTCGAACCCGTCCAGGTTGCCGTCCAGCGCCAGCTCCACGATGCCGCGCGGCATGTGGCAGATGTAGGACTGGTAGTAGGCATCGCCCTTGATGATGGGCTTGCGGTCGCCAGCGCCCAGGATGCCCACGGCCAGCCCCTTGGCGGCGTGCACCACCTCACGCGGGAAGTAGATGGGCGTGAAACCCACCAGCACGCGCTGCGGGTCCTGCGCCTTCCACGCCTTGGCACGGCTGAAGTTCAGGTCGAAGGCAAGCTGGCGGCAGGTGCTGATGATCTCCTCGAGTGGCGTCATGGTCGGTCCGATCACTGCTCCCTGACCATCGCCGCACGCGCAGCTGCACATGGCCGGAGGGCCGTGCCAAAGTAGGGGCGTTCGTGGGCTTGTTTTATGATTTACGTCATATTGACCATATCCCGACCTGACCGCCCCCGTAACGCATTCCGCGCAGGTTCATCCTCGCACAGGCACTTTTACAAACACCTGGCCGCCGCTGGCATCCGGCCTGCGGCAATGCCCCATCCATGACCTCCATCATATTTCCATCCCCGCTCCTCGGTACCTTGGCACGAACCGAACGAACGGCCGCATGAACGCCACGGACAGCCCGGCCTGTGTGATCCTCTCCGGCGGAGCGTCCCGCCGCATGGGGCGCCCCAAGGCCCTGCTGGATGCCGGGGAGGGCCGCTCCTTCCTGGAACGCATCGTGGACGCCTACCGCGAGGCGGGAGTGCGGCGCATCGTGCTGGTGCTGAACGGCGGCCTGCTCGGCGGTCGCGCGGAGGATATCGCCCATGCCCGGGGCCTGCTGGTGGTGCCGATCCACGCGCCGCCGCAGGGCAAGTGGCGCAGCCTGCGCGCCGGCATGTCCGCCCTGCCCGATGCCCCCTACTGCTACCTGCAACCGGTGGACCAGCCAGCGGTGGACGCGCCGCTGCTCCGCCGCCTGCTTGCCGCCGT
>JABWBQ010000134.1 GCA_013360395.1 Flavobacteriales bacterium
TGAACGGGACCGAGCCCTTCACCAGGGCCACCCCCAACGCCGCCACGGCCGCCCACAACACCAGGCGCCGGGCTTCCGCGCCGGAAGCCCCGGCCAGACGCGCGGCCCCGAAGGCCATGGCCGCGGCCAGCAACACGGCCAGTGCAAGCCCCGGCAGGTCCTGCGGGGTGAAGAAACCCAGTTGGTCGGCGATCAGGCCCATCAGGTCCATGGCGGTGGCGTTGCGGCGAAGGTACTTGCGGGGAGGGCATGGGGCACTTGCCGGCCCTGCTACTTTTGCCCGTATGCGCAACGCCCTGGCCGTGCTCCTGCTCGCCGTCCTCACCCCGGGCGGGCTGGCGGCCCAGGCGTTCCTTCGACCGGGCACCACGATGCAGGTGCTGCCCGGCACCACCCTCCGGATCCCGGACAGCCTCACGCTGGACGTGGGGCCGGGCGCCTCCCTGGTGAACGACGGCGCGGTGGTGCTGGCGCCCACGGCCGCCGTGGCCGAGGTGCAGGGATCGCCCATCACCGGCACGGGCACCGAACGGATCGACCTGGTGGTGACGGCACCGCCCGCGGGGCTGGAACCCGGCGGTCTCGGGTTCACCCTCGCCGCGGCCCTGGCCCTGGACAGCCTTACGGTGCTGCGGGGGCACACGGTGCTTGCGGACACGAGCGGGGCCTCGGGCATCGCCCGATGGTACCGGGTGACCGCGCAGGTGAACACGGGCCTGGCCGCGGAGATCGGGCTGCGCTACGACCCCACCGAACTGCAGGGCATCGCCGAAGCGGACCTGATGATCTACACCGCGCGGCAGGGCGACAGCATCTGGCTGGGCCTCCCCAGCGCGGTGAACATGCCGCAGACCACCGTGTCCGCCTTCCTGTTGGACAGCCTGGGCACGTTCACCCTGTTCGATGGAAGCCTGGGCACGCACGTGCAGGCGAGCGCATCCGATGCCGGACTGCACGCCGGCCCGGTGCCCGCCACCGACCACCTGGAGCTGCTTGACCACGGCCCCGGCTTCCGCGGCCTGACGGTGCTCGATGCCACCGGCCGGGTGGTGCTTCGCCAGGACCTGGCCCACCGCACCCAACGCCACATCATCCCGCTTGCAGCCCTGCCTGCTGGCGCATACGTGCTGCGCACCGACGACGGGCGGAGCCTCAGGTTCCTGCACCCATGATGCGCGCGCTCTTCCTCGCCCTGCCTGTTCTGACCGCATCGCTGGCCTGCGGCCAATGGGACCTGCCCGTGCGGCTGGAGCTCACCGGTGACAGCACCATCGACCGCCACGTCACAGGCCTTGCCGCACCCCGGGAGGCCACCGACGGCACCCCGGCCTTCGCCGAACGCGAGCATCGGGCCACCTGGATCAGGGCGCAAGGGGTGAACGCGCTCACCGGGGACTGGCCCTTGCAGGCCCTGCCCTTGGGCGGCGAGCTGCTGCGGATCACCGTGGTGCCCGACAGCACCAACACCGGCGCGGTGACGCTCGCCCTGCCGGGGACCGGTGCGGTGCCCCTGGTGAAGTACGCCACCGTGCCCCTGGACAGCGCCGACCTGACGGCCGGCATCCCCGTGGACCTGGTGTACGACGGCGCGGCGTGGCAGGTGATCTCGCCCCTGCCCAGCCCCTGCCCCCCCGGCCTGTTCCCCGCTTCCCGCGACGTGTGCATCGAACGGCTGCCCACGCCCTCGGCCAACTTTTACGCCGCGGCCAACGGATGCGCCACGCGCCAGTTGCGGCTCTGCACCTTCGGGGAGTGGATCGCCGCCTGCACCCTGCCGAACGGCATCCTGCTGAACAGCATCGTGGACTACGAATGGGTGGACCATGCCGCCAACAGCGCCAATGATGCCAAGTCCATCGGGTTGAACAACAACACCTTCCTGCCGGACTGCCTCTCGGGCAGCACGCGGGTGCCGATCACCGTGCTCTCCTACCGATGCTGCGCCGACCGATGAGAACGATCCTGCTGTTTCTCGCGACCTGCGGCCTGGGCGGGGCCTCGGCGCAAGTGCACCTGGACGCCCCCCTGCGATTCACCGCCGGCGACAGCGCACAGCGCCAGGTGCAAGGCCTCGCGGCACCTTCCGCGGAGGGCGACCTGATCACGCTCGGCGACGCGCAGCGCGGAACGGTGCACTGGGCCAGCGCGGCCGGCACGGCCAATGCCATCACGCTGAACGCGCG